>PMXD01000200.1 GCA_003165895.1 Bacteroidota bacterium | reverse complement strand
GCATGAGTTCCACCATCAAGGAATTGCTCATGTCCGCCGAGTACGTCGTGGCGCACGGCAATCCCAATGTGATTTTGTGCGAGCGCGGCATACGCACCTTTGAAACCAAAACCCGTTTTACGTTGGACCTTTGTGGCGCAGCCTGGTTAAAAGAATACACCAACCTGCCCATCATCCTCGACCCCAGCCATGCCATTGGTTATGCCTACGGCGTGCCTGATTTGGCAAGAAGTTGTATGGCGCTGGGTGTAGATGGTTTATTGATTGAAACGCACCCCAACCCTAAAGTAGCCAAAAGCGATGCCGAGCAGCAACTGGACTTTAACCAGTTCCGCGCATTGCACGGCAGTTTGAAGAAGGTGGCGGATGCAGTGGGGTATAAGGTAATATAAAAAAGCAGCCCCTTCCAAACCCTCCCCCAAAGGGAGGGCTTTAATACCGGTGATTTAGAGGGTAAAGTTGACAAACGGATGATTACGAATAACTAAAAAATAAAAACCGCTGACTAAGCATTACGCTCTTCCCTCCCTTTCGGGGAGGGAAGATGCCGAAGGCAGATGGGTGGGGCCGGTATTGACTATGGAAAAATACGAACAAAGAGGAGTTTCAGCAGGGAAGGAGGAAGTGCATGCGGCGGTGAAGGATTTATACCATGGCCTTTACCCCAAGGCGTTCTGCAAAATATATCCTGATTACTTAGGGGGTGATGACAGCTATTGCAATGTAATGAGCTCTGACGGCTCGGGCACCAAATCAATACTGGCTTATTTGTACTGGAAAGAAACGGGCGATATTTCGGTATGGAAGGGCATAGCTATTGACGCCATGGTAATGAACCTGGACGACCTGCTTTGCATTGGCGCTACCGATAACTTTTTATATACCTCCATCATTAACCGCAACAAGCATTTAATAACCGGCGAGGTAATTGCTGAAATTATAAAAGGCGGCCAGGAGTTTATTGAAAGAATGAATGCCCTGGATGTCCACATCAACCTGATGGGAGGGGAGACCGCCGACCTTGGCGACTGCGTCCGCACCACCACCGTAGACGCCACCATGACTGTGCGCCTTAAAAAAGACAAACTGGTTTTAACCCAAAACATAAAACCCGGAAACGTAATTGTAGGCCTTGCCAGCTACGGACAGGCCACTTACGAAACAGAATATAACAGCGGCATCAGCAGCAACGGTTTAACCTCTGCCCGCCACGATGTTTTAAGCCGTTTTTACGCCGATAGATACCCCGAAAGCTATGACGCCATAATAGACAAAACCCTCGTTTATAGCGGCTCTAAAAAGCTTACAAACCCATTGGAGGGAACGCCACTAAACATAGGCAAAGCCCTGCTATCGCCCACCCGTACGTATACCCCCATTATTAAAAAGATACTGGAAGAACTACCCGGTAAAATAAACGGCATTGTTAACTGCACCGGTGGCGCGCACACCAAGGTGCTGCACTATATCGAAAACCTGCGCATAGTTAAAACCAGGCTTTTGCCTGTGCCACCCATCTTCAAACTCATTCAAAGCGAATCAGGCACCAGTTGGAAAGAGATGTTTAAAGTACTCAACTGCGGCACCCGTTTAGAGATTTATGTGGAACCACAATACGCCTCCATGAATATTGACATAGCCCAATCTTTCGGCGTTGCCGGCGAGGTTATTGGGCATGTGGAGGCTGCGGAGAAGAATGAGGTGGTTGTTGAGGGGGAGTATGGGAGGTTTGTGTATATGTAGGAAAGAACCTTGCGATATTGGTTAAAATGAATTAAATTCGTTAGATGAAGTTTTACGTGGATACCTCAGTTTGGGGTGGTTATTATGATGTTGAGTTTTCTGAATGGACTATTCCGTTCTTTGAGCAGGCAAAAACAGGTAAATTCACTATAATTTTATCCGATGTAACAATTGCTGAACTACAAAAGGCACCTGATTTTGTAAGGGATTTGCCGGGGACCATCCCGGCTAATTTTATGGAAGTTGTAACTATTACTGATGAGCAATTTGCTCTTGCTGACAAGTATATTAAAGAGGGTGTTTTAACTCCCAAATTTTATTCGGATGCTCAGCACATAGCTATTGCAGGTGTTCTTAAAGCTGATAGTTTGGTAAGTTGGAATTTTAAACACATGGTTAATTTTTTTCGTATAAGACAATACAACTCAATCAATTTGAAATTTGGTTATTCCACTATTGATATCCGCACACCTAAAGAAGTGACTTATGGAGAAGAGTAAACAGCCCGAAAAAGAATTTCACGCAGTTGAATTTATGCGCCAGGTTAGGAGTGAGCTTACTGAAGACTTTTTGAATGACAAACAAAAGTATCTCCGTGATTTAAAAAAAGCAATGGAAAACTTTAAGCTTCGGCAAAAGCTTTCAAACAGATAATGTAGACCATTTAATGTGTCGGGGAGTATGGGAAGTTTGTATATTAAGCTTCAGATAGCTTCAGATTTTTGCGTACATTTATAAACAACGTTATACCATGAAAAGCGAAAGATTTACTGCCATACTGGAAAGAGAAGGAGACCAGTACGTTGCTTTGTGCCCTGAACTTGATATCGCCAGCCAGGGTGCTACGGTTGAAGAAGCAAAAGCTAATTTAAAGGAGGCGGTAGAACTATTTCTGGAATGTGCTGATGGCGAAGAAATTAAACAGCGGTTACACACAGATTTATTTATTACTCAGTTTGAGGTTATTCGTGCTGCATGAGTAAGCTCTCTGTTCTTTCAGGTATTGAGGTTTGTCGTATTTTGGAAAAACATGGGTTTGCAATTGTAAGCAAAAGGGAAGCCATATCATTATGCAGCGTAAATTGGAAACTATAACCATTACGGTGCCTGTACCTAATCATTCAGAAATTAAAATCGGAACTTTATTGTCTATTATTCGCCAAAGCCGCGTTCCCCGTGAGGCGTTTGAGGTTTAAATTTTAACTCGTTTTTAGCGGCGGTTCTCGTCCACTTTATTTCTTTAGTCATTTTTATGCTTACCCATTACTGCCTTGTCTGAGACAAGATTTTTTTCATCCATACTTTCTTCGTAAGCCGCTATTACTTCCTGTTGGTCATGTTCAGATAGAGTATTCCATAAACCGGCGTTAGGTGATTTGGCGCTGGTTTGCATAACTTCAAAAAAGCGCTGCAAAAGTGAAGGATTTTCTACTTCATCTATAAGTGCATGAAACCGGCTTCTTACTTCAGTAATTGACATACTTCAAAATTAATGAAAAAAAATGAGCGTTTTTGAATCACAAATTTTTCGCGGCGGCGGCGGCACCCGCTGTTTGTATTCATACATTAAAACAACAGTATTGCGCGTGTTCTCTAACTGCTTTATTAGACCCACCCTTTATTAATATCTTTATTAGAACCTTTATTAATACCTTTATTAAGATGCTGTGGTTGTTGGTGTGGTAATGTTGTTGTTAAGTTGTTGCTCTGCCCTGTTTCTGGCTGTAGCCTTGCGGTTTTTCAGGTCGGCCAGCAGGTTCTTTTTCTTGCTTGCCTCAGCTTTAATGGCCAGTTCGTCCAAAGTCATTTTTGAGCCTGCGGTTACATAAAACCCGCGCATGTGGTG
This sequence comes from Bacteroidota bacterium, assembly GCA_003165895.1. Classification (GTDB taxonomy): domain Bacteria; phylum Bacteroidota; class Bacteroidia; order Chitinophagales; family LD1; genus Bog-950. The sequence goes on along the minus strand of PMXD01000200.1, from coordinate 26,548 downwards.
GCCGTAAATTTTTACGCCCCAGTTAAATTCAAGCTGGCTTAAAACTTTGTCCATGTGGTAGCGCGTGGCATACTTTTTTTGTAACGGGGTGCGTTCAACGTCTGCAGGTAACTTTTTAGAATACCCAAACGTGCGGCTTAAAATAAGGGCTTTGTTGGTTCTTACATAAGGCTTTACCCCTAAAATAGACCGTATAGCCAGGTAGGCAAGCAACTGCGCAATTTCAAATTCGCTTTTGTCATGTTTTCTATAGTCAAATAAGTGTTGGATACTTACCATGGGCATGGGCTCTTTTTTGGGTATCAGGTTTTTTAATCTATTACCTTCTCTGATAGTGCGGTCGTGGCCTCCGCTTAGTCCCAGTTCTTCCATGGCCTTTCCTACCCGCATGTATTGTAAAGCTTTTTCCTCAAAATCAGGGTCAGCTTCAAACAACCCTAACATTTCATTTATTTCAACGTGGGTAATCTCGGGGTAACAAAACAGGTAAGCTACGTAATGAAACTCATTAATTATTTTGTTGCCACAATTAAGCAGGTATTCATCTATTTTATAACCGAGCTTGATTTGTTGCACATGTTCAAGTATGTAAAAAGCTGCCTCCCCTGGCGTGCAGGAAATCCGCTCCGCATAATGGCATGTACCATACGACATGATTTCATCAGCAGTTTTGTAAGGATGAGCAAAAAAATCTTTGACCATAAACAGCGGAAACTGAACATACTTTGAACTCATAGTAAATAAGGGGTTTGGGGTTGATAAAATAGAATAAGCCAAAACGCCTGAACCCTGTTGTTTAGGTTGGCCATGGCGGATTTACAATATGTTTTGGAGAAATAACTGCTACTAATGGTCTAACTACGGATGGGCAAATTTACTAAAATAATTAGTAAATAAAAATGCCCTTTCATGTCGATTAACGGCCCTTGGAGCAAAGAAAAATTTACGGTATCGAAGAAAAGACCTTCCTCGCAGAGTCTNNAGGTTGGGGACTCTGCGTTAAGACAGGCCCAATACGCAGAGTATTCCCCCATTCCGCAGAGCCGGAAAGGGGAGACTCTGCGAGGAAGTTTGTGTGTTTTTTCTTTCTCAGCCAAGTCTCCCTTCCGAAGGTTGGGAGACTCGGTCAGGAAGGTCATTTAGAAGGGTCTTTTTGTCAAATACGAGGATAGTGCTTAATCCTCCCTCAACCCCTCCAAATCCTCCGGCACATCCACACTCGCCGATTCCATATCGGTAATGGCGCATTGAATCTTATACCCGTTCTCCAGCCAGCGCAGTTGCTCCAGGCTTTCGGCCAGTTCGAGGTGGCTGGGTGGCAGTTTTACCAGTTGCAGTAAAACCTCTTTACGGAAGCCATAAATGCCAATGTGCTTATAAAAAGTGGTGCTTAAAGCTTTACTTGAATCGCGCAGAAATGGTATTGTAGCTCTGCTAAAATACAAGGCCTCTAAGTTATTGTTAACCACCACTTTAATTCTTGCAGGATTAGTAAGGGTTTCATCAAATACATGAAACGGATGTTCCTTAATAAGGGTGGCAATAGAAGGCGCTTCAAGCTTTACCTTAAACACATTGGCCAGCAGGTCTATCTGCTCGGGTTGGATAAAAGGCTCGTCTCCCTGTATGTTTATTATTACATCGGCATCCAGTTTGGCGGCTACCTCAGCGCAGCGTTCGGTGCCGTTTTGGTGGGTCTGGCTGGTCATCATTACCTTGCCGCCAAAGCGTTCAATTTCTTTAAAAATGCGCTCGTCGTCGGTGGCAACTATTACATCGCTGAGGGTTTTGGCTTTCAGGGCCTGCTCGTAAACCCTGCGTATCATGGTTTTGCCCTCAATATCCACCAACGGCTTTCCGGGAAAGCGGGTAGAGGCGTAGCGGGCGGGGATTATGCCGGTGATTTTCATATTGGGAGTGGTCGTTTTAACAAATATCTAAAATTCATTTCGCACGGAGTTTAACAGCCGAGAAATACAAACAATGGTTTTCGCATTTCTCTGTATTTATTCTCTGTGCGATATGAATTGGCTGTTTCTCACGCTTTGGTTACCACCAACTGCGTATTATGCACATTAATCACTTTCACTTGCTCGCCTTTTTCAATAAACCCCCCATCGGTTACCGAGTTATAAGGCTCCCCGTTTATTTCAATTCTTCCTGATGGTCTTAAATTAGTAAGTGCTGAACCTGAGGCGCCTATCAACGCTTGTAAAGAATTATCTTTAATAGAATATCCATGGCTGTGTTTCAGTTCGCCCACATCGCTTACCTTCTTAAAAAACGGTGAATCGAACAGGCTTTTGCCAAAAGCTACCAGCAATATAAGCGGTATGGCCATTGCCACCGCCACCATTAAAAAAGCAAACGACAATGCCCCGTGCGGCACAAATGTAAAGTCAAAATCAATGTTTCTAACTAAAGCCAGGGCGAGGCCGGTAATGGTAAACAGTATCCCCGCCGCGCCTATTATAAAGGAGCCCGGAGTAACAAATATCTCAATGATTATCAGGATAATACCTACGGCAAATAGCGCTATCTCCCAGTTGGCTGCAAGGCCTTCCAGGTATAAAGGGGCAAAGTAAAGCACCGCCCCCACCAGCGATAAGCCAATAGGTAAAAACGTGCCCGGCGCTTTAAATTCCAGGTAAATACCCCCAAAAATAACCAGCAGCAGCAAACCCGAAATGGCGGGGTTAATCAGCCATAAAACCGCTTTTTCAGCCAGGGTGCTTTCGTGGTCTTCTATTACATAGGGGCCGCCTCTTAGTTTGGTCAGAATCTCTTCGGGCTTCTCCACTTCACCATTGCAATAACCGTATTTAAGGGCCTCTTTAACGGTAAAGGTTACTATTTTTCCCTTTTGCTTAATGCTGTCAATTACAAGCTTTTCATCGGCCATGCCTTCCGCTATCAGCGGATTTCTGCCGGTTTCTTCTGCCGTGGCCCGCATTTTTTTGCGCATGTAGCTCTGATACTTTTCGGGCATCAACTGCCCCTCCTGGTTAACCACACAGGCCGCCCCGATGGTTGAGCCCGGCGACATATAAATAGAGTCGCAGGCAATTGAAATAAGCGCCCCGGCCGATGCGGCGTTGTTCCTTATAAATACAAGGGTGGGTATTTTAGTCCTTAGCAGGGCGGTGCGTATCTGGTCGGCATCATCAATGGTTCCGCCGTAGGTGTCCATATCTACCATTATAAAAGAAGCCTTCCTTTTTTCGGCTTCGGCTATGGCTTTTTGCGTAAGCCTGTTCATGGCAGGGCCTATTTCCTGGTGAATTTCGAAGCGGTACACAATTTTTTGTTGTGAATAACTGTTTATAATAGTAAACAGAACAAGGCAAATGGTTGTTAGTATGTGGTGAGTTCTGCTCATAGTTGCCTTGTGGCGGTAATACCTTTGTGGGGTGAAAATAAAACTTTATATAATGAAGAAGGCTCTTTTTGTTTGCTTACTATCGGTTATGGTTGTTCTTACTGCCATGGCCACCCCTGACCGCGAAAATAAGCACGTGGTTAAAAAGGGCGAAACACTATCGTCCATCTCGCGGATGTATGGTGTAAAGGTAAAAGACCTTGTAAAAGCCAACCCGGCGCTGGGTGCCAAAGCCAGTATAAAGCCGGGGCAGAAGCTTACTATACCCGGCAATAAAACAATGGCCATGAGCGAGCATAACACGGATACCATTTATCACACCTCGGTCAAAAAGCCAAGCGCAACTGTAGCCGTGCCTTCAACACCAGAGACCCCTTATAAAGATGAAGACAGCAAGAACAGGACCGTCCTTGCAAGTGCCGAAACGGAAGCTGCGTTAGCCATAGTTAACAGTGATCAACCCGTTATAAATAGTAAGCCCGCAGGTGTGTCTGAGAGTGCAAGCTTCTCATTAAGGAGCAATACATCCAGCTCGTCTGAATATCCCGGGCTGTTCAATCAATATGCATCGCATGGTTATAAGGTAAGCAAAACCCGTGGTGCCGCTAATTTTTTAGAAGATAACACCTCCGGCAATCCGTACCTGGCCCTTTATAATGGTGCCGAAACCGGTTCCATCATTAAGGTTACCAATATGATGAACAAAAAGACGGTGTACGTAAAAGTGGTAGGCCGCGTTCCTGCATCCGATGCCAGTAAAGAGGTAATATTAAAACTAAGCAATAAAGTAGCCACCGAACTGGGTGCCTTAGATGAGAAGTTTCTGGTAGAAGTAGCTGGGGTGCAGCCGTAAGTAAAAAGTAGTTTACCACTCTCCCGATAGCTGTCGCATGTGCGTCAACCCAACTGTAGCAGAAAGCACCTGTAACCATTGGTATTGTTACGTCTGGGCCTACGTTATAATGTGCCGGATATGCTTACAGTGTCAAGGCGGCTCCTNNGCAAATGCGATAGCTATCGGGAGGCACTAAGAGCACTAAGTTGCATTAAGATTTATTTGACATGCAGTTGGACTTTATATAAATCGGTTGGTTTTAAACCTTATTTCTTATTATTTCTTTGCTCCCTTAGCGCCTTTGCGATGAAAATGTATTAATTGCATTTCTTAGTGGTTCTTTGTGCCCTTAGTGCCTCCCGATAGCAATCGGGAGTGGTTAATTTCTCTTCTCTCATTGTAACCGACCTTGATTATAATCACAATTATTTGTTAGCAAATTCATTCCAAATGTAGCGCAGAACGTTAATTTTGCCTCCGTTTAACAAGTGCATTATGACCAGCAGCAATTTAGATTTCATTCCTATTCTTCTTCAACTGGTATTCGTAACGGTTTTTGTGTTCTTCGTTATTGGTCTTTCGCATTATGTAGGGCCAAAACGTCATTCCAAAAACAAGGATGTCAATTTTGAGTGTGGCATAAAGCAGTATGGCAATGCCCGTATCCCCTTTTCAGTAAAGTATTTCCTGGTAGCCATACTTTTTGTTTTGTTTGATGTGGAAGTAATATTTCTTTACCCATGGGCCGTAAACTTCCGCGACTTTGGCTTTGACGGCCTTTGGAAAATGGTGATGTTTATGGGATTATTACTGGTAGGTTTCTTTTATGTATTAAAGAAAGGCGCTTTGGAGTGGGATTAGTGCCAACAGTTGTTATTATATAAAGCAAGGTTAAAAGTGTTACCTATCTTTGAGGTAACAAAATATAGATAAGATGGCTGAAAATGTTAAAATGGTAGAAGCACCCGCTGGCTTTGCAGGCGAGGGTTTCTTTGCCACTTCGTTAGATAAGGTTGTTGGCCTTGCACGTTCAAAATCATTATGGCCCCTTCCCTTCGCTACTTCCTGTTGCGGTATTGAATTTATGGCTACAGCAGCATCGGGTTACGATTTAGCCCGTTTTGGCTGTGAACGCCTTAGCTTTTCTCCCCGACAGGCCGATATGCTGATGGTTATGGGTACCATTTCAAAAAAAATGGCGCCGGTTTTACGCCAGGTATATGAGCAAATGGCCGAGCCCCGCTGGGTTCTTTCGGTTGGCGCCTGTGCCTGTTCAGGTGGTATATTCGATACGTATTCGGTTTTGCAGGGTATAGATAAAATAATACCGGTTGATGTTTATGTACCGGGTTGCCCTCCGCGGCCCGAGCAGATTATAGACGCCATTCTGAAACTGCAGGAATTGGTGAAAACCGAAAAGATGAGCAGGAGAGAATCGCCGGAATACAAAGCCCTTTTGGCTAGTTACGGTATTAATGTATATTAAGAAAGTTCTGAAAAGCTAACTATGGCTAAGAAAAAAATAATCTGGTTATCTTACGATTTGGGCTTAAAGGGGGATTATTCGAACTTATATCTTTTGCTTGATAAATGGAAGGCGAGGGATTGTGGGCCTAATCTTGCTGTATTTGAAATTGATAATACTTATGGTATTGGAGCTAGGGCAAATGATTTTATTAAGAGGATAAAATCTGAAATAAAGAAAAAAGTAAATTTAAAGGAGTCCGACAGAATATATGCCATCTGGAAGGAAGATAATAGTGGAAAAATGCATGGCGAATTTGTTTTTGGTAGTCGTAAAAGGCCTACATGGGAAGGATATTATCGCGAAGGGAGTAATAACCTTGCTGTAGATACTGAATAATGGCCTATATACTTACTGATACTTGTTTTTGGATTGGCTTATTTGATGAAACGGATGGCTATTATGATAAAAGCACTGAGTATGCAGATGTGTTTAAAGATGAGAATACTTTTGTAATACCTTGGCCCTGTTTATATGAGACTTTGTCAGACAGAATGATAGGAAACAGGAAACGAATGATTGCTATTGAACAGGTATTTTTGAACGGAGGGTTGGGGATGAAAGTCGAATTTTTGGATGATAGTTCATATAAAGAAGAGGCATTGAATAAGGTGTTTGAATATAATAAAATTCATGGTTCTACATTTAGTTTAACTGATTCAATAATTAGGGAAATTATTATGGATNNATAGTGATGTTTTAATCCATGGTTTTATTACTTATAATGAGAAGGATTTTAAGGATGTTTGCGATTTGAGGAAAATTGAAATTCAGAGTTAATGTTAGAGAACAGCATAATAAAGCAAAAGATTGAAGAGAAATTCGGCGAAAGCGTAAAAGGTTTTACCGAAGAATCATTTGGCTTATTGACCTTTGAAGTGGATCGGAGTAAGGTAATGGACCTGCTGCGGTTTTTGCGTGATGATGAAACCCTTCGTTTCAATTTCTTAACCACCTTGTGCGGGGTTCACTATCCCGATAACGAAGTTGAGAGTCAGTTTGCTATGGTTTATCATATGCACAACTGGATGGATAACGTGCGGATAAGGTTTAAGACTTACCTGAACGGCGAAAATCCGGAAGTTGAAACAGCAACTAAACTGTTCCTTACCGCCAACTGGATGGAGCGCGAAGCATACGACTTTTACGGTATTATTTTTACCGGCCATCCGGACCTGAGGCGGATTTTAAATATGGACGAGATGGTGTCTTTTCCTATGCGCAAGGAGTTTCCGCTTGAAGACGGGGGCAGGACCGATAAAGACGACAGATATTTTGGAAGAGAGCCACAGAATAGTAATTTGAATTAGAAATGGGAACAGTTAAAAAAAGGGTAAAAGGCCGGCAAGCCTTGTTGATTTCCACGGAAAATCAGGAGGAGATGTTTTTTTTGGAAGCATTGCTGAAAAAACTGGGAATAAAATCAAAATTACTAACTGACGAAGAACGGGAGGATTTTGGCTTAGGTTTACTCATGAAAGAAGTTGATACCGGTAAGACAGTTTCATACGAAAAGGTGATGAAAAAATTAAAAAGAAAATGAACCTTGAGTTTAGTGAAAAGTTCTTTAAGGATTTGGATCAGCTCAAAGACAAAAAACTGCGAAACAAGGTCGCAGATATTATTGATGGATGTAAAAATGCTAAAGGCCTGTACGATATCCGGAATTTGAAAAAACTTGAAGGATTTGACAGGTATTTCAGGATTAGAGCAGGTGATTTTAGAATAGGAATTGAATTTACGGGTCAGGTTTTAAGGTTTTTACGAATTGCAAACAGAAAGGACATCTACAAGTTTTTTCCATAGAAATTTGAAATGAAGAAAAAGGTGATATGAGCGAAATAGTAGTTAAATCCATTGAAGAAAAATATGCTGAGCTTATCAGGCAGCGTGAAAATGCTGATGGTAGTGAGTTGTCTATATTAAACCTTGGCCCTACTCACCCCGCTACCCACGGCATTTTCCAGAATGTGTTGTTGATGGACGGGGAGAAGATTATTGACGCGGAATCTACCCTTGGATATATTCACCGCGCCTTTGAAAAGATAGCTGAGAACCGGCCATTTTACCAGATTACACCGCTTACAGACCGGATGAATTACTGTTCATCGCCGCTGAATAACATGGGATGGTGGTTTACTATTGAAAAGCTATTGAAAATTGAAGTTCCGAAGCGTGCACAGTATATAAGAGTTATCATGATGGAGCTGGCCCGTATTTCCGACCACCTGATTTGCAACTCAGTGCTGGCAGTTGATGCCGGCGCCTTAACCGGTTACTTTTATGTGTTTCAGTACCGCGAGAAGATTTACGAGATATATGAAGAAGTATGCGGCGCCCGATTAACTACCAACATGGGACGTATGGGTGGTATGGAAAGGGATTTAACCGATACCGCAATCAGGAAGATAAATGCATTTTTGAAAGAGTTCCCTGCTGCCATGCAGGAGTTTGAGAGGCTGGTGTCGCGCAACCGTATATTTATTGACCGCTGCGTTAACGTAGGCAGCATCAGTGCCGAAAGGGCAATTTCTTATGGTTTTACCGGCCCTAACTTACGGGCCACCGGTGTTGACTATGATGTGAGGGTAATGAGCCCTTACTGCAGCTATGAGGATTTTAAATTCGACATTCCTGTTGGTAAAAGCGGCGATACTTACGACCGTTATTGTGTCCGCAATGCCGAGATATGGCAGAGTATGAGCATTATTCAGCAGGCCATGGCCAAACTGCCTGACGGCCCTTACCATGCCGATGTTCCTGATTATTATCTGCCTCCCAAAGACCAGGTTTACAGTAACATGGAAGCATTGATTTACCATTTTAAAATAGTGATGGGCGAAATACCCGTTCCGAAAGGGGAAGTTTATCACGCGGTTGAAGGTGGTAATGGTGAATTAGGTTTTTATTTAATAAGTGACGGAAGCCGGGTGCCTTACCGCCTGCACTTCCGCAGGCCTTGTTTTATTTATTACCAGGCATATGCCGAAATGGTGAAGGGACAATTGTTAAGTGATGCCATTGTAACATTAAGTTCGCTGAACGTTATTGCCGGCGAGTTGGATGCTTGATTAAAAAGGAGAGATATGTTAACCAAACAACTTGTTCAAAATGCTATAAGTGACTTACCTGAAAGATTCACATTAGATGAGGTTATTCAGCGCATTTATGTTTTGAATAAGATTGAAAGTGCCCGGAAAAAATCAAAAGAGGGTAAAACATATTCGACAACCGAGGCAAAGAAAAAGCTTGCTAAATGGTTAAAATAAAATGGAATGAAGATGCTATCCTTGATATGGACGAGATAGCGGAATATATTGCGCAGGATTCTGAATTTTATGCTCTGATTCAATTAGAGAAATTTTTTGAGCGGGTTGAAATATTAAAAGGAAATATGAAGGCAGGGAAAGTTGTCCCGGAGGTTGGTGAGGAGAAAGTAAGAGAGTTAATAGAAGGAAATTACAGGATTATTTACGAAATAAAAGGTGTTTCAACTGTCGAAGTATTATGTATTATTCATGGAATGCGGTTATTAAAAAATCATAGAAAGTTTAAAGGAGAATAAATGGGATTAGCAGAAGTAACAAAAGAAGAAGTGAAATTCAGCGATAAGCTTTTAGCGCGTATTGCCGAATTGAAATCGCATTTTCCGGCAGGCAAACACAAAAGTGCTTTGCTTACAGTGCTTCACGAAGTGCAGGACCAGCACAACAACTGGTTAAGCGTGCCGGTGATGGATAAGGTAGCCGAGGTTTTAAACGTATTGCCAATTGAGGTTTACGAGGTGGTTACTTTCTACACCATGTATAACCAGCAGCCGGTTGGCAAATACATGTTTGAATTTTGCCGCACCTCCTGCTGCTGTTTACGTGGCGCTGAAGATATAATGGAATACACCTGCAATAAGCTGGGTGTTGAAGAAGGACAGGTTACACCTGATGGTATGTTCTCAGTAAAAGGCACCGAATGTTTGGGCGCCTGTGGTTATGCCCCGATGTTACAGTTAGGAGATTACTATCACGAGTTTTTGACCCCTGAGAAGATGGATAAACTGATTGACGATTGCAGGGCGGGGAATGTGAAATTTTATTCAGAAGTAAATTGATTTATAGTGGGAAAGAAAATCCTTTTAGAACATATTAATGTGCCCGGAATAGAAACCTACGAAGTGTTTCGTAAAATGGGTGGCTATGCTTCGGTAGAAAAAGCTTTGAAGACCAAAACTCCTTTGGAAGTGGTCGAAGAAGTTAAGAAATCAGGCTTGCGTGGCCGGGGTGGCGCAGGTTTTCCTACGGGTTTAAAATGGAGTTTTATTGATAAAAAATCAGGCAACCCCCGTCACCTGGTTTGCAATGCAGATGAATCGGAACCCGGCACTTTTAAGGATAGATATTTAATGGAAAAAATCCCTCACTTACTGATAGAGGGTATGATTACTTCCAGTTTTGCTTTGGAGGCCCACTTATCTTACATCTATATCCGCGGCGAGTATATGTGGGTGTTCCGGATTCTTGAAAAAGCAATTAAAGAAGCCTACGCCAATGGCTGGTTAGGTAAAAATATATTAGGTACCGGTTACGATTTGGATGTGCATGTAACCTGCGGGGCCGGAGCTTATATCTGTGGCGAGGAAACAGCGTTGATTGAATCATTGGAAGGCAAACGCGGCAACCCGCGTATTAAGCCTCCTTTCCCTGCTGTGGTAGGTGTATATGGTAATCCTACCGTGGTAAACAATGTGGAAACTATCATGGACGTGCCTTGGATAGTGAATAACGGTGGCGAGGAGTTTGCAAAGTTTGGTATTGGAAAATCTACCGGTACAAAACTGATATCAGCATCAGGCAATATCAGAAAGCCCGGTGTTTACGAAATTGAATTAAGCATACCGGTTGAGGAGTTTGTAATGAGCGATGAATATTGCGGTGGGATGCAAACCGACCGACCGTTAAAGGCTTGTGTGCCGGGTGGTTCATCAGTGCCTATTTTGCCTGCTAACCTACTCTTCAAAACAGCTAAAGGCGAAACGCGCTTAATGACTTATGAAAGTATGAGCGATGGTGGTTTTGCCAGTGGCTCCATGATCGGCTCCGGTGGCTTTATAGTTTACGATGACCGCGCCTGCGTAGTGCGCAACACCTGGAATTTTGCCCGATTCTATCACCACGAAAGCTGCGGACAATGTTCACCTTGCCGCGAAGGAACCGGTTGGATGGAAAAAATACTTTGGAGACTAGAGCACGGTTTTGGCAATATGGAGGACATTGATTTGTTATGGGATATTCAGCGCAAAATAGAGGGTAATACTATCTGTCCGCTGGGCGATGCCGCAGCATGGCCTGTAGCCGCAGCCATCCGCCATTTCCGCGATGAGTTTGAGTTTCATGTTAAGTTCCCTGAGAAGATTAAGGACAGAAAGCACTTTGAAAAAGAACCCTGGGAGCAGGTGAAGCATTTGTTGAATAAGGAGGCAGTGTTAGTGTAATTTTGACTTTCAAAAGTATGTTTTATGGAAAGGTTAGTTTTAAAATCTAAATCAAGAAGCAAGTTAGACCTTATTCAAAAGGTTGCTAATGAGATGGGCGTAAAAACAGAACGTTCCGGAAAAGCTAAAAAATTAGTAGATGAAGTTACGCTTGTTTCAGAGGCTTCTTTGGCTGAAGCATGGGATTCAAAAGAGGATCAGCGATGGGACAAACTATATAAAAAGAAATAGACTGAATGTTCAAGCAAAAGGATATTGTATTAGTTGATTTTCCGTTTACAGATTTATCTGGCGCCAAACTTCGTCCGGCGCTGATACTTTCTTCTGATTTGGTAAATAAGAAGAACGAATATGTATGTGCGCAAATCACCTCTCAAATGCAACATGGTGGCTTGTTTATTGAAATTAAGGATACGGACGTGGTTAAGCCTATGAAATTAAAGAGCGGCATTCGTATCCATAAGATATTTACAGCTCAAAAAAGCCTTGTTTATTCAAAGTTGACTGAAATGAAAAGTGCGACGTTTAAGAACGTTATTGCAGAGATAAATTTAAAGGTATTAAGTTAGTTATAAGGTTAAGCATTTGTTGAATAAGGAGGCGGTTTTAGTATAAAAGGAGATTAAGCCATGCGTTTATCTGATGATCAAATACACATTATTAGTGGATATCTGAAAGATAAGCCGGTCATAAAGGCGTATGTGTTTGGTTCGTACGCGAGGGGGGATGCCAATGAGAAGAGTGATATCGATTTATTGATTGATTGGGATTATTCTCAGAACATTGGCTGGAATTATGTGAGTTACTGGAGAGAATTAAAAGAGAAATTACACAAAAACGTGGATTTTGTATCGGTGAGGTGGATTGATCCGTTGATTGAGCAGCAGGTAAACCGCGATAAGCAACTGATTTATGAAAGAAGAGTTGGGTGATTTGCAACGCTTAAAACATGTTAAGAAATGCATTGATGATTTGATGCAGATAATGGATGGAGTTGATGCTGATACTTTTTATAGGGATACTGAAAAGAAATATGCGGTTGAACGGGTGTTGGAGATAATTGGAGAGGCAATAAACCATGTTTCGCCGGTAACGTTAGGCAAGGCAAACAGGGTAATATCGTGGAGAGATATTATTGACTTTCGGAATTTAGTGAGCCATGAATATTTTAGAGTTGATTATACCATGGTTTATAAAATAGCGACTGAAGGCGTTCTGGATTTACGAATAACGATTGAAAATTTGATACAGCAATTAGAATATTGATTATGCCAATAGTAACCATAGACGGAGTAAGTGTTGAGGTAGAAAGAAGAAGGTTTTAGTGTAGTTTTGTGTTTTAAAGTTGTAATCTGATATGGCAACGAAAGACAAGCGGATAAAAACTAAAGGAGCATCTAAAAAGAAAAAGCTTGTTAATGAAGTAACTTTAGTTTCAGAAGCATCTTTGGCCCAGGCCTGGAATTCAAAGGAGGATGAGGAGTGGAGTGAGTTATATAAAAAGGAAAAGAAGCTATAGAGAGTAAAACCCGGCAATTGGTTTAAGAAACAAAAATGTTGACAAAACAATCCATATTAAAGAATCTTCACGAAGCATTGCCTGATTTGCGCTTGCTTGGAGTGAAAAACGTGGGCTTGTTTGGTTCTTATGTAAGAGAGGAGCAAAAAGCGGGAAGTGATATTGATATTTTGGTAGATGTTGATTACGACAAATTTGTTTTCAATCGCTTCAACGAGGCTTGTGATATATTGGAGGGTTTATTTAGTGGGGAGAAAGTATCGATTGTAACGAAGGGTGGTTTGAATAAGTTTATGACATCAAATATTCTGAAAGAAGTTCAATATGCCTAAAGAGTATATTTCTTATCTAAAAACGATTTTACAGGAATGTAAGGATATTGAAACATTGAAAGAAAATGGGTTGCAGTTTGAGATTTTGGTAAATGATTTTGAAAAGAAGAAAACCGTTCTTTTCAGTATTCAGAATATAGGGGAATACGCATATAAAATTCCACTAGAACAGAAATTGAAATGGGATGAGGTAGAATGGATAAAAATTGTAGGAATCCGTAACCGGATTGCTCATGATTATTTGGGTGTGGATTTGAATATTGTCTGGAAGATTATAAAATACGACATACCTAAGGTAATAGTACAGATTGAAAATATTTTGGATAGGGAAAATAGAGTTTGATTATGCCAATAGTAACCATAGACGGAGTAAGTGTTGAGGTAGAACCGGGAACCACCATCCTGAATGCTGCCCGAAAAATAGGAGGCGATTTAGTGCCGCCAGCCATGTGCTATTATTCTAAATTAAAGGGTAGTGGTGGTAAATGCCGTACGTGCCTTGTAGAGATAACCAAAGGAAGCGGAGCCAACCCTACGCCTATGCCTAAGTTGCAGGCAAGCTGCAGTACACCGGTGGCGGATGGTATGGAAGTAAAGAACATGACCAGCCAAAAGGTGCAGGATATGCGCAAAGGCGTAGTTGAATTTCTATTAATAAACCACCCTTTGGATTGCCCTATCTGCGACCAGGCAGGGGAGTGCGACTTACAAAACTTAGGTTTCGATTACGGTGTTGCCAAAACGCGCTACGCGGAGGAGAGAAGGACTTTTGATAAAATAGATATAGGCGATAAGATACAACTGCATATGACGCGTTGCATCCTTTGCTACCGCTGCACTTATGTTGCAGACCAGTTAACTGATAAACGCGTTCATGGGATTATGAACAGGGGAGACGCTGCTGAGATTTCTACTTATATACAGAATGTTGTTGAGAATGATATGAGCGGTAATATGGTTGATGTTTGCCCGGTAGGTGCTTTAACTGATAAAACGTTCCGTTTCAAATCGCGCGTGTGGTTCTTAAAACCATTCGATGCACATCGTGAATGTACCAAGTGCTGCGGCAAGGCAACTGTGTGGATGTTTGGTAAAGAAATTTACAGGGTAACGGTAAGAAAGGATGTTTATCATGAGGTAGAAAGTTTGCCTGATGGAAAACCCGCTTACATTTGCAACGACTGCCGTTATGATAAGAAGGATTTGAAAGACTGGACTATTGAAGGCCCACGGAAGTTTGAGAAATTCTCGGTTATTAACCAGGGCAATTACACCCGCAAAATGCAACCGGTTGAAATTGATACTGACCCCCGCATATTATATGGCCGGACAGAGGATAAAAAGGCAATAAGTATGAACAATACCAATTACGATAAGCCCGAACAGGCTTTAAGTGATGGCAAGGCAACCGATGGCCAGTTTTAGTTTTGAATGAGTGAATGTAGTGACCTGAAAACGTTTGAATAAGCAACAATGGATTACATACAATTAGGAATACAGTTCGCAATAATTCTGGTAGTGTTTGCTATTACCATGTTTATAGCACTTTACTCAACCTTTGCTGAAAGGAAGGTAGCAGGATATATGCAGGATCGTCCGGGCCCTAACCGTGCAGGTTACGGAGGTATCTTTCAACCTCTCGCCGATGGTTTAAAAATGTTCACTAAGGAAGATTTTATTCCGGAAACCAAAAACAAGTTTCTGTTTATTATTGGCCCCGGTTTGTTTATTATAACCGCGTTAATGACCAGTGCTGTTATTCCATGGGGAGGAACAATGAACTTTTTTGGCCGCGCCGTTCCTATTCAGGCTACGGATATTGATGTAGCGTTGTTATTCATTTTCGGTATGGTGTCTTTTGGTGTGTATGGCATTATGATTGGCGGCTGGGCTTCTGATAACAAGTTCTCGTTACTGGGTGCGGTTCGCGCTTCATCGCAGATGATTTCTTACGAGGTGGCCATGGGGCTTTCGATTATAGCCGTTATTATGCTTACCGGCACATTAAGTCTCCGGTCTATGGCTGAGCAGCAACACGGTTTTATTGACTGGAGCGGAAAGGTGCCTTACTTTTCATGGATAGTATTCAAGCAACCCCTGGCATTTCTTATCTTTTTGATTTGCGCTTTTGCCGAAACCAACAGAACTCCTTTTGACCTGCCTGAGTGCGAGGCTGAATTAGTTGGCGGATACCACACAGAGTATTCAAGTATGAAGCTGGGTTTTTACCTGTTTGCAGAATATATAAACATGTTTATTTCTTCTACTGTTATTTCCGTTATATTTTTTGGCGGTTACAACTACCCGGGCATGGATTGGGTACACAATGCTTTAACCGGTGCTTTAGGTAATATCGGCTCTAACCTGGCGGTATTGATTGGTATTGGTGTTCTGTTTGCCAAAATAGTGTTCTTCATCTTCTTTTACATGTGGGTAAGGTGGACTGTTCCGAGGTTTCGTTATGATCAATTGATGAATTTGGGATGGAAAATTCTGATCCCTTTATCAATACTGAATATAGTTTTGACAGGTGGTGCAATTTTGTTAACAAAGTAGTGTAGTTTAATTACGCAGTAAAATTATTTTTGCGACCGTTTTATATGGCAACCGAATTTCAGAAAATAAGTTTATCAGGCAGAAAAGTAGAGGTATCCAATAAGGTGATGACCTTTACGGAACAGCTATACCTTCCTGCTATTCTTAAAGGTATGGGCATTACCCTGCGCCACTTCTTTAAGAAAAAAGTAACGGTTCAGTATCCAGAGCAAAAGCGTGAGTTTTCGCCGGTGTTCCGTGGCCGCCATATTTTAATGCGCGATGAGGTTGGCGCCGAACGCTGTACTGCCTGTGGTTTATGTGCCTTAGCCTGTCCGGCTGAAGCTATTACTATGACAGCCTCTGAACGTAAGAAGGGAGAAGAGAAATTATACCGCGAAGAGAAATACGCGGCGGTTTATGAAATAAACATGCTGCGTTGTATTTTCTGCGGGTTGTGCGAAGACGCATGTCCGAAGGAAGCTATCTTCTTAACTGAAGAAATGGTTTCATCAGACTATCAGCGCACTGGTTTTATTTACGGAAAGGATAAGTTAGTTATGCCTTTGGAAGATAAGGCACATTAATAATTGGAGTTGGATTTTATTAAGAACATTAATTAATAAGGCAAAGAGTGGAGTTATATATTTTCCTTTTTTTATCAGCTTTGGGAATTTTCAGCGGGTTAATGACCGTTGTGTCCCGTAACCCGGTTCACTCTATTCTTTATCTCATCATCTTCTTCTTTGCTATTACCGGCCATTACCTTTTATTAAATGCGCAGTTTTTAGCCATGGTTAACCTGATTGTTTATGTAGGCGCCATTATGGTTTTGTTCCTGTCAACCCTGATGTTGATGAATCTGAATGAGGAAACTGAGCAACACAAACCGGCTTTAGCACGGATTGGTGCAGTGGTTTCCGCAGGTTTGTTAATGCTGGTTTTGATTGCTGTTTTGAAAAAAACAGATAACATGCCGGTACCGATGGATGCAAGCCCGGCCCTGTCAACCGTTAAAAATTTGGGAAGTGTGTTGTTGAATCAATACCTGTTTCCTTTTGAGTTTACCTCAGTATTGTTTTTAAGTGCCATGATAGGAGCTGTATTATTATCTAAAAAGGAGAAAGTTACAGACACTAAATAATAGTGAAATGTTGAATGTAGTGCTAAATATTTTTTCGGTTGTTCCTATCCAATATTACATTATTGTAAGCGCGGCATTGTTTTGCATTGGTGTGCTGGGGGTATTGTTCAGAAGAAACGCCATTATCATTTTTATGAGCGTTGAAATGATGTTGAATGCGGTAAACCTTTTACTGGTTGCTTTTTCGGTTTATCATAACGATGCCAACGGCCAGGTGTTTGTGTTTTTTGTAATGGCCGTTGCTGCCGCTGAAGTGGCTGTGGGCCTGGCTATACTGGTAACGATTTTTAAGAATTTGCACTCTATTGATATTGATGAGTTGAAGAATTTGAAGTGGTAGTATTGCAGTTGGCGGGGACGCCAACCGCGGTGGAAGTGGTAGTATTGGTTTGTTGAACTTAAAAAAATAAAAGGTCCCTGTTAAACCTTAAAAAGGAAACCGGGATAAGTTGAAATGCTTAATCTATACTTAATCATCTTATTGCCCCTGATTGGGTTTCTGATCAATGCCTTTGTTGGTAAATCCCTGCCTAAAAATGTATCGGGTATAATCGGGTCGGCTTCAATATTGGGTTCATTTATTTTGTCTTCCATTTTCTTTATCGGATTCCTGAACGGGACCCAGCAGAAGATTGATGTAAATGTTTTTGATTGGATATCGTTTGGAGATTTTAAAATTAACTTTGGTATCCTGTTAGATCAGCTTTCGGTTACCTGGTTAATGGTTATTACCGGCGTTGGTTTCCTCATTCACCTCTACTCTATTTCATACATGCGTGAAGATGAGAATTTCAGCATCTTCTTCTCATATCTAAACCTGTTCATCTTCTTTATGTTGCTGCTGGTAACGGGCAACAACTTCCTGATAACCTTTATTGGTTGGGAAGGTGTTGGTTTATGTTCTTACCTGTTGATTGGTTTCTGGTATAAAAACCAGGATTACAACAACGCCGCCAAGAAGGCCTTTGTAATGAACCGTATTGGTGACCTGGGCTTTTTGGTAGGCATGTTCCTGATTCTCTATAACTTCAAAACGCTTAATTTCGGATTACTTCAAACTGCCGTATCAGCCGGTGTTGTAAACCACGGTTTAATGGTGGCCATTACCATGTTGCTGTTTATAGGCGCTATGGGTAAATCGGCGCAGTTGCCTTTATATACCTGGTTGCCTGATGCCATGGCCGGCCCAACTCCGGTTTCTGCTTTAATACATGCTGCTACCATGGTTACAGCCGGTATTTATATAATTGCCCGTGCGCACTTTATTTATGTGCTGGCTCCCGAAACAATGCAGTTTGTTGCGTGCGTAGGGGCTGCAACAGCTTTGTTTGCTGCTACCATTGGCATTATGCAGAATGACATTAAAAAAGTGCTCGCTTACTCCACTGTTTCTCAGTTAGGTTTAATGTTTATGGCATTGGGCGTAGGTGCGTTTAACTCTGCTGTTTTCCATGTGGTAACACATGCCTTCTTTAAAGCTTGTTTATTCCTGGGTTCAGGATCTGTGATACATGCATTGAGCGGTGAACAGGATATCCGCAAAATGGGTGGATTGAGAAAATGGATGCCCATTACTTTCTGGACATTCCTCATTTCATCGCTTGCAATTTCCGGCGTGTTTCCTTTCTCCGGATTCTTCTCGAAAGACGAAATTTTAGCTGCAACGTTTGAACATGATAAGGTACTTTGGGCCATTGGTTCCATCGCTTCAATCTTAACTGCGTTTTATATGTTCAGGTTGGTGTTCCTGACTTTCACTGGTAGCTTTAGAGGCACCGAAGAACAGAAACATCATTTGCATGAATCTCCTTCACTGATTACTATACCTTTAGTGATACTGGCTATACTGGCCGCTGTTGCAGGGTTTATGGGGCTTCCGGAAAGTTTAGGTTTTCACCACGCGTTTAAAGGATTTTTAGCACCGGTGTTTGCACAGGCATTATCTGCACATAACGAAACTGCTGAGGGATTATCTATGTCAACTGATATTGCATTAATGGCGGGTGCCGTTATGGCCGCGTTGCTGAGCATTGCTTATGCCTACTTTAAATATGTATCAAAAAGCGAAACGCCAAATGCAGAAGGCGCACCTATCAGTTTTGTAAGAAGATGGGTTTACAACAAGTATTATGTGGATGAGATTTATAACCTGTTTATTGTTGCACCTATAGGCAAGTTATCGGAAGTGTTTTATGATGTGGTGGACAGGCTTGTTGTGGATGGTATTGTTAACCGTTCGGGAAAGCTATCAATAGGTGTAGGAAACCAGCTTAGAAAATTACAGAGTGGCTATATCGGTTTTTACCTGTTGGCCATGGTGTTGAGTGTAGTGGTTATATTTTTATTTGCTTTTATCATTAAATAGGGAAGAAGCAGGATGTTATTACTCGGAGTATTATTTTTTCCTTTAGTTGCGGCGGCGCTGGTTTACCTTTCGGGTAACAAGCAGGCTAAGTATGTGGCTTTTGTTGCTGCAGTGGTTGAATTTGTTGCATCCTACCTGCTGAAAAGAAGCCTTACACNNTGGTACCCATTACCTTTTCTCATGCCTGGATAAGCAACCCTAATATTTCATTTGCTTTATCGATAGACGGATTGGCTATTATCCTGATATTACTTACCACCTTCCTGATACCATTGATTGTGCTTTCTACATTCAGAAAGGATATTGATAATGCCAAAAGTTTTTACTCGCTGGTGTTGTTTATGCAGTTTGCGCTTATTGGCGTATTTGCTGCATCGGACGGATTTCTGTTTTACATTTTCTGGGAACTTGCACTTATCCCAATCTATTTTATCGCCTTGTTATGGGGTGATGGAAAAGACAAGGAATTCCGCAACCGCGCCATTTTTAAATTCTTTGTTTACACTTTAGGCGGTTCGTTATTTATGTTGCTGGCGTTTATCTGGCTATACCTGAAGGCCGGAAGTTTTGATATTAATGCGCTTTACAAATTGAACCTTACTCAGCCTGAACAAATTCTTGTATTCCTTGGTTTCTTTATCGCCTTCGCTATTAAAGTGCCTATATTCCCTTTTCATACATGGCAGCCTGAGACATACAAAGAAGCGCCTTCGGCGGGTACCATGCTGCTGGCGGGTATTATGCTTAAAATGGGCCTTTACGGTTTATTAAGGTGGTTACTACCCATAGTGCCGCTGGGTGTTTCGTTAGCTACGCCTTATGTGCTGGTGTTGTGTGTTATCGGTGTTGTTTATGGTTCAGTAATTGCCATCCGCCAGGCAGATTTAAAAAGGTTGCTGGCTTATTCATCATTAGCGCACGTTGGCTTAATTGCTGCCGGTATATTTACTTTAACCAAAGAAGGTTTTGAAGGTTCCGTTATTCAAATGGTATCTCACGGTATTAACGTGGTTGGGTTGTTCTTTGCAGCCGAAATTATATTTCAGCGCACAGGCACTTTTGAAATTGCCAAACTTGGTGGAATAAGAAGCATAGCACCTAAATTTTCTACTGCATTTATGATTGTGGTACTGGCTGCCGTTGGCCTGCCGCTTACTAACAGCTTTATTGGCGAATTCCTGTTGTTGTATGGCGTTTATGAATACAATACCTGGTTATGTATCATTGCCGGTTTAACTATCATCCTGGGTGCGGTTTACATGCTACGCATGTATCAGCATGTTATGTTGGGCGAAACGAATGAAACTACCATAGGATTTACTGATTTGCACTGGAGCGAGCTGGCTGTTTTTGTGCCGGTTATTGTGGCAATTTTTGTGATAGGCATTTACCCGGCGCCTATACTGCATATTATACAGCCGGCATTGGATGGTATTTTGACGAATAGTTTGCGTTGATAGTGGTGAGTATTGAGTATAAAGTATAAAGTATTAAGACTTAATACAAGAAGAGAATGGTTGTTATAAAATGGATTTTAGTTAACAGGAGTTTATACCAATTGATTAAAAGTAGAAGAGGAGTAAGAGGAAAATAAAAGAGGCATAAAATCTCAATACTTTATACTCTATACTCAATACTGAATTGAAAAATGAAAACCTTAGAATATACATCGGCCCTTGGTTTGTTATGCATGGTAGCAGAAATGTTTAACCTGCGTAAACTGGTATGGCCGCTTTGCATTGTTGGCCTGATTGCGATTTTTGGTTTGAACATAACCAGCTGGGGAGTGAATGCCGGATTTTATAATAACATGGTTGTTATTGATAATTTCTCGGTTGCTTTTTCAGGACTGTTGATTTTACTTGCCTTATTTATAGTGATACTGGCTGGCAATTTTTACAAGAATGAGGAGACGAAGATTTCAGATTACCTGGCTATTATCATCTTTACTTTGTGCGGAGCTTTAGCCTTGGTTTCGTTTGGTAACATGGCCATGTTCTTTTTGGGTGTTGAGGTTCTTTCCATTTCGCTTTATATATTAGCTGGCAGCCGCAAAAAGGATGTAAGAAGCAATGAGGCGGGTATGAAGTATTTCCTGATGGGAAGTTTTGCATCGGGCCTTTTGCTGTTTGGTATTGCCCTTGTTTATGGCGAAACCGGCACTTTTGATTTGGCGCAGATAGCCATGTATAAAGCATCGGCCCCGCCATCAGTTTTGTTTAACGCAGGTGCAGCTTTAATTATGATTGCGCTGTTTTTTAAAGTATCAGCAGCCCCATTCCATTTCTGGGCGCCCGATGTTTATGATGGCTCACCAACCCTGATTACCCTGATAATGGCCAGCATTGCCAAGATTGCTGCCTTTGCGGCTTTCTACCGGCTGTTCAGCGGTGCACTGGGTAGCAGCATGCCGCTGTTTGCATGGATTTTCTGGGGTGTTACGGTATTAACTATTACCATCGGAAACTTTACGGCCCTTAACCAGGATTCGTTTAAAAGGATGCTGGCATTTTCTGGTATATCGCACGCCGGTTACCTGATGATGGGGCTTTTGAGCATTTCAGCCAAAACCGATAATGCCATTTTCTATTATGCTACAGCCTACGGTTTGGCTTCGGTTGCAGCTTTTGCTGTGGCTATAGTAGTAGCAGCCAATTACGGCTCAGATAAGATTGATGCGTTTAATGGGCTTGCTAAAAAGAAACCGTTTTTGGCCGGTGCTTTAACCATCGTCATGTTATCTATGGCCGGGATTCCTCCGTTTGCCGGGTTCTTTGCCAAATACTACATTTTTACCGAGGCTATTAAAACAGGCCATGTGGCAGTAACTGTTTGGGCGGTTGTTAACTCCATTGTAGCCGTTTATTACTACTTCAAAGTTATCTTCGCTATGTATACCAAAGACTCGGAAGAGGTGGTATTCAATATCAAACCGGCTTACTCGTTTGTTATTATTGCCTGTGTAGCCCTGCTTATACTGATTGGGTTGTTGCCTTCGGTGTTGGCGAATTTGTTGTAAATAATCGGGTTAACCTTACCTCCCCTTAAACTCCGCCATCCTCTTCTCCACAAAAGCCTTCATCCCTTCCTTCTGCTCTTCAGAAGCAAAGGTAAGGTAGAAGTTTTTGCGTTCAAAAATCAAGCCTTCATCCAGTATTGAGTTGAAAGAATTGTGGCCAGATATCTATGGTCTGCATAGATCGCTTACCTTTAGCAGATAATGTTTCTTTACTTAGAAGCGGGATTGAGTTTTTTCATTTTATCAGCAATCAGTTGCTTTTCAACGTCGCCTCTAAAGTCTTTTTTTAGTTGAGCTATAGGTTTGCCATAATATTCCTCCACCTTTTCTGTTGAGCCGAAAACGGAAGCAAAATAATTGATGCGGCGGTCGAGCTCGGCATCCACTTCCTGCGCGGTTACTGTAACAGCATTTACATTATTCCGGGGCATCGCAGAAGATGCTGCGCCCGATTCTTTATTACATCCGCAAAGAATTAATGTTGCAATACAAGCGATTGCAACACCTTTTAAAAGCATTGTTTTCATATTGTTTGTTTTTTAAGTTATTGCTAAACGTAAAATACATGGAATTGGGGTAAAATTTTAATGATTTATTTGCGGCATGTTGTTTTTTAACGTAAAATAGTTCATTCCTGGCAATACCCCTCTAAATTCAACCACCGGGCCACTTCTCTTTAGTAAGGTAATTCTTTCTACCTCCCCTTAAACTCTGCCACCCTCTTCTCCACAAACGCCTTCATCCCTTCCTTCTGGTCTTCAGAAGCAAAAGTGAGATAGAAGTTTTTGCGTTCAAATACCATGCCTTCATCAAGGGTTGAATTGAACGTGTTGTTTACAGACTCTTTTGCCAACTTAACTGCTACCGGTGATAGCTTGGCTATTTCGCGGGCAAGTTTTAATGTTTCCTCTCTTAATACTTCCACCGGTATAATGCGGTTGATAAGGCCTGCCTGCAGGGCTTCTTCAGCACTGATGAATTTACCGGTTAGCACCATTTCCATAGCGCGTACTTTGCCAATGGCGCGGGTAAGGCGCTGGGTGCCACCGGCACCGGGCATGGTGCCTATCTTAATTTCAGGCTGGCCGAACCGGGCAGTTTCGGAGGCTATAATCATATCACAGGTCATGGCCAGTTCGCAACCGCCGCCGAGGGCGAAACCGGATACTGCTGCAATAATGGGTTTCTTGGTTTTTTTAATCTGGTCCCAGGTGCTGAACTGGTCTATGTTCAGCATATCAATGGCGGTTGCTGTGGCCATTTGTTTTATATCAGCGCCGGCGGCAAATACTTTTTCTCCACCGGTTAGGATGATTACGCGTACGTTATCGTCTTCGTCTAATGCTCTTAAAGTATCGCGTATTTCAAGCATTAACTCGCGGCTTAGGGCGTTGAGCTCTTTGGGGCGGTTTAGTTCTATTAATGCAATATGTTTTTCTACCTGTGGGTTTACTTTGATGAATTCAGTTGCCATGGTTGTTGTTTATAGAGATACAAAGAATGAGAAAAAAATGCAGAATACAGTGTCGCACGGAGGCACGGAGAAAAATACAGAGAAATGCAAAGAATCCTCACCCAACCCTCTCCGAAGGAGAGGGCTTCAAGTCCTTCTCCTTCGGAGAAGGNNAACTCCGTGCCTCCGTGCGAAATTGTATTACGTATTAGAAATTACAAAACGTTTGGCAACATTCCCGGTTATCAAACCCACTATTATCCCCACTATTGCCCCTCCCAACACATCACCTGGATAATGCACTCCAACATACACCTGCGACAGCGCAATAGCAGATGCCCAAACGTATAGAAAGGCTATCCACTTTTTATTGCCTCCTACTAAAAATGAAAAGAAGGTAGCCAGCGCAAAATGATTGGCTGCGTGGGCGGATACAAAACTAAATCCTACCCCACAATCAACCAGGTGGTGGATGCTATCAGCCAGTTCAGGGTTGTTGCAGGGACGTAACCGGTGTACCAGGTGTTTAAATATATTTNNATATTACTGGTTTGGTCGCTGAGGAGGATGGTAACAATGGTAATTACGCCCAACCAAAGGATTTTATTACCATACTTTTTGTAAAGCAGATAAGCAATAAGCAGATATAGCGGTATCCAGGTTAGCTTTTCTCTCAGCCATGGACATAAAACATCCAGTGCTGGATTAGCCATATCATGGTTAATGAAATGGAATAGCAGGCGGTCTATGTGGCGAAGAGTTTCTATCATTTTTTTTACCAGAATCAAGAATCAAGATATAAGATAAATACACCAACTGCAACCGGTCTTCTTTATTACGTCTTGTTTCCAGCATCTTGCTTCTCGCTTCTATTTACTAATTACAAATTTGCGGTTCACTGTTTCATCCCCGGTTTGAATCTGTATAAAATAAATTCCGTTGGCCAGATTGCTGACATGAACATCTGTTTTTGTGGTATTTAAATTACCGGTTTGCACTATTGCTCCCAACTCGTTCATAATGCTATAACGGCCATTATTTAAACCGGCTGGGGTTTCAATACTTAAAACACTTTGAGCCGGGTTTGGGAAAATATTTACCGCCGGGTTTTCGGTGATGGTTTGAATGGCAGTGGTTGTATCTCCATAAAGGCCCAGCGCGCTTGCAAAGCAGGGAAAAATGCTATCCTGTGTAACTACGCCAGAGCGGTACCATTTAAAATCGCCTACAACATCCCAGTAAAATGACGACAGCGAGTGAGATTTTATCCTGTTTGCCATAGTATCCATCCAATTGCATCTGCTAACCTGGTCAGCACTATCGCCTACCCCAAATTCGCCTAAAAATAAGGGAAGATGGAAACTATCTTCCCAATTCAGGGCGGCGTCCCAGTTGCCATCAAGTAAAGCATCGAACCCTGAATTTGGGAATGGCACACCGGTGGGCAACAGAGGAACATCAAAAGATAACCCCTGGTTGGTAAACTCATAGGGGTCGTAGCTGTGAAACGTATAAATCAAATTGGTATCGGGCAATGGTTGATAGTTCAAATATGCAATCCCGTTACTATAATCAGTTGGGGAAACAATAATAGAATGGTTTGGCGCATATTGCCTGATGGTATCAATAATGGGGGGATAGAACAAGGCCAGCGAATCGTTTTGAATATTAGCCGGTTCGTTTAGTATCTCGAAAAAATACCGGTTGGGGTCCAGGTTTTTGTAACGGTTAGCCAGTACTGCCCATAAGTGCGCAATGCGTGGTTGTTGCCCGCGCCAGTTCGAGTCAACAACGTTAAATACGTGCTCGTTATTTATAATCAGGTTCATGTTTAACTGCGTGGTCCACTGAATAACGCTGTCAATAAGCCGGAAAACGCGGTTGGTGGTATCTACCGCATAAGGAGGAAGGGTATCGGAAACCAAGGCAAAACACACCGGCATACGAATGGACTGAATACCTGCATTTTTCATTTCAGCAAAAAACGGGAAAGTATAGGTGGTGGTATCGGGCCAATCTGTTACCCAATATCCTTCCAGCCAGTTTGAAAGGTTAACGCCCTTATGGAAGTTATTACAACGCGTTTGAGCAATGCTTTGGGCATTGGCACTGATAACCAGCAGAAGGAGCAATATGGGAAGAATGATTTTCTTCATTACTTTAAAAATAATTGTATTTAATCATAAAGATCATAACAAATCAGCGTTCTATTGNNCATCTTTTCAAACTTGTATAGGTTTATGATTTTTAACTGTTCGGTATAACTATTATCAATGCCATTGGCTAAAAACTCAATCTTCTTTTTAATAAATCCAATCTCAATTTTTTTTTGAATATGAAACTGAATATCACCCCGCTGCACTATTTCCCTCGTTTTAAGCTGTTTTACGGCACATTCGGTGTTAATATAGTCCAATACTAAAGTGCCGCCGGGTTTCAGGTTATCGGCAAAGGCTTTAATGGCCAGGTAATCCTGCTCGTCATCATCAAAATACCCAAAGCTGCTGAAAAGGTTAAACACATAATCAAATGCATCGGGTTTATACACCTTGCGCATATCCCAAACTTCAAACCTTAAATGCTCATTCTCAAACTGTTTGGCGTAAGCAATGCTATTATGAGATAAGTCAATGCCGGTGACGTTTAAGCCATAACCGGCAAGGGTTTGAGAGTGACGGCCCTTTCCACAGGCTACGTCCAAAACGGGTGTTTCGGGCGCTATTTTAAACTTGTCAACAATGCGGCCAATGAAGTTTTTAGCCTCATCGAGGCTCCGATTGGCATATAAAATGTGATAATAAGGCGAATCGAACCAACGCTCAAACCATTCTTTGTCACTCATAAGTGCGCTTTGTGAATAAAAACTAACCTATACCTGCCCTGTTAAAAACCGAAATTTATACATTTGCCATCCCAAAATAAAATCTAAGTCAATTGGCACTCATAAAATCCATATC
>PMXD01000216.1 GCA_003165895.1 Bacteroidota bacterium | reverse complement strand
CTTTTCTACATAGCAGTCCCCAATCTGCAAAGCCAGAAAGGGAGACTCTGCGAGGAAGGGGTGTAGTATGTAAGGAAGCGAAAAATAGAAACCCCCGCCCTTCCCCGCAGAGTTTCTCTTTCGGCTCTGCGATAGAGGACTCTGCGTGAGTATCGTTTAAAAATAGTTTAAGGGCAAATGTAACAGCATGGCCGAAACTATAAAGCGCGGCCCTCAAAAACGCAGAGTCCCCATTCTGCAAAGCCAGAAAGGGAGACTCTGCGAGGAAGGAGGGATTTGAAACAATTATTAAACCAATTCCCTTCCCAAAATAAAATAAATATCGTATCTTTGCGATGGCTAAAAACAAGCATTTTGGCACATTTCTCCCAACCGGCATTTACTCCGGAATTCACTTTTCCAGACCGGTTTTTTGTAACAAAATATGCAAAACGTAACCACCGTAACATTATGAAACACCTGTAACATCCTCAACGGTGTTGCATTTCAGTTTTAACTACCCAATCATTTAAGGTAAGCACCTGCTATATATAGATAGTATTATGTAGTAGGTAAAGTATTTTCAAAAAAAACCGATTTTTTCATTTAATATAGGCCACCCCTACAAATGCTGTTACAATTGTACCTTACCGTTACGGTTGTTACCAAACTGCGAAATCTGTTACAGTTATTCCTTCTCCGCAGAGTTTCACTTTCGGCTCTCGGAGAAGGAAAGAAGTACGACATCAACCACAGCAATTCAACAACATTACCACAACATTACAACAGCAGCCACTACAGCACCTTAATAAAGGTATTAATAAAGGTATTAATAAAGGTACTAATAAAGGTGTGAAATAAAGCCTTTTCAGGCTTAACGCACGCTGGTTTAATTCAGTTAATGCAAACAGCCAAATAAGTGAATTAACTAAAAATTAGCATCCCCGGCTTTGAAACCTAAGCAGCTAAATACTATACTTGCGTATTGTTCGTTTAACCGAAAACCAAAAATTGCAGTAGAATGAAAAATTACGGCTTACTATTCGTCATGTTTTTTACAAGTTCTATCGCCTTTGCTCAATCCGATAGCTCTAAAATGGGTAAGCTTTATAATAAGCTGGAGAAATTACCGGATATGTTTATCCCAACTTATAACACACCTACCGATAGTGCCCTGAGCATTTTAAAAAACGATAACCTGGTGCTGATAATTAACCCACAATGGAGCGAAAAGGGCAGCCAGATGAATAACGACATTAAGATACCCAAGATTAATGAAGACCCACTGATTGAAACTTTCCCTATACCTGAAAGGAACACGGCCAATATCCTTGACATTACCATGGCCACTTATAAAAAGACACCCGATGATAAAAAGAATACCATTATAAACCTGGCCAAAACCCATTTGGCTGCTTATTATAAAGAAGCCGGTAAAGCTATTAGCGCCGACGACCTGGCCACCAACGCCAAATATTTTGTTTCGGGCCCTGCGAACTTTACAACCGCTGAAGGGAAAACCGGCGAGTTGTACACTATTAATGATATTGCCCCACAGCAAACCAGTTTTGAGGTAGTTTACATTATACCCGGCACTAAACCCGGCACTACGGTGTATGTTCAGTTTACTTATACCCGGTATACTTATGAGTCGGTAGTGCCTGAGGATTATACCGAACTACGTTTCTTTGTTTACCCGGATGACCAAAAGGCTTATACAGACTTTACAAAGACGTTTTTGAAGACACTGCAAGTGCATTGAGGATTTGTGATTTATGATTGCTGATTTATGATTTAGCACCGCTCCAAGCCAAGCGCTGTCTTTGGTTGTTTTAATTCATAAATCAAAAATCATAATTCATAAATCTCAAATCAGCATTCACCCTTAGTATTCATTCATAAATCAAAATTCATAAATCAGAAATCCAAGTCCGCCCTTACAAGAACCCCAACTCTAACTTGGCTTCTTCGCTCATCATCTCTTGATTCCAACTCGGTTCAAATACTAATTCCAAGGTTACATCTTTTACTCCTGACACTGATTTTGCCTTCTGTTCTACCTCTCCGGGCAATATCCCGGCCGCCGGGCAACTGGGCGAAGTAAGCGTCATCACAATTTCAACACCAAAATCGGGAAAAATGTTTACCTCGTAAATCAGCCCCAAATCATAGATATTAACCGGTATTTCAGGGTCAAATATGGTTTTCAACACCTCAATGATGCTATTCTTTACCGATTCTTCAGTTATTGTCTCACTCACAGTGCGGGCAAATTTAGAATATATCTAAATAAGAAAAAAGCTGATAATGCACATTTGCGCTCAATCTGCACTATTCAAACAATTTTTAACCAGCATTCGCCTTATTTTAAATGGTCTCATCTAAATTAAGGACTAAAGTCAAAATTCTAATTCAATAAACCCCAATCTGAAGATTGGGGCAAAATATTGCCCCGACTTTCAAGTCGGGGATTAGGAAAAAGTGGAAAAGGCTTTAGCCATTAAGGAATTGAGGTAATCATACGAACGGTCATACTACTTTATTTGCCTTAATGCTTCCGCAGCACTTTTAACAGGCAATTGGCAGGTTTTGTTCTGGCATACATAAATCAGGGTCTCGCCGGCTTTGAATTTGTCTTCCAGCAAAGGCAACTCTGATTTATGGGTGCTACCCATTATTAAACAGTTGGGCAGAAAATGACCGTTTAGCTCCCGGTTTAAGGCCAACGCGTTTTCACCTGAAATGGCTACTTCGTATGGCTCTGCAATAAACCAATCCATTAAGACAGCCCAATTGGCATAGTAGTTAGGGTAGCCCATTATATTGTCCTTAACGTTCGTTAGTACGCGTTTGGCCCGGTCAATATAATCCTTCTTATCCAACAGTAAACCCAACCGGTAAAGAGCCAATGCCATGCTTGAATTAGAAGCTGGTATTACATTATCTGACGATTCAGTTTTGCGGGCAATTAAAGGTTCATCATTGGTAGAGTTATAAAAGAACATACCGTTAGATAAGTTGCTGAAATGCTGAATAGTATGTTGTGCTATGCCATCTGCCAGTTTAAGCCATTGTGGGTCGAAAGTTACCTGGTAAAGGGCTATAAAAGCCTCGCAGGTAAAGCTGTAATCGTCTAAAAATCCGCCGATATTTGCCTTACCGTTTTTGTAATTTCTCTTTAAACTAAAGTCGCTTTGCAGCATGTTTGCCTTAATAAATTCAGCGCTTTTTAAAGCCCGGTCTAAAAAGCGCTTTTCGCCAAAAGCCTTATAGGCGTCTATATATCCGCTTAACATCAGGGCATTCCACGAGGTTAGTATTTTATCATCCAGCCTTGGCCTCACCCGCTTGCTTCTTTCGGCCAACAGCTTTTTTCGCCATTCGGCTATTTTCATATCCGGCAAATGAACGCCCGGCCTGCGGACCAGGTTATTGCGACCTTCAAAGTTTCCATGCTCTGAAACATCGTAAACCCTGGTAAATGAATCGAAGTCGGCCCCTAAAATGGCTTTTAGTTCTTCATAGCTCCAAACGTAAAACTTACCCTCCTCGCCCTCGCTGTCGGCATCCAAGGCCGAATAAAAACCGCCGGAAGCATCGCTTAACTCCCGCTCAATAAACTCATAGGTTTCATCCACCACCTGCTTATACCGCTCATTTTTGGTTACCTGGTAGGCTTCGGAATACAATGAAACCAGTTGGGCATTGTCGTACAACATCTTTTCAAAATGAGGTATTTCCCAATCCCCATCTACCGAATAACGTGCAAAGCCGCCGCCAACCTGGTCGTAAATGCCGCCGTTCATCATGTTATCAAGCGTTACGATAACCGCCTTCAGCGCTTTTTCATTTTTGGTATAGTAGTAATTGCGCAGCAGATATTTGTAATTAACGGGCATGGGGAACTTAGGTGCGCCCTTTCTTCCGCCCTTCTGGTAATCTATGGTGCTGTCTATCTTTAAAAAGACAGCCGTGCGGTCGGCGGCAATAAACGGGGTTTCCGGTTTTGCTGCTATGGTATCGGTAACCTGTATGCCTTTGGTAATTTCATCGGCACGCTCCAGGGCTTCGGCGCGGTGGTTTTTCCAGTAATCAACAAAATACATCAAAACCTGCTTCCAGTTTTCTTTGGGATAATAAGTGCCGGCATAAATGGGCCGGCCATCAGGCAATACTATCGCATTCAAAGGCCAGCCGCCTCTGCCCGAGATTAACTGAACGGCATCCATATATATCTGGTCCACATCGGGGCGTTCTTCCCTGTCTACCTTAATACAGATAAAGTGCTCGTTCATTATGGCGGCCACGCTGGTATCTTCAAAACTCTCATGCTCCATAACGTGACACCAGTGGCAGGCCGAGTAACCGATGGATACTATCACCAGCTTATCTTCCTCCTTTGCTTTTTTAAAAGCCTTATCGTGCCAGCCGGTCCAATGCACCGGGTTATGGGCGTGCTGCAGCAGGTAGGGGCTGGTTTCATTTATCAGCTCGTTAGTATAGGGGTATTGCATAGTTGTGTGCGAATTACAGGAAATTAGATGAATGCTAAACCAAAGCAGCGCAAAAAAGTTGAAAACGGGTTTCATGGATTAAAGGTGGGGATAATTTGATTAGCGTTGTTGTTAAAGCAAACGCCTCGGCCCCTTCCGTCCCCTAAAGGAGAAACCAAAGCCGGCTCTGGTTTCCCCTTTAGGGGACGGAAGGGGCGGCTGTTGGCTACTTTATTCATCAAACAAAATTAGTATCTCATTTGCTTTGAAAATACCTGATTGTGCGCTACCTTTGTGTAGGAATTTCAGGCCTTATCTAACCCAACAGTTTCAGTTCTTCTAACCTTGTTTTCCGCCTTTTCCAAACCCAAAGTGTAATTTTTGTAAGGGATGTTGCCTCCGTATGTAACGCTTACAGTGTATCACTTCATAGTAAGCATATCTTCCCAACAATAAAATATCTATGCGCACTTAACCTTCTATTCCCGTAAACTGCCGTTAACTCTGTTAACCGTGTTAACAGGTGTAAACCGGCAATTGCTTATTAATGTCTTTCAATCTGATATATAATGCTATATATAGTATTATGTAGTAGGGAGGATATTAAAAAAAAATGAACACCGGTTTTATTGTATTGAACCGCAAAGGGCAGACACAACTCATTTATACCCAGAGACACTGTAAGCATTACATACGGAGGCAACATCCCTTACAAAATTTACAGTTTGCAAACGTTGCTTTAGGACGGTTTACACCTGTTAACACAGTTACCAGAGTTAAGAGGGTTAACACTAGTTACCGCTTCCATTTTATTTAATAGCCAATATTGTGTTTGTAAAACCCCACTTTGTAAATAGGCGGTTTTGTTGTTCCATCATGCCTTAGGCGAATCTTTTTAACACCTGCCACCGTAACAGACACCGCAAACCACACATTTTAAACACATAAAACAAACACATGAATACCTTATTAAAACCCCTTACCCTTGTAGCCATCTTCTTTTTTGCAGCCTCCCTAAAAAGTGGACAGAAAACTGATGCCAGCCGTTTTAAAAGCGACGGCTATTTTACCGCCTCCATAGATGGCAGCGCCTTTGATACCCGCAGTTACGACCGGTATACTGCCGAGGTAACCAACGAATCGGATTATGCAAAAGGCGAAAAGAGCACAGACCTAACATTCTATGCCGGCAACCATTACGACCAGAATGGCAACCTGTTTGAAGAAAGCCTGCAGTTTAAATATGCCTTAACAGCCTCAACCATTGGTGATGCTTTAGGGCAAAAGATTGTATTTCAGTATAACCAGCAGAAGTTCATCAGCATACCAGGCCAAACCAAAATTAAAATTACCCAGGTGCGCTACAGCGAGGATAAAACCAGCATGTATGTAAGCGCCACTTTTGATGGCAAAATGACCCAGTGGGCAGCACCAGGTCAACCACAGGCAATTATACATGTAAAGGGAAGGATGGAGAATATTAATGTATCTCTGCCAGCAGGCACTTTGCCTAGCGCCAGCTTATAGAAATATTAAAATCTTTGGTTTTAGCCGGTAAGCATTGGGAATGTGCTTACCGGCTTTTTTTATTTTGATACTTGATTAGTGGAATACTGCAATCCAGCTATAAATTTTACTTTTACCTTAAACATGTAAAATATGGCTTTATCTAAGGAAACGGTTAGTCTTATTACCTCATTCAAAGAACCCCTAACCCTTGCTCTAAAAGACATTAAAAATGAAGTTGAATATTTTTTTGACAATGGGGTTGGAGAGTATATTGATGTGGTAAGGGATAAGTATCTTTTTACGAAAACATTTCTCTTTCGAAATGATAGAGTTAAATTTTAC
>PMXD01000270.1 GCA_003165895.1 Bacteroidota bacterium | reverse complement strand
CGGATTTCATGGCTCATGTTCGACAAAAACTGTTGCTTTGATTTAACAGCTTCTTCAGCTACCAGTGTGGCGCTATCGGCTTTAA
Source organism: Bacteroidota bacterium (assembly GCA_003165895.1). Lineage (GTDB taxonomy): Bacteria > Bacteroidota > Bacteroidia > Chitinophagales > LD1 > Bog-950. The sequence continues at coordinate 9,339 of PMXD01000270.1, read as the reverse complement.
TTTTTGCTTCCTCAGCAACGGAGGTTGCTTTTTCAGCAAACACTTTCGCTTCCATCAATTCATCTTCAATCCTTTTCCGCTCCGTAATATCTGACCTGATAGCAACGTACTGGTAAGGCTTTCCCTGCTCATTCAGAAAAGGAACAATTGTAGTTTCCACCCAATAAATGGTTCCGTCTTTTGCTTTGTTTTTTAAATCACCTTTCCATATTTTTCCCTTGGTAATGGTGGTCCATAAGTCGCGGATAAACTCTTTAGGGTGATAACCGGAATTAATGATGCGGTGATCCTGCCCTATTAATTCTTCGCGGGTGTATTTTGAAATTTTACAGAAGTTGTCGTTCGCATACTGGATAACCCCCTTCTGATCAGTAATGGCAACAATAGAAGATTCATCAAGCGCATATTTATAGGCCGAAACTTCTTTTAAACTCTTCTCAAGGTTCTCTTTAATCTTCTTTCTCTCCGTAATGTCGTGGGCTACTACTACGGCACCAAGTACATTTCCTTTATCATCTTTATAAACCGATCCGTTGAATAATACATCAGTCAACTTGCCGTTTTTATGCCTAAGCGTAAGCGGGGAATCAGCAACTGATCCTTTCGCAAATACTTCCTGGTAAACTTCGCGGGCCTTTTGTGGTTCGGTAAAATAATCGAAGAAGTCAGAACCTGTAAGTTTTTCCCGTGTCAGGCCGGTAATATTCACAGTTGCCTCATTCATGTCGGTAACCTTGCCTTCGGGGCTGATAGTAACCAACGGGTCACGGCTGGCTTCAATAAGACTCAGCGAATATTTTTCTTTCAGATAATAACGGGCCTGGTCAGTAATGTCTTCAATGGCAAGCAAAATTAATTGTTCCTGCTGTGTTTTTTGAATAATACGGCTTGCATTAAGCAGCATTATTTTTTCGCCTATACCGGGAAAATTGTGTTTAAGTTCAAAATCCTGGAAGTGAGAATTCTTTGGAATGATGTCATCCAGCAATTCGCGCAGGCGCGGAATATTCCATTGTCCGTTTCCTAAATCGTACAAAAGCATTCCTTCCGTTTCTGCTTCTTTTACTTTAAAGTTTTTATAGAATGATTTATTGGCCGATTTCACCCGCAGATTTTTGTCGAGAATAAGCAGTGGTTCGTGAATAGTGGCAATAATGGCTTCGGAATAATCACGTGCTTCGGTTACCAGTTCATTCAAACTGATAATTTCATGGTTTACAATCGTCAACTCTTCATTCGTGCTTTGCAGTTCCTCCTTATTGGTTTCAAGTTCTTCATTCAAACTCTGCAATTCTTCGCTGCCGCTCAAAAGTTCCTCGTTAGCGCTTTGCAGTTCCTCGTTGGCAGCTTCCTGGTCTTCAGTAATGCTGCGCATGTCTTCCCGGGCTTGCTCAAGCTCCCGCTCTAATTGTTGTATACGTATATCTTTATCGTCTTTTTTTGTTTTTCCAGATGATGTTTTTTTATTGTTTATTATATCCGTGCCTGCAGAAGGACTTCCAATTCCGTTATGGTCGTGAAAAAGAACCAAATAATATGGCTCAACAGTATTGGGCAGTGGAAGGGCTTCAATTGCAATATAGTGCAGGCTACCGTTTATCTGCAGCGGAACATTTTCCTTAATAACCGCAGTTTTTTCTTTTTTGGCTTTGTGCAAAATGTTCCGCAGTTCAAAAGCCAAACCCTGTTTAGCCATCTTCAATAAGTTATGGCTGGGTTTGCCCGGCGATTGCTCCAGAAAACTGCCGGTGTTGCCGCGAAAGTGCACAATGTCCATAGACTCATTTACCACTACACCGGCAGGGGTGTAATGGCTGAGCATAATATCATCAGCAGTTTTTTGAAAATCGGTGCTAACAGGTTCGCTTTTGGTGCCGGTATCGGGAAAACTGAGATTTTGTTCGCTTCGCTGGCTTGCCACATGCATAAACTTGCCGGGCACATCCTGGCGCGTAAATAATTTATCATTTTTTGCGGCGGAAGCAAAAAGATCGGGCACACCGCTGGTGGTTTCCGATTTACCGAGTAATAAAAATCCTTTTGGGTTTAATGCATAATGAAAAGTGGTAAGCGCCTTTTTTTGCAGGTAAGGCTCCATATAAATAAGCACATTGCGGCAACTTATAAAATCCATTTTGCCAAAAGGGGGGTCCTTTAAAAAATTATGAACCGCAAATATACACATATCCCTTACCGGCTTCTTTACCTGGTAACCATCGTTTGTTTTTGTAAAAAAATCATTGATGCGCTGCGGTGAAAGAGACTCTGCTTCGCTTTTTTTATAAATGCCATTGCGTGCTTTTACTATAGCAGGTTCGCTTATATCGGTAGCAAAAATCTGTACTCTTTGATGGGTATCGCCCAAAAATTCTTTAAGGCAAATGGCAATTGAATATACCTCTTCGCCTGTGCTGCAACCTGCTACCCATACCCGTATGGGTTCATCGGCCGGTTTATTTTTTACGATAAGCGGGAAAACCGTTTCACATAAATTATCAAAGCTTTTAGGGTCGCGGAAAAATGCAGTAACCGGAATTAACAGGTCCTGGTATAAAGCATCCTGCTCGGCCACATTTTCTCTCAGATATTGAAGATAGGCGGCCGGTTCTTTGTTTTTGTTAAGCGCCATCCGGCGTAATATTCTCCGGCGGATGGTGGTTTGCTTGTAATAAGTAAAGTCGTTTCCCTTCCGGATACGCAGTAGCGCAATAATTTGTTTAAATACATCCTCATCCTGTTTCGGCAGGTTTTGTTCATCGCCGCCGGTGGCATTCATACTTTGGGTTATCTCCAGAATTTTTTGCGGTATTTTTTCGGGCGGAAGAATAAAATCAACCACCCCTGCCTGTATTGCGCTCTGAGGCATGCCTTCATAAGCAGCAGATTCTTCATCCTGCGAAAAGGTAAGGCCGCCGTAATCTTTAATGGCTTTTAATCCAAGTGTGCCATCGGTAGCGGTGCCCGACAGTACCACCCCTATAGCATGTGTTTGATGCACCTCTGCCAGCGATGTAAAGAAAACGTCAATGGGCATGTTGCGTTCGGCATTGCTTTTTGCAGGGCGGGGGGCAAGGTGTAATACACCATCGGTTGCCACCATAATTTTATTGCTGGGAATAACGTAAATATGGTTGGGCTCAACTTTAATATCATCAGCAATTTCCAATACAGGTATTTGGGTAACTTTCTGTAAAAGTTCGGGTAACATACTTTCGTGGGTGGGGTCTAAATGCTGTACCAGCACATAAGCCATGCCCGAATTTTCAGGAATCGCTTTAAGCAGTTTTTTAAATGCATCAAGCCCGCCTGCCGAGGCGCCAATACCCACTACCGGAAACAGGTTGGCCGATTTAATTATCGCTACCGGCTTGTCTTTTGGGGTGGCCGTTGATTTCATAATTCACTATTTATCTTTGTTTGGTTAACTGCATAAGCTGCAATAAAGTTCGCACTGTTACCTGAATTTCATTTTTGCATAAAGGTATATTACAGCGATCAGGTGCAATATCGGTTATAAGGGATGATTTTGAAGAAAAATAATACTAAAGCAAATAATCATGCAAATTGATGAGATGAGGGTCATGCTCATAGAATGAGTAAAATCTGCAAAAGACCTGCTGCGAATGGTTATTACAAACCAGTACAGGAAATAAAATATTACGGGCAGAAGACAAATGTTGAAGATCAGAAAGTGTCCGATGCTGTAGAAAGAACAAAAGTAATGGTAGCAAAATGCATTGGCCAATAGAAACATTAAAGCCGAGAAAACAAAAGTACCCATCACCCCCAGCCTGTAACTGATTGTATAGTCGCCACGGCCACTGTCTTCTTCATGTTGATATATCTGGGTAAGCGGATAGAACCCGCCGATAAGCAGCGTGGCAATAATCATACATTCGATGTTCTTACCGGTAAACCAGCCGGTATCAAACTGGTTTTCGCAACACATATTTACCATCAAAAATGTATATCCCCCCTGAAACAAGGTGACTACCAGCCAGCTTAGTATTGCATATTTTTTCAAGCGAATGCCTTTCCAGCTATATGCCTTTGATACCAGTACATATAAAAGCATTAATGGTACAAGGCGTATATTCACAAACAGGCAAAGCAGCAATCCGACTGTATCAAATATGATGCTTGCATAATACAATTTGACCGTAACCGGAGGGGGTACTTTCAGTCCTCCAATGCTACCCTTATCTTTATCCATATAGCTGTTGTAGGCATTACTGCCAGGGTAGATAAAAAAGTGAAGGGAAATGAAAACAACGACAATATTCATCCACTGAAGTGATGACGCCTGACTGACAGCAAAGCAAAATATAGGAAAAAGGAATAATGAAAATGGGATGCGTAAGTGAAGAATAGTATTTTTGTCAAATATATCAGTGATATTCTTCATGGTTTACAAGTTGGTCCGTTTTAAAGAAACAAAAAAACGCAGGTATTTTATGTACAAGTGTGAATTATGTAAATCATTTAAAAGATTGTGTAACATTTCAGGTGATTTAATATCGAACTTTACATACCATCTCAACTAAATAAATTAAGAATACGTGTATCAATTTCCTTTCATATCAGCAATAGGCACGGCAGTTCCTCCCTATAAAATATCTCAAAAGCTACATTACTCCATTTTAGAATCAGCAAACGGAATGGGACGAAAAGAAAAACTGCAATTGCGCAAAGTATATAGCGGTTGCGGCATTGAAGCGCGGCACAGCGTACTTGATGATTTTGGCAAGACAGATCAAACAGATAATGTTTTATTTTTTCCATCAAATCATCACGCGGCGATGCCGGTATCCGGCCGTATGAACCTATATGAACATTATGCATTGGGCTTGTCTGAGAAAGCAGTGATACAGTGTATGGAAAAACTCCCCTCATTATTACCATCACACATTACCCACCTGATTACTTTCAGTTGCACGGGCATGTCGGCACCTGGTCTGGACATACAGCTTGTAGAGCGATTGGGATTAAGTAGAAGCGTGGAAAGGACTTGTATCAATTTTATGGGATGTTATGCCGGTATCAATGCTATGAAAACTGCTTATCATATAAGCCGGTCAGAACCCAATGCAGTAGTATTGCTAACCGGAGTGGAACTGTGTACCCTGCACTATCAGAAGAACGAAAAAGAAGACCAGATTATAGCGAACGCCCTCTTTGGCGATGGGGCGTCTGCCTGCATTATCTCATCGCAAAGAATACCTTCTGTCAATGATTCTCCTGCACTGTCACTCAAAAGCTTTTATGCTGAGTTTGAGCCCGGAGAGAAAGAGGAAATGGCATGGCGCATAGGCGATTATGGTTTTGATCTGCGGTTAAGCAGTTATGTACCTGGGTTGCTTAAAAAAAGTATACCTGCTTTTATAGCAAAGCTTTTTAGCAGGGCTAATATAAAACAGGAAGATATAGATTTTTTTGCGTTTCATCCCGGAGGTGTCAGGATACTGGAAGCGTGTGAAGCGGCATTGAATATATCAAAGAAAGAAAATGAAATCGCTTATCATGTGTTGCATGATTATGGCAATATGTCATCAGTAACTATCTTTTTTGTTCTGAAAATATTTTTAGAATCCTTTACATCAGAAGATATTGGAAAGAAAATATTAGCCTGTGCCTTTGGCCCCGGCCTGACTATGGAGTCAATGTTGGCTGAGGTCTGCTAAGAAATAAACCCATTTATGCCGAATCTTTCTATCCGCTCCTTATTGCCCGAAGACATGGATCAGTCCGATGCCTCATTAAAGGCAATTGAGCAGTCGCTCAGCGAAATTGAGGTAATTAATAAATGGCTGGGTGGATACAGCGTTATCCTCAACGCATTAGAACAGTTGCCATGGCCCGACAGAACCATGACCATTATGGATTTGGGCAGCGGTGGTGGCGATACGTTGCGGGCTATCGCAGCGTGGGCCCTAAAAAATAACAAACCGGTAAAACTGATAGGCGTGGATCGAAACAGCATTATGACCGGATACGCTGCTACACGTTCAATTACTTTTGCCAACATAGAATTTATCACAATGAGTGTCTTTGACGCAAGACTCCTGGATATGAAGGCAGATATTACTATGAATTCCCTTTTTTGTCATCATTTTGATAATGGCGAATTAGTAAACCTGGTGCGCATTATGCACCACATAGCGTCGCACAGCGTTATTATCAATGATATAGACCGGCACTGGCTAGCCTATTACTCTATCAAAGCGCTCACCGCCGTATTCTCAAAAACAGATATGGTTAAATATGACGCACCCTTATCTGTAGCCCGGTCACTAAACCGGCAGGAATGGAAAACTATTTTGCAGCAATCAGGCATCATAAATTATTCTCTGCACTGGAAGTGGGCCTGGAGATGGCAGATTATCATCCCTAAAACTGATGACTATGCAGGCTAATACTTCTGAGCCTAAGAATGATTTTGACGTAATCATCATCGGCGGTGGTTTGGCTGGCCTGACGGCCGCTTTATTGCTAACCCGAAAAAGCAAAAAAGTGCTGTTGATAGAAAAAAAATCCTATCCCCATCATCGGGTATGCGGCGAATATGTAAGTAATGAAGTGCTTGACTTTTTAAAATCCATGGGCTTCGATCCTTTTAAATACGGTGCAATGCCAATAACCCGGTTACGGGTGTCCACGCCGGCTGGTAAAAGCATCTTTTCCCCCCTGGATTTAGGAGGATTCGGATTGAGCCGGTATACCATGGATAATGCCTTATTTGAGCTTGCCAGAGAACGCGGAGCTGAGATAATGACAAAAACAAAAGTAACAGATGTAGACTTTACTAATAATATATTTACTGTAAAAACAAATACCGGCGATACGTTTTCTACCGGAGTAGTAATTGGCTGCTATGGCAAGCGCGATACCCTTGATAAGCAATTGGGCCGGGCATTTATGCAAACCCACACCGGTTACCTGGGCGTTAAATACCATATCAAAACAGACTATCGTGCAGATGAAGTAGGGCTGGATAATTTTGAAGGAGGTTATTGTGGCATATCGCGTGTTGAGGGCGATAAATACAACCTTTGCTACCTCTATCATCCCAAAAGGCAGGCAGAATTTAAGACCATCCCTGATATAGAGNNCTTTTCCGAAATCCCTCTCTGCGCAAAATATTTTCAAATGCAGATTTTCTCTTTCCCAAACCGGAAGTAATCAGTAATTTTTCCTTTGCCCCCAAAACTCTGGTCGAAAACCACATTCTTATGTGCGGAGATAGTGCCGGCCTTATCACTCCGTTGTGTGGCAATGGTATGGCGATGGCGATACACTCTGCCCGGTTACTTTGCGATCTGATCATACAGAGTGGGGTACTGAGCAATAGTATCATCACCGCACCGCAAAGAGATCAATTGGAAAGGATGTACAAAAAGAGATGGCACAACAATTTCAGCCAAAGGTTATTCTGGGGAAGAACGATCCAGCGATTTTTCGGCAATAGCACAATCACTGGCTTGAGTATCAAAAGTATTCATGCCATACCTCCATTGGAGCGTTGGCTTATTGCAAAAACTCATGGCAGCCCTTTGGTTCTATAGATTACCGCCCGGTATTTATGGTCAAATAACATCCCATAACTGCACCGTTATACTGCAATTACGGTAAACATCATCGTAACAGGAGCATTTGTGGCAGCCGGCAAACAGGCTTGCCTGGATCTGATTTCAAAGGAAAATAATACTCCCAAAAATCTCTTTTTTTGAGACGCAAAACTTTGACAACGAGGAATATGAAAATTATATAGTAGTTAACTTTGATTAAAGTATGGGGTTGAACAAACCTGTAAATAATACAACTCTATTCAGAAATTGTGCAACGCTTTTGAAATCAAACCGCACTATCTTTGCATTACAGGATTTTCAGAAGCTTAAATTACCTATTATGCAAACAATAATTTTTGATTCAAACGATGATAAATTTATCAGTCAGGCTGTCAGGTTTTGTGATAACATCGGCAAATACACAGCAATGCTGGGACTGGATGCAGAAGATGTTGCCAATCTTACAGGTGATGTAAATATAGTTATATACCTTTCAGCACAATACCATTCATTCTTACCTTCTTTTATTACACATAATATAAATGCGACCCGTAACCTGCTTGCAGATGTATGTAGTACCTGCATAGGTAGTAAAGAATATACCCGCGATATAGCCATTGACCTTGGCCTCGAATCAGCAACCCCTGAAAACTCCGATTTTGCAAAACCCTGGTTTGCAGAGATGCCGTTTGCAGGCCCCCGGGTTTAATAACATTTTACATTCGGTCCATATACCAGNNCCTTTTCCATTTTTTTGTAGCGATAAATTGTAGAAATTATTTTCTGCAGGCGCACAAACGCAGTTTCACTTTTAACTACATAATCAAAAGCGGAGTGATGCATGCAGTTAACCGCAACTTCAATTTTATCCTGCGAGGAAAGCATTACAACAGGGATAGCGGAATTGAATGCTTTTATTTTGTCCAGGGTTTCCATGCCGTTCATGGCGTTTTCATCAATTCCATCCAGGTGATAATCTAAAATTATAACATCAGGGTTATGCGCTAAATTTTCCAGGCAAAGTTCGCCTGTAGCATATGTTTCAATATTAAAATCGGCATGATCCATAAATTCAAGTGACAATGATTTTAGAAACAATGCATCATCATCTACCAGAAACAGTTTTATTTTATCTTTAGTTTTCACGTGTTTTGCCTTTTAGTATTATTAAAATCTCTTCTCATTTCTTGCAGGCCTGAATGCAAATGTTTTCAGGTTGCCAAACAAAATTCTGGATATCCTCTGTCGTAAACCGGCCCGCAGTAATGATGGTTGGCAATAGATCCTGGCTTGCTTCCATCAAGCTTCGTGCGTACCGGGGTTTATTTCTTTTTGTTGTTTTCATACTGTTTTATATCTCACTTGAATTTCCAACTTCTTCAAGCGGGTTACGTCTTTTCTCTTTCAACTGTTTAAAATGCGAAGGCGAAAGTCCTGTAACCTTCTTAAATTGATTAGATAAGTGGGCAACGCTGCTATAATTCATTTTGTAGGATATCTGGGTGAGATTTAGCTCATCATATAAGAGCAATTCTTTCACCCGTTCAATTTTATGGGCTATAATGTAATGTTCAATCGTGGTACCGCTTACTTCGGAAAAAAGATTAGATAAATAAGTGTAATCGTGATTGAGTTTCTCGCTGATATAATCTGAAAAATTTGTTTTGGGGCGTTCATTTGCATAATGCACCATTTCAATAATTACCTTTTTTATTTTTTCAATTAAAACAGCACGTTTATCGTCCATTAGCTCCAGCCCGCATACAAGTAAAGC
>PMXD01000265.1 GCA_003165895.1 Bacteroidota bacterium | reverse complement strand
AAGAGGTGGTCAAAAATTTCCGGCCTTTGTTAATTTGGAATTCCGGCATGAAGTGGTCAAAGCCTCCGGCGCCTCCATCCAAAGGGCACTTTTTGTCTATATTCCGATAAATCTCCCTAAAAATGGTAGATGCACAGAACCATTCCGGAAGCCTTATAAGCATTAGTTTTCAAACTTTTATTTTCAAGAGACGCTCTGTTTACGCTTACCTTCAATAACCTGGTTCAAAACCCACTGCTAAATTTCCGAATATAAAACTTGCCGGTTTTCCTTCTAACTTTGTCAAACTAGTCCTCCATATAATTGTATATGAAAATCACCTTATTGACGGGTTTGTTACTACTCGGTCTTTATTCTTCTGCTCAAATTGATTATACGCAATATGCCGATCCGATGGTGGGCACCGGTGGCCATGGCAACACTTTCCCGGGTGCTACTATGCCATTCGGGATGGTGCAGTTAAGCCCGGATACAAGGTTATCAGGACTGACCGGCGATGGCTGCCCGGGCTATCATTATACTGACACTATCATTTATGGTTTTTCACATACCCATCTCAGCGGCACCGGTTGTTCAGACTACGGAGATGTGCTGCTGATGCCCATTACAGGCAAACCGGTGTTCAGCCATAAAAAATATTCGTCTTCCTTTTCACATAGCAACGAAAAGGCCTCCCCGGGTTATTACTCGGTTATATTGGATAAGCACCACATTAAAGCTGAATTAACAGTTACCCGTCGTAGCGGCCTGCACAAATACACCTTTCCAAAATCCGGCCACGCGGATATTATTCTCGACCTCACCCACCGCGATTGGGTAAAGAAAAGCGAGATATCCGTTACCGGCGAAAACGAGCTCACCGGATTCCGGTTAAGTACGGCCTGGGCTGATAACCAGTACGTGTATTTTGTGATTCAGTTTTCAAAGCCTTTTAAAAATTTTGGTATTAACAAGGCTGGCTTATTAAGCCAAAACCGCAGACACGCCAAAGGCTGTTTGCTGAAAGCCTATGTAAGTTTCGAAACAAATGAAGGCGAGGTGATTTATGCCAGAGTGGGTATATCCGCAGTAAGTGTTGAGGGCGCCCGTAAAAACCTTGAATCAGAGCAACCAGGTTGGGATTTTGATAAAGTGGTGGATGATGCCCGGGGCGTTTGGAATCAGAACCTGGGAAAAATTGAACTTAGCTCGAAAGATGTACATGTGTTGCGCACCTTTTATTCCTCTCTTTATCACGCCATGACGGCGCCTAATCTTTACCAGGACGTGGATGGTAAATACCGCGGGCGCGATTTGAAAATACACCAAACCAGCGATTTCAATTACTACACCGTATTCTCCACCTGGGACACCTACAGGGCGCTTCATCCCTTATTGACTTTGATAGACAAAAAGCGGACATCTGATTTTATAAATACATTTATTACGCAATATGAACAAGCCGGCTTTCTGCCGGTTTGGGAACTATCAGCCTGCGAAACTCATTGCATGATAGGTTACCATGCAGTTTCCATCATCAACGACGCTTACCAAAAAGGCGTTCCCGGGTTTGATGCCAGCAAAGCGCTGGAAGCCATGGAGCATAGCGCTACGGTCAACAAACATGAGTTGGAGATGCACGAAAAGTTTGGATCACTCATTGAGATAGTTTCCCAATATCGCTACGCGGTGGGTTGGAACGACTATCAAAAGTATGGTTATATAAGGTATAAAAGCGGACGCGAAAGTGTGTCCAAAACCCTGGAGTTTGCGTACGATGACTGGTGCATTGCACAAATGGCGCGGAAATTGGGGCGGGCTGCAGATTATGATTTTTTCATTAAAAGGGCGCTTAACTACCAACACCTGCTGGATACTGCCACTGGCTTTATGCGCGCCAGGCAAAAGAATTTTGTTCGCCACTTTGATCCCTACGAGGTAAATCATAAATATACTGAGAGCAACGCCTGGCAATACTCGTTCTATGTGCCCCAGGACCTATCGGGCCAGATAAAACTATTAGGCAGCAGTCGGCGTCTGGCAATTATGCTTGATTCATTGTTCACTACCACATCTCAATTGCACGGACGTAAAGACTATAATATTACCGGCCTTATAGGGCAGTACGCTCAAGGAAATGAGCCCAGTCACCAGATAGCGTACGAATATGATTATGTGGGCGAGCCCTGGAAAACCCAGCAGATGGTACGGTGCATAATGGATAGCCTTTACCGCGATCAGCCCGATGGCATATCAGGAAATGAAGACTGCGGGCAAATGAGTGCCTGGTATGTTTTCAGCGCCCTCGGTTTTTACCCGGTTTGCCCCGGCGCCAACTATTATGCTATCGGCTCACCGGTGGTTGATAAGGCGGTAATTCACTTTGAAAACGGGAAGAGTTTTACTATTCGGGCAAATAATAACCTTAAAGGCAATGTATATATTCAATCTGCCCGGCTCAATGGCCGGGATTATACCAAAAGCTATATTACATATGATGATATAATGAAAGGTGGCGAACTGGAACTTGAAATGGGACAAGTACCAAATAAAAGTTGGGGTTCTTACAGCAAAGATGTGCCCATCTCTAAAATAGAATGATGTTGTAATGTACCGGTGGAAAGGAAGCGTGAAAAATATTTTCTGCAAAAACCCTGACACCGCAGCTACGCATTTCTTAAATGTTGCCTAAGGAGGATTTAGGGTAGGAATGTGATTTGTTGCAAAAGATACAAACTTAAAACGTCCGAACGGTGCGAACGCTATAAGTATTGCCCTTAGCGGGAGATTATTTCTGTCATATCGGTTTAAATAAAAGTTCATTCTGCTTTTTTAATTCATCAATTTGTTGTTGCTGTTTTACCTCTTTAATCACATAGCAATACAAATAGTGTGAATTACGTAACTTATTTCCAAGATTATGTAACAGTTACATACCTATTGGTAACCAACTTCGTAGCGTTCATTTTAATGAGAATCTAATCCGGGATTATACATCAGCTATAATGTGAATACCCGCTGTAAAATAGCGGCGAAACAGGAACGGCATTTCATCATTGTTGACATAGATTACAATGAGGTGGTGCAAAGCATTTCTCAAAAACCGGGTGAGTAGTGAAATATTGCTTTATCAGATGGAGAACTTGAAATAACGGAGGAGAATAGCATCGTATTGAACAACAGAACAAAAGGAAAAATTTACCCGTTAAAATGAGAGATATAGACATGCCGGAACTGGAAATTTCATTGTTATTGGAAGCCGTTTACCAGAAATATGGTTATGATTTCAGGCAGTATTCCGAAGCACACATCAAGCGCAGGATCATGAACAGCAAGGCGATGTCGGGATTAGAAAATATTTCTCAAATGCAATCTAAGGTGCTGAATGATGAAGCATTTGCTTCCAAACTTTTGCAGGACCTATCAATAACAGTAACCGAAATGTTTCGTGACCCGGGCTTTTATAAGTCACTACGGGAAAATGTTATACCAGTTTTAAAAACGTATCCTTTTATAAAAATATGGCACGCTGGCTGTTCAACGGGCGAAGAAGCATACTCAATGGCCATCATTATGCAGGAAGAAGGCTTGTATGACCGGACTACCATTTATGCTACTGATTTTAACCAGCAGGCTTTGAGCCAGGCAAAAGAGGGGATTTTTTCTAATTCTATGATGAAGGAATATACGACCAATTATCAACTGTCGGGTGGAAAAGAATCTTTTTCGGGTTACTACACTTCCAATTATGATAACGTAATCATGAATCAATCCTTGAAAAAAAACATTGTATGGGCTAATCATAATTTGGTAACTGACAGTGTATTTGCAGAAGTGCACCTGATATTATGCAGAAATGTACTTATCTATTTTGACAGGAATTTGCAGAACAAAGTACAACGGCTTTTTTATGATAGCCTGGTTAACGGAGGCATTTTATGCTTAGGTTCAAAAGAAAGTTTACGCTTTACTGATTTGAATGAAGAGTACACGGAGTTAGATAAAAAGCAACGGATATTTAAAAAGGATTACTAAATAGAAATGTGTTACGAAGCAATTGTAATAGGAGTTTCCTCAGGAGGAATGAAGGCGATGAAAATCATGTTTTCTCTTTTGCCGGAGAATTTCAGCACGCCCATTATTATAGTGCAGCATATCAGCGCGCATTCCGATAATCAATGGATAAAACTTTTAAATGACAAAAGCAATCTCCCTATAAAAGAAACCGATGAAAAAGAAAAAATTGAAAGAGGAAATGTTTACATCGCTCCGCCCAATTATCATTTGCTGATTGAAAAGGATAAAACATTTTCCCTTACCATAGATGAGCGGGTAAATTATGCAAGGCCCTCCATTGATGTAATGTTTGAATCGGCTGCGGAAGCCTATAAAAACAAATTGATTGGCGTGATACTCACCGGCTCTAATAATGACGGAACAAAAGGCATGAAACGAATACAGGAGTGCGGGGGATTAACCATCGTGCAGGATCCTGCTACTGCAGAATCCAGCTATATGCCCGCTTCAGTAATTGCTGCAATGCAGGTGGATTATGTTTTGCCTTTGAATGGCATAATCGCCTTACTAATAAAAATAACTCAACTCCAATTTCACAAATAATAAAATGAAAATGACCCTTGCCACAAAAATATTAACCGGATTTATTGCCTGCGCCCTGATATTATTCGGGGTTGCAGTTTTCTCTTTTAAAAACAGTGAAAAATTTATAGCTTCAAATGCCTGGGTGGACCATACCAACCAGGTATTGTATGAATTCGAACAAATATTAGTTTACTCTATTGATGCTGAAACAGGCACACGGGGTTTTGTTATTACAGGCGATGAGTCCTTTCTGGAACCTTTTTCAAATGCCAATACAAAAGCTGCTGAGCACCTNNAAGGAATTAACAAAGGATAATCCCAGCCAGCAAAAGAACATTGAGGAATTGGAGAAGGAACTAAGGATGCAGAATGATTATTTTATCAGAAATATAGAACTACGCAGAAAGGATTTTGAAAAAGCAAAGGAATTAGTTGCTTCAGGAGAAGGAAAACGAATACAAGACAGCATAAGAAAAACAATTGACAGGGCGCAGGGAATAGAACATACATTACTTGCAGAAAGAAAACAAACCAGCGCTGACGATGCTTTCACTTTTAATCTTGTTTTTGGCATTTTGTTGCTGCTCATTATTATCGTTCTTGTTGTTGTATACAATATAATTACTACCAATTTAAGGGCACTTAAAACAGCCGAAGCAGAAACCACCAATAAAAACTGGCTGCTTACGGGTAACACCGAACTCAACAACAAAATTCAAGGCGAAAAGGAAGTAACTGCGCTTGCGCAGGAAGTCATTAATCAGCTTACAACCTATATGAAAGCTCAGATTGGCGCAATTTATCTCGCTGAAAATGAACAGTTAAATCTGGTTGGTAGTTATGCATTTGACAACAGCAAAGATAACACCCATGTTGTAAAACCAGGACAAGGATTAGTTGGACAAGCTGCATTGGAAAAAAAGACCATCATCTTTAGTGAGGTTCCTGATGATTATATTAAAATTAATTCAGGGCTTGGAAATTTATCCCCTAAGCACATTATCGTTTTCCCATTTCAGTATGCCGGGCAACTAAAAGGTGTTATTGAAATCGGTGCTGTTCACGGGTTTTCAGAACTCGATTTGCAATTTCTCAACATAGTTGCTGAGAACATAGGCACTGCCTTTAACTCTTCGCAATCAAGAACCAAACTGAAAGAACTCTTTGAAGAAACGCAACAACAAACGGAGGAACTTCAGTCACAGCAGGAAGAGCTGAAACAATTGAATGAAGAACTGGAAGAACAGACACAAAACCTGAAACAGCAACAGGAGGAATTACAAATGTCGAATGAAGAATTAGAAGAACAAACCCAGTCATTGGAAGAAAAAAACAAAGAAGTTGAAACTGCAAAATACGACATTGAACAGAAAACAAAACAATTGGAAATAAGCAGCAAGTATAAATCTGAATTTCTGGCAAACATGTCGCATGAGTTAAGAACACCGCTTAATAGTTTGCTTATTCTGTCGAAAGATTTATCGGAAAACAGAAAGAAAAACTTAGATTCTATCCAGGTTGAAAGTGCTGAAATAATCTATAAAAGCGGTCATGATCTGCTGGTATTAATCAATGAAGTGCTTGACCTCTCCAAGATTGAAGCGGGAAAAATGTCAATCAATATTGAACGCGTATCACTGAGAAATTTTACAGATGAACTGCTTCGGGATTTTAAACATCAGGCCGAACAAAAAGGATTGAAGCTAACCTGCACATTAGATAAAGGATTGCCCGAATCTATCCACACTGATCCACAACGGTTGAATCAGATATTGAAAAACCTATTATCAAACGCGATAAAATTTACCGAAAAAGGAAGTGTAAGTTTAAGTGTTGAACGATATACAGAAAGCACAATAATCATTTCTGTTACCGATACAGGTATTGGCATATTAGAAGACAAGCAGATGGCAATATTTGAAGCTTTTCAACAGGCTGAAGGGGGAACCTCCAGAAAGTATGGCGGTACGGGTTTAGGGCTTTCCATCTCACGTGAACTCGCAAAATTATTAGGCGCCGAAATTAAGTTGAGCAGTAAATTAAATGAGGGCTCTACTTTCTCTCTTATTATTCCTTTGAAAATACATCAGGAATTTGAACCTGGAAGAACAGATACATTGAAACCTGTCTTATATAAACCCCGCTCTGAAAACGATACTGAATATCTAAATTATCCCTCAATAGCAGATGACAGAGATTCAATAATCAGTGATGATAAAGTAGTACTCATTATTGAAGATGATTTAAAATTTGCTTCTATATTTTTAAAGCAAGCCAACGAAAAAGGATTCAAATGTTTGTCGGCGGCAACCGGAGAAGATGGTTTATTGCTTGCCGCAAAATACAAACCGCAGGCCATTATACTCGATATGGGTCTGCCGGGTATGAACGGCCATCAGGTATTGCTTGAATTAAAAGCAAATCCTTCGGTAAGGCATATACCGGTGCATATTATTTCGGCCAATGAACGTTCGTTGCTACCTATCAAAGAGGGAGCAGTCGAATATCTGATGAAACCGGTAAATAAAAAAGAGTTGGAAGAAACATTTAGCAGAATTGAAAATTTTGCCAGCAGAAAAATTAAAAACCTGCTTATCATCGAAGACAGTGAAAATTCCAGAAAGGCAATGCGTGTACTTATTGGAAATGGTGATGTAAAATGTTTTGAAGCCGGGACCGGCAAAGATGCCCTGGTTATATATGAGCAGAATCAAATTGATTGCATCATACTGGATATTGGTTTACCGGACATAAGCGGATTTGACCTTATCCATAAATTAGAGAATATAAAAGGTCATAATATTCCGCCTGTTATTATTTACACGGGTAAGGAGCTTACAAAAGAAGAAAACAGTGAGCTTCAGAAGTACACGGAGAGCATTATTATAAAAGGTGTAAAATCGGAAGAACGGTTATTGGATGAAACTGCTCTTTTCCTTCACCGAACCATCAGTAATTTACCGAAGTCAAAACAATTGATTATAAATAGTCTGTATGATAAAGAAGCTGTTTTTCATGCGAAGAAGATATTACTGGTGGACGATGATACGCGAAATGTGTTTGCGTTATCGCAAATATTAAAAGAGCGCGGAATGGAAATAATAAAAGCGGAAAATGGGAAAAATGCGTTGGAAATGTTAGATATACATGCTGACATTGATTTGGTATTGATGGATATTATGATGCCGGAAATGGACGGGTACGAAGCAATGAGACAAATACGATCTCAGGGAAAGTTCAGGAACTTACCTATACTTGCGCTCACAGCAAAAGCCATGAAAGACGATAAACAAAAGTGCATAGATGCAGGCGCTAATGATTACATCTCTAAACCAATTAATGTAGAACGCCTGCTATCATTGATGCGTGTATGGTTAAGTAAATAAATAAAATAGCTGAATAATTTTATTTAATATGGAAGCAAATAGCCCTGTTAAAATTTTATTGGTGGACGATCGGGCCGAAAATTTGTTTGCGTTAGAAGTAATTCTTGCGCATGAGAATTATTTATGTGTCAAAGCATGTTCAGGAGAGGAAGCATTGGAAATTCTTAACCGCGAAGAAGGTTTTGCTATCATATTAATGGACGTGCAAATGCCTAAGATGGATGGATATGAAACGGTAGAACTAATTCGCCAAATCGAAAAACTTAAACATGTTCCGATTATCTTTTTAACTGCGAGTATGGATAGTTCCGTGCAAATTTTCAAAGGGTATCTGGCAGGTGCAGTTGATTATATGATTAAACCGTTTTCTCCGGCAATATTAAAAGCAAAAGTGGCTGTTTTTGTGGATCTGTATAAAAAAACTCAGGAATTATTAGTTCAAAAGGAACAAATGAAAACGCTTAACATCGATATTACCGATAGAATAAGGGTTGAAAAAGAATTGACAGAGGCAAGAGTGTTTGCTGAGGTGGCAACAAGGCTTGCAGAAGAAGCGAGAATTAAAGCTGAAAGTGCCACACTGATAGCTGAAGATGCTGTGAAATCAAAGCAACAGTTTTTGTCGAACATGAGCCATGAAATCCGTACCCCTATGAATGCGATTATCGGGTTTACTAATGTTGTGTTAAATACAAAATTAGATGCAAAACAAAAAGAATACTTAAATGCTATTAAAATATCGGGAGATGTTTTGATTGTTTTAATTAATGACATACTTGATCTTGCGAAGGTAGATGCGGGAAAGATGACATTTGAGCACCTCCCATTTAAGTTAACATCTTCCATTTCTGCAACACTTTATTTGTTTGAAACAAAAATCCGGGATAAAAATTTAGTGTTGGTGAAAGAATTTGATCCTTCAATTCCGGAAGTATTAATGGGCGATTCGGTGCGTTTGAACCAGATTATTTTAAATCTTGTGGGCAATGCCGTAAAGTTTACAACAAAAGGTAAAATTACGGTGAGTGTTCGTTTACTGAGTGAAGATGAAGAGAAATTAACCATTGAATTTGCAATTGCTGATACCGGAATTGGAATTGCATCCAATAAAATGAGTACTATTTTTGGAAACTTCCAACAGGCATCCAGCGATACCTCAAGGTTGTACGGAGGTACCGGATTAGGGCTTGCCATTGTTAAACAATTAGTTACATCGCAGGGAGGAAGCGTGGATGTAAAAAGTAAAGTGGGTGAAGGCTCTGTTTTCAAATTTTCATTAAGCTTTCAAAAAACGAAAGCAAAAGTTGTATTAGAAACAGAACCAATGAGGCTGGATAACGAAATAGGAAACATAAAAGTACTGGTTGTTGAGGACATGGCGCTCAATCAATTACTGATGAAAACCCTGTTGGATGATTTCGGATTTGAACGCGATATTGCCGATAACGGGAAAATTGCCATTGAGAAATTACAAACCAATGCGTACGACATTATTTTGATGGACGTGCAGATGCCCATAATGGATGGATTTGAAGCTACTTATTACATTCGCAACACGTTGAAGTCTAATATCCCTATTATCGCTTTAACCGCAGATGTGACGACGGTGGACCTGGAAAAATGCAAAGCCGTAGGCATGAATGATTACATTGCCAAACCCGTTGACGAAAGAATTTTGTACAACAAAATAGTTGGTTTATTAAAGAGGTCTGCGTCTATGCCATTAAATGAACAGTGGGAGAATCCAGATGGTCAAAACATAAAGTTGAAATGCACTGACCTGGCCGGTCTTAGACGGCGAACAAAGTCTGATCCGAAATTAATGATGGAAATGATTTCAATTTATTTGGTGCAAACCCCACCTTTGGTCAGCGCTATGAAACAAAGCTTTCAGGATAAAGATTGGAGTTCATTGCGTGCGGCAGTTCATAAAATGATTCCCTCATTTTCAATAGTGGGTATAAGTCAGGATTTCGAAAATATGGCAAAAAAGGTTCAGGAATATGCAGGCAGTCTTCAAGCCGCTGATGAAATACACGACATGGTACTGCAGCTTGAAACGGTTTGTAACCAGGCATGTAAAGAATTGGAAGAAGAATTTAATTTGATTAAAAATACTACTCTTTGAAAACGGGAAGATAAAGTTTTTCAAGGTACGACTATATTATGATCAAGACGTTTTTAAAAGCGTTATTGAACGGAAACTGAACTTGGTTAATATTGATTTACGCGTTTATAATGGCAGCGACTGTTTTGGTCTAATTGTGATATACCAGTGGCATTTTTTAATGACCCAGGATTGTAGGGTTTTGTATCGATTTAATCAATTGATAATCATTTAAAAGGTTCGATAAGCCGACTTGATACGGTACTTGAAGGGAATTGCTCTCTAAATTTGAGCAGTTCCCTTTTTATTTTCGCCTGAAACCCGCGCCAGATGCGCGATTTGGGGAAGCAATGATTAACCCGCTTGGTTCGATAAGTGTGATTTGGGTGGTCGTACAGCAAAATAAATTGTTTAGAGTATTATCAAAGGCATAAAAAGCGCTTTAACGGCTTTAGCCGGGTAAAGCCCGGAAATTGAAAATTTTAGCAGTCAGCAACAATCAGTGCATCCCGGTTTCTAATGAGGCAGGTTTATGATGGTCTATTTAATCATGTTCATTGTTACCGAATGGTTTTTTGCATCATATTCGAATTTGCAATCAGTAAAACCGGGCGCCTTTACTACAGGCTTATAATTATTTGAAAAAGCATACGGGTCGGTTGGGATGCCAATTAAATTTTTGCTGATTTTCCCGGTGTTTTTTACGTCCTGGTAAGTAGCAAGTGCATAAGTGCCAAACTTCAAATCAGGTATTTTAGCAATAAGTTTGAGGCCATGGGGTTTAAATTTGTATTCCTTTAACTGGTCATTAGGGTCGGGAAACTTATTCTTTGTTCCATACACCCCAACAGTTACCGTAGCGGTGGCCGAAGCCAGGTTGGTAATAATAAGGGTAAGGGGCTCCTGCTTGGCAAGTGCCTCCGGTGCCATGGCGGTCTTCTCAGGCTCAACGGCAGCTGTAGTATCCTTATCAGCTGTAGCATCCTTTGTTGTTACGGCCGGAGTTTCTTTAGGTGCTTTTTTAGATTTACAATGTATCATAGTGATAGAAATTGTGATAGTTATAAAAATGTAAATAATAAGTTTTAACCTGGTTTTCATACGTGCTTGTTTTGGTAGTTACACAGTATTTACAGAAACTGAATTGATATTAACCGGTTTGCCGGTGGTTTTTTGCTGCCGGATGTTTTGGTTTATGAAATTTTGAAATGAGATATTTAATAAAGCGGTTAACAGCTAAACTGAATTTGGATTTTCCGGTGCTGCGTATGGTATCTCCGAACAGAAACCCCCAGCTTTTCAGCGTTTCAACGCGGTCGAAAATGATTTTAAGAACAGCCGTAATTGGTATAGCGAGAAACATGCCCGGGATACCCCATAAAGCGTCGCCCACTATTACTGCAATGATGGAAATGAGCAAATTGAGTTTTACCTTCGCCCCCACTATTCTGGGAAATATATAATGATCGTCTATGAACTGGATAAGTGCATAAAGCCCCAAAACATAAATGATATATAGCGGCGATTTGGTGAGCAAAGCAATTATCACAAACAAGGCAATACAAATAATGCCCCCTATAATGGGAATGACATTAAGCACCGCCCCTATAACCCCCAGAAGAATGGCATAGTCCATTTTTAATATCAGAAGGCCGATTGAATTCAGGATGGCTATAATTACAAACTCTCCGAAAAGGCCGCCTATATAGCCTTTAACAACCACTCTTGTTTCGGTCAGTATTTCGCTTACCTTTTTATCGTTGTCAGCGCCAAATATATTATGTACAAATGCAAGTAAATGGGGCTGGTAAAATAATATCATGAATATGTAAACCGGGGTAAGTATCGTTGCCGACAATATTCCGCTCATAGTGGTTAGGGTAACGCCAATGGCAGCGTTGCGGTTTTTCATAAATTCACTTGTGGTCTCGCTTATCCAGCCATTGATTTTATCCGGGCTGAGATTTAAATAACCCGAAACCCAGTCCACAACCTGGTTAATAAACTCATGCAATTTAGTTACCAAATGCGGCCATGCAGTGCGCAACATGCTTGCCTGCGATACCAGCAAAGCAATAAGTGCCCCTACAATCAATACGGCAATTATTAAAACACCCGCTATGGCTACAACCCTGTTTATTCCTTTTTTTGCCAGAAACCCTATCACCGGGCTTAACAGAATGGCCACACCGGTTGCATAAATCAAAGGAAGAATAACATCCTGTGTTAAATACAGTATAGCCGTAAAAACATACAGCCCAATTAAGAAGAGCGATGCCTTTGCATAAAAGGGGAATTTGACTGAAGTATCCATTTTGATTACTGAAAGCTATTTGCGCTAATCCCGGATTAACGCAAATAATTAACCGAACATTCTTTTTCCCGCAATAATATTCAGCAATATTACAATTATTGCGATTACAAGAAGGATGTGAATAAGGCCGCCTGCGTGGAAGGCAAACAAGCCAACCAACCAGCCAATTATCAGCACCACCGCTATGATATAAAGTAGGTATCCCATGACTTTTGATTTTAAATGTTAAAAAATAAATTAATAATATTTGTTATTTGAGATCGTTTCCAAAATCCTTGAAGGCCTGGTTTAGTTTAGCTGCATCCTCATTAAATTTGCTCTTAAAAGTCTCCCAATCCGAACGCTCTTTTTCGTAACCATATAACCTGCTTCTAAGGTCGCTATTTCTTTTTTCCAGGTCATCTATTCTCTGGCGGCGCACATTGTCGAGCGGGGCATTGCCGGACTGAGACAGTTTTTCCCTTAACTGAGCAATGCGCTTATCGTTGGCTGCAATTTGCTCTTCGGCATTTTGTTTAAACGCCGGATACTCAGCATTAAGCTCCTGCTTCGCATCTTTTAAGTCTTGCTTCGCCTCTGTTACATTTTGTTTAGACTCCTCTACCTTTTGTTCTTTTGTCTGACAGGAAACCAGGAGCGCCCCTGCTAAAAGGCTGAGAGTTAAAGTATGAAATATTTTACTCATGTTATTGTAACTTTAGTTTTTAAAATAGTAGTATAAAGATAGGCTGCTTCACTTCATTTAAATATGAGCTTGCTTACGTGAATATCTGATTTTTATTAACTGATAATTCCGCACGATATATAATACCGCCTGCTTATTGCAATTTGCAACTTTCAGAAACAGTAACGCCGGCAACGGTATAGTTAACATCCTTGTCTTTACACGTACTGGTTGCATTTAGAAGCGTTTCGTTGTTTATTGCGCTACTTGTTTGATTACCACTTTGATCGGTGCATTGACATGTCCAGTCTTTTTTGCAGGAAGTAAATCCTGTCATCATTATAAATGCCAGGGTAAATGCTAATAATTGCTTTTTCATTTTCGTGTTTTTTTATGAATTACAGGATACTATAACAGCTTTTTGCAAATGCTATCCTGCATTTGAAATATTTTATGTAACCGTATATTTATCTGTTCTAATGATGTTCCTGGTCTCCCTCATGATGTTCATGCCCACCCTCGTGATGCTCAGGGCCCTGCGCGTGATGCTGACGTTGACCCCAGCCATGTGGGTGATAATACCTGTGATTATTTCTTACCTCTACTTCGCAGGAAGATAAAAACATAACCAGTACAAAAACTGCTGCTAAGTACTTTTTCATAATGTTTTTTTTTAAATGATAGTGTATAATAACATATTAACCGGAAGCAATAACAGTGTTCATTTAAAACAGTGATTAAACTTCCTCCTTACCTCTGCCTGTTCATGAGATAGAAGATACCGTTTAGCCGTTTTTGGGCTAAGCGGTATCTTTTGCAAAAAGCAGATAATTAAAGCGATTCAATAATCTTTTCAAGCTCTTCTTTTGATTTGCCGATTTTGGCTTGAATTCTTCCAAGCATCTCATCTTTCTTACCTTCTTTAAACATCAGGTCGTTGTCGGTTAATACCGCAAATTTTTGTTTGAGCTTGCCTTTTTGCACATCCCAGTTCCCTTTTAATTCTTTAGTATTCATTTTTTTGAATTTTAATTCCCGTAACTGGCGGGACAGTCGTGAAATAATTTTCACACATCAAAGTTGCGGAGTCAACATAGATTATCTTTACATAATTCTCGCAAAGTGTTACATGATTCCCACATTTTTGGGTGTGCCTGATATTTGGGCGTTTCAATGATTGCAAATACCGACGAGATGCATTATCCTAAAACAGGAATGATTTTAAGATTCTGGTCAAAGAATGCTTCACTACCCTGGGGTTCAGGCGACTTAAAAATATTTTTGCATATCTCTGCTTTGCCTTCCATGAATGATATGGATAAGAATATGGATAAGAAACCATGGATTCGAAACGGGCTTTCATTTCCTGCAATTCCTGCAGTCCATTTTCGTGTAATGGTGTTCCGGCCGGCGCTGCTTCCGGTTCTGCCACTTTGGGTTCTATATCTTTATGAAAGTCGTTATTTACTATGCCATGGATAGTAAAATCTGCTTTTGAATTTTTATGCCCGGGTTGCAGCCTGCCGGGTGTATTTTGTGCCATTTTGTTTGAATTTTAAATTTTCCCCATTCGCAGAAACGGATTGGTAAGGCTGTATGTTGTAAGTTGCTGAGGGTTCCACGATTCCCACACTTTCGAGGGCGGTAAGTCTTTTATCTTTGAGGTGTTTGAAAAACGTTGGGGTTAACCCTGTAATTTTTCTGAACTGGTTGGATAAGTGCGCCACGCTGCTATAATGAAGTTTCCAGGCTATTTCTTTAAGACTGAGTTCGTCATATACCAGCAATTCTTTTACCCGTTCAATTTTATGCATGATAATGTAATGTTCAATAGTGATACCCGTTACATCCGAAAAAAGGTTTGCGAGATAGGTATAGTCATAGTGAAGTTTCTCACTGATATAATCGGAATTTTTGATTTTGGGTAACTCATCTTCATAATGCACCATTTCAACAACAACACTTTTTATTTTTTCTATCAGTATGGCTTTTCTTCCGTCCAATAGCACGAGCCCGTAATTCAATAAAGCGGTTTTTAATTGCTCCCGTTGTATAACGGAAATATCCTCTTTTAAGTCAACCTGGCCCAGATCAACCTGGTTATAACGCAGCCCCAGGTTTTCCAATACTGACTTCACTATCAATTTGCAGCGAATAGTTACCATGTTTTTGATGAACAGTTTCATAACGTTACTTTTAGGGTTAAGTTACGGGACCAGCCATGTTGGGATACAACTCAGTTAATTACGTTGTTGTAAAAAATGTGCCGGTTGTATATATTAAATGGCCTGTATTGATTTCCCAAAATACGAATCCATTACCAGGTTGTTTTGCTTTTTTTGCGGTTATTTACATATGTCTGCAATGCCTGCGCATTTACTTCATGCTTTTGTAATATAACCAGCGCCCCGGTTGCCAATTACCTTACTTCATCATCTGTACCCTTTACAGAAGTTTCAGTAAATAGTGCGACAATCAGCTTATGCTCATCAACATCAACGGCAGCGTATTTCCGGTCAAATTTTTTCCCCATCCATTGATTTAAATACTTGTATTTAGCTTTCAAATCGCATGGAAGTTTGGCTGGAATGGCATATCCTTTTTTCTGCATTATGGCCAATACATCCTTGTTCATAGCTTCGTGATCATTTATCATAGTCACTGCATATGCCCGCACATTTTTATCCTGTGTCATCCGGCGCGCAAGCCTTCCGGCCCTTATTTCAAAGATTCCGGTATTATAGGCTGTTATCAAAAACTGAGAGCCGCTTATGCATTTATAGGTGGTTGTATCAACTTTGGGTTCAGCCATCCCGGTTATCCCCGGGCTTTTCGCCTTCATGTTCATAAATGGCATACCACTGCTTGTACCTGAAAATATAGCCGCAGTTAAAAGCAAAATAAAATAAGGTTTCATATCCCTTGGTTTATTACTATGCAAAGGTTTGAAGCTATTCACATATATATTATGAGGTTCAACAGTTATGCAAGTGATCTTACTCATCTTATTGCGCCACAGTTGCCGGATGCTGCAATAAACCGGGATGTTGTGATTTACGCTTTTACAAAGCGTGGCTGTTGCCAGGTTTAATACCATCAGGGGAATTACAAAATTTGTCCCGCTGCCTATCGTGGATGCCTCTGCCACTAAAATCCTTGTAATGCTGTGCAAAAGGCCGGGCAGAAGGGGACCAGTTGGGGTCGCAAAACAAAAGTAGTATTAAGGCAAATACAATTTGTGCGGGATAAATTTCTCTCAGCGGCCCTCCATTTTCAACATGGATTCACACCTTAATATATAATACAATCAATTTATATCTTTGCCCGATTCCGTTGTCAAAGAGTGCCACAACCTTTCCTTTGCCCTGGTCTCCACCATGCACAAGTGCGGACACGTGGTTTCGCCCTTACCCCAAATGTGTGAATCATGTAACACATACTCATAATTGTGTAATGCATTGGGGACTATAATAACTCTCTTTGTAACCGATACCGGGTAAGGCCAGCTGCGCAATTATTGCGCAATAAATAAAAAAATACCCATGAAAAAATTTGTCCTTATAATAGCTGTTGTCTGCGCCTTAATGGCCGGCACTAACCGTGCAAGTGCGCAGGTAATTCAGATTTCAATTGCGCCTCCTGCCCTGCCGGTTTATGTGCAGCCGCAGTGCCCCACAGATGGTTATTTATGGGTGCCGGGTTACTGGGCCTATGCGGCTGATGGCGGCTATTACTGGGTGCCGGGCGTATGGCTTCAACCAGCCCGCACCGGCTATTTATGGACGCCCGGATATTGGGGCTATAACGGCGGCTATTACGGATGGAACGGCGGATATTGGGGCGAGAGCGTAGGCTTTTACGGCGGTGTAAATTACGGATACGGTTACGGCGGCAGCGGCTTTTACGGTGGCCGGTGGCAAGGTGGCCGGTACCAGTATAATACTGCTGTAGTAAACGTAAACACCGCGGTAATACACAATACTTACGTAAACAATACCGTAGCGCACAGCAATGGCGGCGGGGCCAGTTTTAACGGCAAGGGTGGCCTTACCGCCCAGCCCACCGCTGCAGATAGGGTGGCTATGAGCCAAAGCCACGTTCAGGCAACGTCCGGGCAGCAATCGCACCAGGGCACTGCGGCTAAAGACAAAAGCCAGTATGCTAAAGTAAACAACGGTAAGCCCGCAACCACTGCCATGAACAAAGTTGGCGGACAGCATTACAGTCCGCAAGGCCACACCGCAACCTCCACCCCTGCAAAAACAGCGGCGCCTGCACCTGCAAAAACTGCGGAACCGCAGCATACTACCCCGGCAGCACAACACAGCACTGCCGCACCCCAACAGCATACAACAGCGCCGCAGCAACATATAGCAACTCCGCAGCAACATGCTGCAACACCACAACAGCACAGCAACCCTGCACCGCAACAACATACTGCGGCCCCTCAACAACACAGCAGCCCTGCACCGCAGCAACATGCTGCAGCCCGTCAGCAACACAGCAACCCTGCCCCTCAACAACATAGCCAGGCACCGCAACAACACAGTGTTCCGGCACCACAACAACATCAGGCGCCTGAACAACACAGCGCACCCGAAGAGCATAACGAAAAACCAAGATAGTATAGGCGTAAATTTTATTAGCAACAGAGCTTCCCTTTCCGCTGTTTCTATGTGTGTCAGGCATTCGTTTAAAGCTCCAAACTTTATTCAGGCCAAAGGATTTGGGATAATCAGAGGCCACTTATAGTGGCCTCTTTTATTGGAGGGACAAGGAGGTACAGCGCCGGTAACATGCATTGCGTCCCGATCGCTATCGCATGGGCGTCAAGTTAGGAGTGTAGCTAATTATATTAAAACCTATAGCCAGCATATATTTCCGGCAGTCAGCATATCATAGCATATACCTTTTTGCCCAGGTGTCGCCTCATCCCGACATCGCTATCGCTCGTCACTCTTCCCCATTCTTACGAATAGGGAAGGGGCGGAAACATTTGTTTTTGCGATCGACATATTTTAATCCCGAAATTATACACAACCTCCAGCGTAACCGGCCCCTCGCTATCGCTTGCGATGGAGAGGGGTTACGAGCGATAGCGATGTCGGGGAGAGGCCGAGACTCTTAACTTGACGCCGATGCTATCGCTATCGGGATATTGAAGAACTCTTGTCCATCAAAGGCGCGAATGTAGATCATGCTACTATTCAACGTTGGGTTTTTAAGTTTCCGCCTTTGATTGCTAAGACGTTCAGGAAAAAAGAGGAGCTGGCTGGCAATAGATGAAGAATGGACGAGACTTATATCAAAGCGAAAGGTGAGTGGATGTATTTGTATCGGGCGGTTGCCAAAGAAGGGAACACCATTGATTTTATGTTTGAGCTAAATGCAAAAGAACCATCCGCCGGTCATGTGCGAATTTATTTTTTAGTTAGCCGGAATATAAATATCAAATGTTGCTCCCTTGTTTAATTCACTGGTGGCAGTAATGATGCCGTTATGGTTTTCAACTATTTTTTTTACTATGGCAAGTCCTATGCCTGTGCCTGCGTAAACTTCTTTACTATGAAGTTTTTGGAATACCCCAAAAATTCGCTCGCTGAAATGAGGTTCAAAACCTATACTGTCCGGGATAA
>PMXD01000304.1:5205-25397 GCA_003165895.1 Bacteroidota bacterium | reverse complement strand
ATTTTAGCATGAGCAAAAAAGGCATCAAAAAATAGTTTTTAGAGGTGCCCTATAGAGAAAGGCCAACAGAACATTCTAATTCATGATTCCGAAGGACAGAATAAAAACGCAGCAAAGAAGGAAGGAACCTCCTAACCACCACTTAAAGCACACTAAAACACATCAAATCAAACCTACATAAAATGGACATCGAAGATAGAAGTGATGGATTTTATTACTATAGGCGCTTGTACTTGCCCCTTCAGGATAAGAAAATGGCCTGCTTTGATGTAAACGGTTATATGGAGAATGTTTGGGGCGCAGAGGTTATCAAAGTTGTACTTGAATACTATCAGGAACGGGGGTTGTACGACAAATGCGCGGTTCTTCAGGACCTACAGGCTGAATTCATTGAGAAGTATGGAGAACTCGAGCGGCAAAATTAATTTTTCTCCAGAAGGCTTAGGGTGTACGAGTGTAACTCTATAGATTGTCCAATGGCTGATTTTCCAGTATACCATTGGGATTCACACAATATTAGCTCAGGCCAGCGCATGAAGCATGGTTGCCTTTTGTACCCCGCGGGAGTTTAATATATTGTAAAAACTGCTGGTCGTTTACTGTAGCAGCAGTGAAGCTAATCAACTCCGGCATCAACGATACAGCGTTCAGGACAGCATTCTTTTTAATGCCCCCTTTGCACTTACCATCTAAAGAGCTTCTGCCAGATGTTCTCAAAATTTCTTTAAACAAGCTGAATACTGTAGAATCTATGAGAAATAATTTTTGCAGTACATACTTTGGTAATGTGCTGTCCGACAAAACCAGTGTGTATTGGGCCTGTAGATGCTGGCAGATGGCTTTAAATACATTAGAGGGGCGGTTTTTATTGGCATCTGACAAAGTGCTGCGGGCTGGTGCTTTCTTTATGCCCAAATGATTGAGTTTACCCTCATAAACTTCTAATCCCATCGTAATTTCGCGCAGTGTCTGGCAAATTCCCAATACACAATACATCATGCTTACAAAATGCTCCCAGCCTTTTAATTGCTTATAATAATGATTGGCTTTTGTGCCCCGAAAAACTTCTGACAACGATTCTTTTGAAGTCAGGCTTAGTATCTGGGAGAATATGTGCTGTCCGGTAAAATTGTTACTTTGGTTCATAGTTTAAGGTGTGGTAACTCTAAACTATGATAAAAGGGCGGTTAATTCCCCCTTTTAGATTTTTGTCGGACAACAGTGGTTTGAGTTCCTTTATAATGACTAAAATGAACAAATACTTGCTTAATTTGTATATGTGGAAAACCCGGTCATGGAGTTTGTTCACGGATTATATGTGCAGGATGCATTAAAGGAGAGGATAATTTCAGAGTAGCATGCCCAATTTTTTCTCAGGAATAGAACAGGAAGATATCGCCATCAGGCAGTATGCAGGTAAATCACCGATGTTCTTTAGAAATTTCCAGCTCATGGCAGGCGTTTATACCGCAGATTTAGCGGTATGTAAAAGCCTGGTGCCAAACAGCAGGTATCATGTGCTTCAGATCTTACCCGGAAAGGCCTTGATCGGTATTCACTGCATGGAATACCTTGATTCGGATGTTGGCCCTTACAATGAGGTTTCGATATCTATCGGCATCGCTCCGAAGCAAACATTATTTTCTCCGGTAAATATTCTGAAATCCGCATTAACACAAAATTTTCATGCCTATATCGTTCAACTGCCGGTAACTACCGAAGTGGCGTATTTTGGGGGAGTGGACTACTTTAACTACCCGAAATTTGTTGCGGGGATAGATTTCGAAGAGCGTGATGGCTGCCGCATTTGCACATTGTCCGAGCCGGATTCCGGTAAAATGATCATGACGTTTGAAGGGAAAAAGATCAGCACCAAAAAAACAGATCCTGCTAAAAAAAGTTCTCAGATAATGACTTTAAATTCGTATCCGGTTATGAATGGAGAAACCATGCGCGCGTGCATGTGTGTGAATATGATTGAGAAAGCGGAAAGCTTTCTGAGTGCCGACGGAAAATTATTGTTAGGGGAGGGAGGATTTGCCGGTATGTTGAAGAAACTGAACCCTGGCAGGCAGATCAACTACCTGTATGCACCCAAATGTGAATCTGTCATGTACCTCCCTGAACCAACCGAAACCGCAGTATGAAGAAACTGAAACGAAAACAATTTTTATTGGCAGGTACAGGTGTATTGGCAGGGCTTGCAGCATTGAAATATGCCACCCGCAACACAGACATCAACGTACCGTATCCTGTTGTTACCGGAAATGAAGTTAGCCTTTCTAAAAACGGGCAGTCGGTAACCATTATCGGCGGAGGATTATCAGGGCTGATGGCCGGTTGTGAACTTTTGGACAGAGGTTTTCATGTTACTATCCTGGAGAAAAATGCCATGCTGGGAGGCAGGTTAACATCATGGCGCGACAAGGATTTCGGAACCCCGGGAAAGGGTGATTGGAAAGGTCACGTCATTGAACACGGAACACATATCGTGTTCCCTTTTTACAAAAACTTTCGCGAGTTCCTGAACCGGCACGGGCTTTCGTTGCGAAACAGAACGTGTAACTATCCCGGTGCGGCTATTTCGTTCGCTTATCCTAACGGAATGATTGACGACCGGACGGCATCAACAGCCGTTGCTCCGTTTCATGCGCAAGGGGCATTGAGAAATATGAAATATGCTTCGAAAGAAGACAACGACAGTTTGGGAATTAAACAGACCATGAAATTATTGGCCTTTGATCCATCAAACGAAGAGGAAGTACGCTACCTGGATAACATCAGCGTAAAAGAATGGATGAGCAGCATAGGAATCAGGGACGGAATTGTGAAAGCCTTTATGGACCCTTTAATGGACATGGCCACTTTTCTGCCTGCCGATAAAACATCGGCGCTGTACCTGCACCGGATGATCGGTTCAATGTTTGGCGAATGGCAGGATCTTTATGGAGTGCAGTTTTTCCAGGATTCGACCCACGACAGCATCATCAAGCCTTTGGCAGATTATATTGCGGCCAAAGGGGGAAAGATCTTTTTTGAAGCCGAAGCCGAAAATTTTACAACTAAAGATAACAGGGTCATCGAAGTAGTTACCAAACCGCTTAAATCTAAACAATATATTTGCCCGATCTGCGGCGAGGTACATGATGAATTGCCCGAAAGGTGCAGGCGTTGCGGCTATGCCGGTAAAGATTTTTTTACCCGGCCCGATTCAGAGCCTGCTGTTTTTCATTCAGATCATTTCTTATTGGCAGCAGACATTCCCCAGGCTAAAAAGCTGCTGCTAAAACCGTCATTCGACCTTTCGAAACGGTACGAAAAGTTTAAAGATAAACCTACTTCATCTATCGTTGTTGTCTACCTGTGGTATCCGCGTAAAAAGCCTGCCGGTAAAGGTGAGAAAGTAAATTGGGAAGATCATTTTGGCGACAGGGAGTGCCTTATGACCACTGACTTCCCATACCTTGGAACAACACTCAACCTCACCTATTTGAAGCCGGAAACCTATGCCGGATATGATGCGGATATTATTGAAACACAGATTGCCAGAGTGGATCGTGTTAAAGGATTTACGGACAAACAAATTGCAGACAAAATAGATGAAGACCTGCGTAATCTGATTCCGGGATTACCCCGGTATACGGATGTCAGGATTATGAAATGGGATAACTTTACTGCTTTTACCACCGGTGCTGAAGGACAGAGCCCGGAGATGGATACAGCATATGATAATTTTCACGTATTGGGAGATTTTGTCAAAGCACAACACAACTGCTTTTTAATGGAAAAAGTAACGGTGAATGTTAGAAGGGCAGTTAACAAACTGCTTGACCAGGTAAAACAAAAGGAAGGAAAGATGACGATCCTACCCAGTGAGACACCTAACTACCTGGTGGATTTCTGGCGATATGCAGAGTCTGTTAAGGCATAATATAAAATGAATATACTTTCGTCATCATTGGTGTCGTAGCCAACGACTTTTAAACCCGTTATACAAAGCGGGATGCACTTGTTATGGCTTATTCCACATAAGTTTCAATTCTGGCCGTCCCGAACGTAAGCCATCAACCCTGCATGGAAACTCAATTTCAACGATTTCCTGACCAACAACTCCCGATTTGCGATCGGCTTTTCTTTTCTCAATTTGCGGGAATATACTGTTCTTAAAACCCCCATAATATTTGAACTACATTAGCCCACTTTAGTTTGACGATATACACCCACAATTACCATTTGCTAAAATTTGCAACCGCCGCATAAACTGTCGGAAATACTTCTTTATCGAACATGCTTGGGATGATTTGATCGGGGGCAGGATTAACTATTAATTTAGAAAGTGCTTCGGCAATTACAATGAAAATATCATTTGAAAATTGAGGAATGTTTAGATCAAGCATCGCTTTAAATGCCCCTGGGAAAACGAGCGAATTATTGATCTGATTTGGATAATCCGATCTTCCGGTTGCAATAATAAAGGCGCCCGCTGATTTTGCATCTTCAGGCATAATTTCAGGAGTCGGATTTGCAAGCGTAAACAGAATAGGCCGCTCTGACATAGAGATAACCATCTCTTTGGTTACAACATTCGGTTTTGAAAGTCCGATAAAAATGTGGGCATCTTTTAATGCAACTGCAAGATATCCTTCCCCGGGGATTGCTATACTGCCCTGAAGCAACTCAATCTTTTCCTTTGTAAGATCTGAACGCTTTGCATGAATAATTCCTTTGCTGTCACAAAAAACAATATTCTTTATCCCGTACACCTGCAAAAGCCTTCCAGTCGCTACACCGGCAGCACCTACACCGGAGATGACAACTTTCGCTTCCGCGGGAGGAATTTCGCGTAGCCTGAGTGCAGTAATGAGCGCGGCAAGAGTTACCGTTGCGGCCCCCCATTGGTCGTCATGCATCACGGGAATGGAAAGTTCTTTGCGCAGGCGTTCCTCAATTTCAAAACATCGGGGAGCCGAAATATCTTCAAGATTGATACCTCCGAAAACCGGGGCAATTAACTTTACCGTCCTGATTATTTCTTCGGTATCCTGTGTATCAAGACAAATGGGAAAGGCATCTACATTTCCAAATTCTTTAAAAATGGCGGCTTTGCCTTCCATAACAGGAAGCGCAGCCAGCGGGCCAATATTTCCGAGCCCCAAAACGCTTGACCCGTCAGTAACCACGGCAACCGTATTTCTTTTAATTGTGTATTCCCTGGCAAGCTCAGGTATTTTTGCAATTGCTTCACATACTGAGGCCACACCCGGAGTATAGACCAACGATAGTGTTTCGCGGTCTTTTATAGGGATTTTACTTATTATAGATAATTTACCCTGGTTAGTTTTATGAAGCTCAAGCGAATCATTGTTTGGCATAAATTAAGAATATAATCGGAGGGTGGTTTGAATGGTAACAGGCTATAAACTTACGAATTTTATTGTAACCATTTTTGTTTATGCACAAAAAACCGGTGCAAACAAAAAGGCGCTATGTGCTGATAATTGAATAGATTTGACCAGCAGAATGGATATGAATATTGAGTATTTTAATCTCCCTTTCACCACCTTAACCGGATTATATACCGGCATCATTTTAACTGCCATTTTTTCTGTCATTTTTCTTCCTTTTCTAAGGAAAGAATGGAAAGGCTATACTGCTTTGCTGGCTGTATTTATCAATGCAGCGATTAGTTCATTTATCGCAATTCACGCCCTGCCGGGTGAATCAGTGGAACAAACTTATTATGGGGGTAATGTATTTGGTAATATCCCGGTATGCGTAGATGGGCTTTCGGCCTGGTTTATTTTAATAATTAACTTCACCTGCCTTACCGGTGTATTATATGGCATCGGGTATATGAAATCTTATGAGGAGCAAAAAAGAAATAGTTCTCTTCACTGGATTTTATTTGTTCTCTTTCATCTTTCCATGCTTGCAGTTTGCGTGCTTCAAAACGGCCTGGCATTTTTAATTGCCTGGGAACTAATGTCTATTACTTCTATGTTGCTGGTAATCTTCGAACATTACCGGGCAGAAACATTGAAAGCTGGGATTAACTACCTCGTTCAAATGCACATTGGTGTAGCTTTTCTTTCTATTGCTTTTATCTGGGTTTATTTTTCAGAAGGGTCATTCGATTTTGCAGGCATCGCAGCTTTCTTCATTCATCAGAGGCCGGTATGGCCCTTTTTTCTTTTCTTCATTGGTTTTGGAATCAAGGCTGGTTTCATTCCATTGCATACATGGCTACCTCATGCCCATCCTGCTGCCCCGTCACATGTTTCAGGGGTTATGTCGGGGGTAATTGTAAAGATGGGCATCTATGGTATTTTACGCATGGTATTGTACCTTAACACAGACTTAATCAGGATTGGAGAATCCATACTGATTTTATCAGTGCTGACTGCATTTTATGGCATCCTGAACGCAGCTGTTCACCGCGATGTTAAGCGGATGCTGGCATATTGTACTATAGAAAACATCGGTATAATTGGGATGGGCATAGGAATAGGCCTGATTGGAAAGGGCATCCATAACCAATACCTGATGCTTATTGGCTTTGCAGGAGCCTTACTGCATGCGCTTAATCACTCACTCTATAAATCCCTTCTTTTTTTTACTGCGGGAAATATATATCAACAAACGCATACCCGCGATATGGAACAATTAGGCGGGCTTATAAAAAAAATGCCTGTTACAGCACTTTTATTCCTGTGCGGCGCGCTTGCCATAGGGGGGCTTCCGC
This sequence comes from Bacteroidota bacterium, assembly GCA_003165895.1. Classification (GTDB taxonomy): domain Bacteria; phylum Bacteroidota; class Bacteroidia; order Chitinophagales; family LD1; genus Bog-950. The sequence goes on along the minus strand of PMXD01000304.1, from coordinate 18,655 downwards.
CTTTCAATGGATTTGTTTCAGAATTTCTGATTTACTCCGGCCTGATTGAAGGCATACGCTTTGGTGGCGGGGCACAGTTTAGTTCGGTGATGGTATTATGTATTGCTGCGCTGGCTATAGTTGGTGGTATTTCCATACTCACTTTTTCTAAAACATTCGGAACAGTTTTTCTTGGTTCACCCAGAGTGGTTCTCACACATCAGCCAAAGGAAGTTTCGCTGGCTATGCAAATTCCCTTGTACCTTATTTTGTTTATAATGGTCATGATTGGAATTTTTCCGGGAATATTTTTTGATACAGCGCTTTCCATTGCATCGCAGATGAGCGGAACCATTTCTGTTTTGCCGGAAGTTATGCCAGGTATCAGCCCTGTAATTGTTACGGTGGGAAGAGTTTCATTGTTGTTGGTTTTGCTAATTGCGATAACATATTTTGTCCGCACAAAAATTTCTTCAGCCCGTACAATTACCGTTCAGCCAACGTGGGGTTGTGGTTATGTGGCTCCCAATAGCAGGATGCAATACACGTCCAAATCCTTTTCAAAGACTTTTGCCAAATTATTCAGTTACATTACCACTGAGAAAAAGAAGTATTTTGAAATTGCCGGCAGTAAAATATTTCCGCTTCCCAGAAACTTTCAATCCCATTATCATGAATTTTTTGAAAAGAATTTTATTGGCCCTGTCAATAACCGGATTTTTGCATTCATGAATTATTTTATGTTTATTAATAACGGTAACCTCCAGATGTATGTTCTTTATGGTTTCTTTTTTATAGTCATCCTGCTTGTTGCTACTTTCTTTAATTTGTTATAGATAATGAGTTTAATCTTAGGTATCATAGTTGTTACCGTCTTTTCATTACTTCTGCTAGCCATGGCGGGAGATAAACAGAAAGGAAATATCGCTTTGTTTGCTGTATTGATTAATGCTGTACTTAGCTCATGCATAGCAATTCCTACGTTGTGCGGCTCATCGTTTGAACAAATTTTTTATGGGGGCAATGTATTCGGGCAAATTGCAATCAGGGCAGATGCTCTTTCGGGATGGTTTATTTTACTGATGAATTTTACTATGCTAACAGGCATATTATATGGCAGGCGATACATGAAGCATTATGAAAACCCTCCCGGCCGGAATCCGGAAGGTTCAGCCAATCTTACACTACATTTTGCCAGTTACATTATCAATCATTTTGCAATGATTGGAATTTATTGTGTTCAGAATTCCCTGGCCTTTTTATGCGTTTGGGAACTGATGGCGCTTTCTTCATTCATATTGATAATTTTTGAGTATGGTAAGTTTGAAGTGCTTAAAGCAGGAATCAACTTCCTTATTCAATCGCACATTGGTATCATGTTTATGACATTGGGGTTTATTTGGGTAAACTCCCGTGCAGGCTCGTTTGATTTTAATGCCATAGCTACATATGCCGCATCAGTAAGTCCTGCCGTAAGTTTCATACTCTTTTTGTGTTTTTTTATTGCCTTTGCTATCAAGGCCGGGTTTGTTCCGTTTCATACATGGCTGCCGTATGCTCACCCTGTTGCTCCGGCGCATGTTTCAGGAGTAATGTCCGGCGTTATTATCAAACTGGGTATTTTCGGAATTTTGCGAATGTTATTGCTGATAAAAGGTGATTTTCTTGCCCTGGGTTATTTCATTCTTGCCATTTCAGTAATAACAGGGGTATATGGAGTGATACTTGCCATTATACAGCATAACATCAAAAAGTTACTGGCATATCACAGTATCGAAAACATCGGAATTATTGGTATTGGTATTGGTTTGGGCTGCATCGGCCTGGGATTAAACAACCCTTATCTTGCTTTTGCCGGTTTTGCAGGGGCCATGTTACATACGCTCAATCATTCGCTTTTCAAGTCGCTTTTGTTTTATAGTGCAGGAACTGTTTATCAGGCGACACATACTTTAGACATCGAACAACTTGGCGGCTTAATAAAAAAAATGCCGCAAACCGCTACTTTGTTTCTAATAGCCGCACTTGCTATATGCGGGCTTCCTCCGTTCAATGGTTTTATTTCTGAATTTTTAATCTATTCCGGCTTATTTAAAGGCATTTTGGAAAGCCCGCTTATTTCTACGGTTTTTCTTGTTTCATCTGTTTTAGGATTGGTTATAATTGGTGGATTGGCTATGCTTTGTTTCACCAAAGCATTTGGAGTTATTTTTCTGGGTAATGAGCGGCACCAACTTCCAGCCACGGTCCATGAAGCTGAATTCACGAAACTTTTCCCTAAGTATTTAATAGCGACACTGATTATTTTAATCGGAATTGTTCCGCAAATTTTTGTAAAGGCTATTTCCGGGCCGACTGCCCTTTTTACAGGTAAAAATATTTTACAGCAGGAGCCTGTGGCGTTTATCGAAACGCTTCAGGCTGTCAGTCTCGCGGTCATTGCTCTTATTTTATTGTCACTTATCATTTGGTGGCTCAGAAAGATGGTAACCAGGTCCGCTGTTATTGTTGAATCCTCCACCTGGGGATGCGGCTATGCGGCGCCAACGGCCAAACTACAATATACTGCCAATTCCTTTGTGCGCCCTTTCCGCAAATTGATCCACCCGTTGCTGATGATGAACAAAACCGAAAACGCGCTAATTGGCATATTTCCCAACCCCGTTCACTCCGAAACACATCCTTATGACAAACTGGAGAGAGTGATTATTGATATACCTTTAAAATATTTAAAGGGTTTTATCGGACAGTTCAGATTTCTGCAAAACGGAAACCCTCAGTTTTATATTCTTTACGGCGTAGTTTTTATCTTTATTGTTATAACTATTCCATTATTAATGAATGCCTTAGCGTACCTGAATGAACTGATAAAGCAAATTGGACAATGAGTATAGTTAGCTTTCTATTAATTATTTTTACGAGCCTGTTTTTTACAGGTATTGTCATCCGGACAAAAAGTATTTTTTCCGGTAGAAAAGGTCCAGGTTTTTTTCAACCATTGAAAGATATCCGGCGTTTGTTCCGTAAAGGAGCTGTGTACAGTAAAACTACCAGTTTCATTTTTCAAATTGCCCCGAGCATTTATTTTGCCTCGGTGCTAATGGCAATTTTTATGGTGCCCTTCGGAAATCAACCGGGTATCATTTCCTTTCAGGGAGACTTTATATTTTTTGCTTATGCCCTGGCCCTGGGAAAATTTTTCATTATCATTTCTGCGTTAGATACCGGCAGCAGTTTTGAAGGGATGGGTGCAAGCCGTGAGGCCCTTTATTCTTTGTTGGTTGAGCCCGCATTTTTTATTCTTATGGGTTCCTTTGCTTTACTCACGGGGCACACATCGTTTTATGAAATATTTGGTTCACTCCATTTCGGTTCTTACATTTCTTATGGAGAGGGTACTCTTGCTGCCATTGTTTTGGTTTTTATCGCTTTAATCGAAAACAGCCGGATGCCTGTGGATGACCCGAAAACCCATCTTGAGCTGACCATGGTTCATGAAGTGATGATACTGGATAACAGTGGTTTCGACCTTGGTCTTATCCTTTATAGTACCAACCTGAAGTTTGCTATGTACGGCGCATTGATTGCCAACTTCTTTCTCACTCCCGGATACGAGTGGTATTATTCCCTCCCGATTTTTATAGGTGTCCAAATCGTTTTTGCAGTTATAGTAGGCACTGTTGAATCATTTATGGCAAGATTCCGCATGAATCATAATCCGCAATACATTTTTATGCTCACATCCATTTCGTTACTAATCTTTATCGGGGTTTTGATTTTGAAGAAATTTGTATAGAACTAAAAAAAAGGAAATGACCGTTATTTTGCTTGCTATTTTTGCCGTTACGCTTATTTATCTGGGGGTTGCCAACCGGCTCAGCAGCTATATTTCCGTATTGGCTGTTCAGGGCGTCATTCTTTTTGGAGTTGCATTTATTGAGCTGATTGAAATTAATTGGGTAAACCTTGTTTTCATTTTGCTTGAAACAATCGTTTTCAAAACAATTGCAATCCCCTATTTTCTGAAGTATATTATTGAAAGAAATAAGATTACGCGCGATTCAGAACCCTTTCTGCCTGATTTCATTTCAATAGTTATCGTTACCGCTATTATAATCGCTTCATTCCTGCTTTCAAATGCAATTGAGGATCCCCATTTAGGAAAGATATTTTTTGTAGCCTCTTTGTCAGCTTTGTTCACAGGCTTATACATTATAGTTACACGCCGGAAAATAATTACTCACGTGATGGGTTTTCTTGTTATTGAAAATGGGGTGTTTGTTTTATCTCTGGCAGTGGGAAACGAAATGCCCATGCTGGTTAACATCGGAATCCTTCTCGACATTTTTGCCAGCGTGTTTTTGCTTGGAATTTTTGCAAACAAAATCGGCGATATTATGAAAGAACAGGATGTTGAACAATTAAGTAATCTTAAAGATTGATATGGCGCAGTTTTTTTCAGGTATGATGGGGTCCTACCTGGTTGGTTCGTTTCTTATCAGCATGCTTTTGTTCTTTAACAGGAATAAACTGGTGAATTATGGGCTTACTATACTTTTCATGGTTTTGCAATGGGGCCTTACTATTTACGAATTCGACCATTTAAACGTTGTTGATTTTCAATATTTTTCGCCGGATTCCTTAGCTATTATCTTTCTTGTCGTTTTAAGTATTTTATGCGTTCCGGCTATTTATCATAGCCACGTTTATTGCAATTCAAAAGCGGAAATACCCCGCAATCGCGGAATTTACTTTTCCGCCCTGGTAGTATTGTTTGCTGCCCTCAGCGCGGCCTATCTCTCCAATCACATTGCTATTACCTGGATTTTTGTTGAACTTACAACACTGAGTTCTTCCGCCTTAATTTATCACCGGCGCAATAGCCGGTCGCTTGAAGGTACCTGGAAATATATTTTCGTTTGTTCTATCAGCATTACACTGGTGTTTATCGGTATCCTGTTTCTGTCCATTGCGGTGCAGCGCACCGGAAGTACTAATTTATTCTACCAGGGCCTGTTTAACAGCGCTGCCGGAATGAATGTATTTTGGCTCAAACTGGCGTTCCTCTTCATTTTTACAGGTTTTACCTGCAAAGCCGGGCTGGTTCCGATGTACACGGCAGGTATTGATGCCAAAGATAAAGCTCCATCCCCGGCGGGCGCTATTTTCGGCAGTGCGTTAATGAACGTTGGATTTATTGGCATTTTTCGCTTTTATCAAGTCATTGGCCCTACTTCAATTTTTGAGTGGGCCAATAAGATTATGCTCATTACCGGACTGCTTTCCATTTTTGTAGCTACTGTTTACATGCTTAGGGTAAAAAACCTTAAACGCATGTTTGCCTATTCGAGCGTTGAGCACATGGGGTTGATAATGGTAGGTTTGGCAGCGGGGGGAATTGGGCGTTACGCCGCTATTTTGCACCTGGTTTTACACTCATTTGCCAAACCGGTCTTGTTTTTCCAGATGGGACAGGTATACCGCATTTACAAAAGCAAAAGCATTTATGACATCGGCGATTACTTCAAATACAACCTGAGCGGCGCGCTGGTGCTTTTATTTGCATTTTTTACCGTTACAGCAATGCCCCCATCGGGAATGTTTGTTAGTGAGTTTCTTATTTTCCGTGCTTTGTTTGAAGCAAAACATATTTGGATAATTCTCTTTATTATGTTGTTGCTAACCATGATCATCTGGTCGTTCGGAAAAAACATCTTTAAGATACTTTTCATTAAACCTATTGGCTTTAATGATACAGATGTTGAAAAAATAAGCCCGTTTGAATCGCTTAGCCAGTTTATTCTTTTGGCCCTGGTGATCTACCTGGGATTATTTCCACCTGCCGGACTTGTAACCCTGATTAATGGCGCCGTTTCTAATTTACCCAAATAAGTATGAGCAATTACATCGCTATAAAGAACAATCAGACTATCCCGGTTCAAAACATTCCGGTTTTGGATTACGAAGATTTTTTTGCGTTGAACACCGGTTTGATTCAGCATGAAGAAAACCATTGTGTCAGTTATTTTGGATACAGGATACAGGATAAATTGAAGCTGACTTGTTGCATGGCTAATGATACCGACGGCAACATTCTTATTTCTTCCTGCGAAATAAAAACCAATGCAAGGGAACCATATCCATCTTTTACTGCGCATCATTTATCCTTTCATTTTTTTGAAAGGGAGCTTCATGAAAATTTCGGAATCAATTATGCCGGCCATCCATGGCTAAAACCAGTCCGCTTTTCATTTGATCGAACGAATAAAGATTCACGTATTGAAAATTACCCCTTTTACCAGATAAAAAGCGAAGAACTGCATGAAGTAGGGGTGGGACCCATTCACGCCGGCGTAATTGAACCCGGTCATTTCCGTTTTATCTGCAATGGCGAGCAAATCCTTCATCTCGAAATCCAGCTTGGATATCAGCATCGTGGTATCGAACAGCTTTTTCTGAATAAGAAAAAACTTTTGCAACGCACTACGCTTGCTGAATCGATAGCCGGAGATACGGTAGCCGGACACACCACTACCTTTGTGAACCTTTGGGAAAGTTTATGCAATTACCAGGCAGATGAGGATTTGCAATTTGCGCGCACGCTTGCTTTGGAGTTAGAGCGCCTTGCTATTCACACCGGGGATTTAAGTGCTATCTGTACCGACATAGCTTACCAGCTGGGTAGTTCGGTATTTGGCAGATTGAGAACTCCATTGATCAACTTCTTTCAAATATGGTGCGGAAACCGGTTGGGAAAGGGGCTTATTCGTGCAGGGAAGAGTAATTTCTATTTTACAGAAGGGTTACGTAAACAACTTGAGCAGTTGCTGGATGCCTATGAAAATGATTATGGCCAAATGTGGGAGGAATTCCATACGCTGCCGAGTGCGTTGGCGCGGTTAGAAAAAACAGGCGTGGTAACACGTGAACAGGCAATTGCCATTGGCCTGGTAGGTATGGCAGCAAAAACTTCAGGAATAAGAAGGGATGTTCGTGCCACACATGTTCACGATTTATATGGGCAACTAAATCACCAACCGGTTGTAAAACATCATGGAGATGTTTATTCGCGGGCACATCTGCGAAATAAGGAAATCAGACAGTCCATGGGTTATATCAGGAAGATGCTGCAAAACATTCCTCAGGAAAATAAAAACAGAAGGCCATTATCCTCTCCGCAACCCGCTTCATTTACTCTTTCATTGGCTGAGGGATGGAGAGGTGAAATCTGTCATTGTGCAGTAACAGATAAAGATGGTGAACTGATGCATTACAAAATAAAAGACCCCTCGATGCACAATTGGCTGGCCCTTGCGTTAGCGGTCAGAAATAATGAAATATCAGATTTTCCAATATGCAACAAAAGTTTTGACCTGAGTTATTGCGGACATGATTTATAATAAACAAGATTACATTGAACTATGCTTGATAACATTAAAATACTTTTCCGGCAGGGTAAACAATATATCCCTGATGTAACTAAAGCGGAATTGCCCGGTATTTTCAGGGGAAGGCCGGAAATCAGCAATGAGACGATAGATACAGCCGCATTAATTGACCTTTGCCCTACGGGCGCAATTGATTTAAACCCTGTAAGTATTGATTTAGGGAAATGTACTTTTTGCGGGGAGTGCGCATTTTCATTTCCATCCAAAGTAAAGTTTACGAAAGATTACAAAATAGCGGCCAACCAAAGGGAAGATTTAATTATTAAAGCAGGTGAAACAGAGGCAATCACGTTGAATCCCGATTTAATCAGGAAGGAAATTGCAAAATATTTCAGCGGTTCGTTGAAACTGCGGCAGGTATCGGCCGGTGGGGACAATAGTTGTGAGTTGGAACTAAATGCCTGCGGAAATGTGAACTTTGATATGGGCCGTTTCGGAATTGAGTTTGTTGCTTCTCCACGCCATGCCGATGGAATTGTAATTACGGGGCCAATAACCGAAAATATGGCAGTACCTTTACAGATTTGTTACGATGCCGTACCTGATCCTAAGATCATTATTCTTGCCGGCACAGACGCAATTAGCGGAGGAATCTTTTCTGATAGCCCGGCTCTGAACCGAACCTTTCTCAGCAAATATAAAATTGACTTGTATGTTCCGGGTAATCCTATTCACCCGCTCACATTTATTAATGGTGTTATGGATTTAATAAAAAAACGAAAGTGAAAACCGCTAAGAAGCTGTTTGAAATTAAAGAAAACAAATACATATAGCCTCTTAGGGTTTCAGCAAGCCATGTTTGTGGGTTGATGCCCTGCGCTTTGCACGCAGCAAAGAGGGAATAAAAAATGGAGGTGTTTTCAGCAGCCTCATGCGAACCGGCAAACAAATAATTTTTTCGTCCTATCGCAATGGGGCGGATTGAATTTTCGACGGAATTATTATCAATCTGCAATTTAGCGGCAGTGGTGTAAACTTTCAGGGCATCTATTCTTGGCAGTGTGTAATCAATGGCTTTCCCTATCAGGCTCGTGCGCATCACCTCTGCCCTGTTGTTTATCATCCATTGCTTTAACCCTGCTATGACTGGCACAGCCACCGCCTTGCGCATAGCCAAAGCCACCGTTTCGCTTGCATTGGTTTCCTTTATTTCACCGCTGTTCCAGGTCTTCCGCCACCGGCGGCCGACCTGGAACTATAAATAACACAAGTCTCCAGACTTGCGAAAATTCAATTATTTAAAATACCCATCCAACGCCTTCTTCTCCCAATCCTTCCACTTATTGGCAGCCAGTACTTCCTTACCGGCCTGCAATTGCTCAGGGCGTTTTAAAATGGTTTTCAGCAGTTTCATAGCCGGGTTGCTAAGGCGGCTGTTGTTGTACAGGGCCGCGTTAAACAGGTTATATATCAGGTCCTTGTCGCTGTATTTTAACCGTTCAAGCGCGTCCATAGCTTTAATCCGGGTGCGGAATTCGTATTGGTTACTGGTAAACGGTACTATCTGCTTTTCAAACTTATGGTTATTGGCAACCGCAGTGACCGAGTCGCCGGCGCTTATTTCAAGCCACGCAAGGCGCACATTTTCGGCCATGCCCCTTACGCCCTGCGTGGCATCCAGGTAGGTTTGTGTTTTAGCCGGATACAGTTTAACCAGCTTACGCAAAGTAACCTCAATGGTAATATAACTGCTGTCTTTCAGCAAACGTTCCACCTCCGGCAAAAGCACATCGGGTATAGTTTCTAAATTCTCAACCACCGCCCTGCGGGTAGAAAAATCCTTATCCATCAAAGCCCTGGCCATTAAGCCCATTGTTGAAGAAGTTGAATCTTTAGCCAGCTGTTTAATAATCTCATTTTGAATAACACTGTAACCTTTATCGTTAAAAACTGCAATCAGTAAATCTCTTTTCTGGTCAAGGCCAATATCGCGCAAACCTACCAGGGCATCATAGCGGTCAATCATATTTTTGCCCTTCACCAACTGCGCACCTAATTCATCAAAGCCCTTCTTAAAATCCACATTTTTCAAAACCATGGAACCCGGGTCGAAAAGCGCATAATCAACAATACTTCCCGGAGTGGCGCTAACATAAACAGTATCATTAGCGCTGCTTAACCAAACCTTTTTGCTGGCACCCGACCCATCTTTAAAATGCACCTCAAATACAATTGGCATTTTAAACAGGCCGGTCAACTCATCCGTTTTTTGCGTTTGGGCAACATAAAAAACCACGTTATCCTTTAGCCGTTCGTATTTAACTGAATAATTAGGTAAACCTGCCCGGTAAATCCATTCATCAAAAAACCAGTCAAGGTTTACGCCGGCGGTTTCCATAAAGGCCATCATAAAATCGTTACCCGTAACATTTTGGTAAGCATGTTTTTGCAGGTAATGGGTAATGCTGCGTTTAAACACTGAGTCGCCCACTACATAGCGCAGCATATCTAAAACAAAACTGCCTTTAGGATAAATCCTTGCAGTACCCGCTTTAGTACTCGAAATCGGGAACCGGTCATTCTTTTCAGCACTGATAGCCGCCATAGCTTCTCCACGCCTGGCCCATTCATACTGGTCCTCGCCATGCATTTTGCACATAAACTGTTTACTGTAATACGTTGCAAAACTCTCGTGCAGCCAAAGGTGCTGCCAGCTATAGGCCGTAATACAATCGCCAAACCATTGGTGGGTTAACTCATGGGCATTTACCCCCTCATAATCGCGGTCTATGGCAGCGCGCTGGTCAACCAATAAAAAGTCGCCGTAAATGGTAGCGGTGGTATTTTCCATAGCCCCGTACATAAAATCCTGCACCGGGGTGTTAGAATACTGCTCCCACGGGTAATGAAACCCGGTTTCGTTACTCAGAAAATCCATCATCTCCGCACTATGCTTATAAGTGGGAATAACGGTCTCCGGCCTGTCGGAATAATAATATTCGCGCGATAAAACGCCTCCCTTGCTCACATAATCTTTATAGGCATATTTATCAATGGCAATCATTACAAGGTAAGGCACCATAGGCTTGCTCATAGCATAATGCCAGGTTAAAGTGCCATCGGCATTATGCTTTTTATCCTTCAACTCTCCATTCGAAATAACGGTATAAGCCGAATCGAAAGTGATAATAGTTTCAGTAACCATTTTATCATCTACATCATCATAGCAGGGAAACCAGAACCGGTTATCTTCCCCTTCGCCCTGGGTCCATATTTGCTTGCGGGTAAAGTAAGGGTCTTTACCGGTGTTTTTAGCATTTACATTCCAGCCAATAAAATAAAGGCCTTTGCGCGGAGACACCTCATATTTAATTTCCAGGTCATATTTTTTATTCCAGCTCATGGGCTGGTAAAACCTGATAGTTAAACCAGCGCTATCAGTGGTAAAAGCCACATCCTTTCCATCCAGCGTAACCTTTTTAATATCAATACCGGGTGCATCTAAAAACAGGGTATCAACCACATACTGAATGGGCCTGAACTCATATTTAACATCGCCAATCACTTTACCTTCGGCAGTATTAAACTTTACATTTAAAACCATCTTCAGGTAATCAACATTATGCTCTCGGATTCTTCCTTCCGGGTTACGCAAATAAGTAATGGTAGTGTCCTGCGCCCCTGCACTAACAGCAACAAAAAGCGACAGCAAAAGCAAATAGAAGGAGAATCCCTTTTTCATACACAATGGTTTACTAAGCAACAAAGGAATTCTATTTTATGGAAAAACGAAAATGGATGGATGCAAACTAAATTCTACCACCTGCATCAATTCCGGTTTCCGGCGGGCCTAACCGGTAACCCCTGTGGTTTAGCGTCCGCGCCATAAGTGTTCGGAAGAGGCGGTTTTTTGTATATGCCGTACGCAAATTTTAACGGATGTATTAAAATAAAATTAATGTCATTGCGAGGTTAATTCCCGTAAAAAATAAAAAACTATTAACCGCGGCAATCTTCCGTTGTGTCTTTAACTGGCAAATTACCCATATAGAGACACAGCGGAAGATTGCCGCAGCCTTTTCTCTTCTATTTTTTTATTGGAAAAGGCTTCGCAATGACATCAGTTTTATTTAATGCCATCAACTAAACAAACTCTGCATATCGCTCTGTAAATCCTTCAAATCGCGCTCCAGCAAAACTTTGGTGAATACGGGGGCTGAGGATTGCGATATCTGCGTCAGCACCTCCCTGCGTTTGGGATGTTGCTCTATACCTGCAGAGATGAATTTTATTTTTTCGGCGGTTGCGCTAACAGCTTCGGTATGGTTTTGCGCGTCATATAACTCAGGGTAGCATTGCAGCAGTTGTTGTACCTGCCCGGCGGGAGTGCTGGCAAACAGCTTGGCAATTTGCAGGCGCAGTTGTTTGTCTTTATCATCATAACCAAAAGCGGCAATCTCGCCAAGTTTGGATATGGTTTGTCGCACGGTATCAATATTCCACTCTACCGCTTCGCCATTGTTCAGGTAAGCTTCTATTTCGGCGCTTTGGTTTTGGGTGCCGGGCGTATATGCCTGGGTTTCTTTGGCTTTAGCCTCTTCAAGCCAGCCACGCAGCAGGTTTATAAAATCGTTATAAGCCTGTATAGAAAGGTTGCCCGGTGTGCGTGGGCTGCCATTAATGCCCGGGGCCGGGTGTTCCTCCAAATAAGTAATAACCTCCTGTAAATAAGCGGGCGATTGGTCGCGCAGCGAAAGGTCGGAAGGGGAGAAGACGGCATTAAAATATAAAGCAATGTTCTTCTCTATACAAAACGCCAGCATCTCAGGCAGTTCTTTCCAGTTATAGGTTATAGGGCACGCGGCCATAGAAAGGAAAGTGCTTTTCCGTTTGGTATAATCGCGGAAATACTCCAGGTTCTCCATTACTTTATCATAGCTGCCGTTTACCCTTATTTTAGGATAAGTTTCCTTATTTACCGAATCAATAGAAAGGATAATGCCCGCCTTCAGTCCTTCCAGCAGGTCTTTTATGCGGTTGTTTAAGAAAGTGCCGTTGGTGGTGATATGTATGCGGATGTTGGGGTTTAGTTTACGGATACGCTCCCAAATACTCAGGTAAATATCAATCATAAAAGGCTCACCGCCTAAAAATTTGGCATCGGTAAGGTGCGGAATAAACTCATCCAGTTCATCCACAAACTTATCGTTGTACGGCGATTCAATCGGCGGCAGGTGCTCTCGGTTTTTACGGATGCTGGATGAAAAATAGCCATTGCACATTATACACTCCAGGTTGCAGGTGTTGCTTAACTCAAACTCCATTACTCTCGGGTAAGGCACAGCGCCCCCCAGCGATTGTTTTAAATAATTAAGCCGGGGGCCTAAAGTGTTGGGTGCAAACTCATCGTAATATCTGGCGCGCACACCGTGGTAGTTACCGGCCTCCAGCATTTTACCGCACTCGGCACAGCCACCGCCCAGGTTATTTTGTTTAATGTAACCACGCAGCTGTGCGGCGCTTTCGCCCTGCCAAATCTGTTTTATGCTTTGCTGCGGCCACTGGCCCAATATGTGCTGCGTGTTATAACAACAGGCGCGCACATTGCCGTTTTGCTCAAAGTTGAGGTTTACAAAGGGGGCATGGCAGATGATACCTTTATACGTGCCATTGCGCGTGTTTGCATATCCGTTAACTACTGTTTTATTGGGTATCATAGAAGGGGCAAGTTAAGGAATAAAGGCAGCCTCCCCAAACTGCGGTGAAAGAACAATGTCTTTCCGTTAAGGGCAAATCGCGGAGCGATTTGTTGCGTTTTCCCCTCTCGAGAGGGGAAGCGCGAAGCGCGGGGTGTGTGGCCGTTCGGGAAGTGTGCCAAACAGCCACACACCCCGGCCTCCGGCCACCCCTCTCAAGAGGGGAAACAGCCATTACCCCAAGCGAAGCGATGGACGGGAGTGGCCAGGCTGTTAATGCGCTACCACCACCTTCCCCGCCGCAATCTCCGCACCGGTAGCCTTATCAATAACCCTGATAAAATACACCCCGCTTGCCAAATGCTCCGTATCAAAAATATCTACCTG
>PMXD01000304.1:0-5151 GCA_003165895.1 Bacteroidota bacterium | reverse complement strand
AACCATACAATTTTCCATTAGGGGCAAGTTGAAGGAATCTTAGTTGGAATTCATCATTACTATCCGCCGCATAGATTGTTACAGAATCCTGAATATTCTGAGCCCATAAATCATATTGGTTTAGCCATAAAACCGAGCTTTCATATAAAAATCTTCCATTGGGTGAAAAATCCATCCCCCCCGTCCCGCTAATGGGTTGGGTAGAATCATTAGAAGCATTGTTAAACAGTGTGATAGGATTACTAAATTCTCCGCTGCATCTATCAAAATCCATTATTAGCACTAAACTTTGGTAAGTACCGGTAGCATATTTACTCCCATCTTGTGAAAACTTGCTATAAGCAATGTCATAAGGCAAAGGGAACGCTGGCCCGATAAATTGCGTATAGGGACCTAATATGCTATCGGGGGTAACCAGAAACTCGTAAAATTCATTATTATTGGAGCCGCCCATAACCAGCCAGTAATCCCTGCCATTGGCATGTTTGCAGGCAGTCATACCTCCACCTCTCAACATTTGCCCCGTTAAAATCGGGATATTCTTCTTAACCACCGAGCCAGCTCCTCCATTTCCTTCTTTATCAATTAAGCTATAGTAAATAGTTCCCGGCCGGGTATTCTGATCGGTATCATTCCAAAAATGAAATAAATAATAATAGCGGGTATTTCCAGGTTGGGGCATGAATAACGCGGCTTGAGGTAAATCCAAACCATCAATACTATCACTCGGGTCGCAATTACATAGACTGCCATTCAATAAGGTGTCACTTATGCTACAAATATTAACGCCATTAGTGTAATAAAGTAACGTACCATTTTCATCACAGATGTTGGCATTGGTTAAAAAAAAACCCAGCAACGTCTTTATGCTATCTATCTTAACAGTATCCGGAGTCCTAAAATCTACAATAGATTCTCCAAACCCCAACGCCCACTGCGCATCGTACAACTGTCCCCAACCCAATAAGCTAATCCCCATAAAAACACTAAAGCGGATATTGACTTCATTGAATAATAGCTGTTTGGCTGCGTTTGTAATGGCTTCGGCAATATTATATGATCCCCCGTATTTCCCACAAATTGTGGATAACCCCGCCTAAAATTAACTTAATATCAACAAACAAATATTTTTGCGTTAGGTACTACCTATCTGTGCAACTTTAACGCCTGCGGAAGCCTCTGTTTATCGGATTTTCTTAGTTTTACCGCCCCGTGTAGTTGTTATTTAAACAGAAGTTATAGGATATGAAGTCAGGTAGCTTATTTTATAAACTATGCATTTTGCTGATTGGTTTCTTATTCAGCGATGCCCTTCATGGTCAATGCACTACACCCATTGCGGTTACACCCGCTACGCCCTATATCGAAAACTTTGAAGCCGGCCCGGCATGGACCACCGGCGGCACTGAAAATGACTGGGCCTGGGGCACACCCACCAAAACCGTAATTAACAGCGCCGGCAGCGGAACCAAATGCTGGATTGTAGGGGGGCTTGCCATTAACGCTGCCGATGGCAAATCTTATTATAATCATAATGAAAAGTCGTGGGTTCAAAGCCCCTGCCTGAATTTTAGCGCCCTGCAGTATCCGTTTATAGCGTTTTTATATTATCGCGAGTCGGAGTGGAAATATGACGGAACCAACCTTCAGTATTCGCTTGACCAGGGTACTACCTGGGTTGTGATAGGCACCGCCGGCGAAACTGTTGATTGCATGGATGCCAACTGGTATAACCGCACCCCTATTACTTACTTAACCACACCGCTTTCAAATATACAGGATGGATGGTGCGGCAATATACAAACCGAATATACCGATACCGGTGTTACCTGCGGCGTAGGCAACGGAAGCAACGGCTGGATACAGGCCAAACACTGTCTCAGCATGCTGGCCGGTCAGCCCACTGTTTTGCTGCGCTTTACCTTTGGCGCCGGTACCAGTTGTAATAATTTTGATGGTATTGCTTTTGACAGCGTAGCCATTAGCGAAAGCACCAACGTAGGCAGTTTTACATATGCCTGCACCAGTTCAACAGTTGTTTCATTTACGGGCACTTCAGCCAGCGCATGCGCCACTACCTATAGCTGGAATTTTGGCGATGCGGGCAGCGGGGCCTCCAACACAGGTAGCGGCACAACAGCAACGCATACTTTTTCGGCGCCGGGCACTTACAGCGTTTCATTAATTGTTAGCGGCGGCCCATGTAACGCCCCTGATACAACAATTAAAAAAATTGATATATTAGGGTTGTTAGCAACTCCTCAAAACGGAAGTTGCGCCGCAGGCGGCAATATAAGCCTTACCGTTACCCCCACTACCGGAACCGGCGCATATACCTATAACTGGGGGGGAGGCGTTACCACGCAAAACAGAACTAATTTAAGTGCCGGAACCTACACCGTTACCGTAACCGATCCTGACGGGTGCTCAAATACCGCAACTGCAACCATTACGTCAACCACAGCAGCTACTGTTAGTGCAACGGGCGCTACAGTATGCAATGGTTCGCCTGCTACCGTTACAACATCCGTATCGCAAACCGGCGGAACTTATGCCTGGAGCCCGGGCGGACAAACAACTGCTCAAATAACCGTAACCCCGGCAACTACCACTACTTATACGGTTACCTATACCTTAGCCCCATGTAACCCGGCTACGGCAACTGCAACAGTAACAGTTAACAGTGCTTCGCCGGCGGTACATGTAAATGACACAACTATCTGTAACGCAGGCACCGCAGTAGTATATGCGATGGTAACCGGTGGTGGCACAGGTGCTTACCTGTGGAATACCGGTGCTACCACTGCATCTATTACAGTAACCCCGGGTGCTACAACAACCTATTCGGTAACTTTTACCGAACAGCCATGCGGCAGCGCTACCGGCAGTGGTACGGTAACGGTAAATTCTAATCCTCAGCTAAACGTTAACAGTCCTTCAATTTGTTCAGGTGGCAGCGCAATACTTACTGCAAACGCCTCACCGGCAGGTGGAACTTATGGCTGGAGCACCGGTGCCGGTAATGTAAACTCAATTTCAGTTTCGCCCACCACCAATACTACCTATACAGTTACTTACACCACGCAAAGTTGCGGCTCGGCTACCATGGCCAGTAATGTTACGGTTATTACCAATGCCGCTGTAACAGTTACAGATACCACCATCTGCCCGGGCGGAACGGGAACCATAACTGCTACGGCCACCGTTGCAGGAGGAACTTACAGCTGGTCGCCGGGTAATTATACTACGCAGTCTATTACGGTTACTCCGGGTGGCACTACTGTTTATACGGTTACATTTACACCGGTGGGCTGCCCTTCAGCCACCAATACCGGCACCGTAACTGTTGAAACCCCGCCTGTAGTTACTTTAACTGAACGAAATCCTACGTGCTCAACGCAAGGCGAAATAACTGCTACTGCAACACTGGGCACTACTCCTTATGAGTATTCGCTGGGTGGAGGAAGTTACCAGGAGGCAGATAGCTTTACCAATCTCATTGGGGGTAATTATACTGTGGTTGTAAAAGATACCTTAGGTTGCCTCTCTAACATTGCAGGCACCACTATTGTACCTTATAATCCATTAACGCTTGCCTTAACTGTTGATAGTATTACGTGCTCTTCGCCCACCGGGCAAATTATAGCCAATGCAACAGGCGGGGTTGGAACACTTCAGTATGCTATCAATGGAGGCGCTTTTCAAGCCTCAGGCACCTTTAGCGGCCTTGCAATGGGTACCTATATTATTGAAGTTGAAGATGGCGTAGGCTGTAACACCAGCGATACTGCAAAATTATTGCCCGCCAGTACCGTAAGCGTAAATCCTTATGCCGATAGCGCCCTGTGCTACGGCACTGCCACAGGTAAAGTAATAGCGCCGGTTAGCGGCGGTAGCCCACCTTATCAATATGCACTGAATGGCGGTACCTATCAGAGCCAGGATACGTTTAATAATCTTGCAACCGGCAATTATACCGTGCAGGTAGAAGATGCCAACGGTTGTATTGCCAGCGGCACCACGCAGGTATTTGAGCCTACACAGCTTCAGATTGTGTCTGTTACCGCCGCGCCTGTTAAATGCCCCGGCCAAAACACCGGAACTATTACCGTTGTAGTAAGTGGCGGCACAACGCCGTATAATTATGCCAGCAGTACCGATTCGGTAAACTTCGAATTTACCTCGGGCAACAGTATTATTGATCTTGATACAGGCCACTACTGGATACTGGTAGCAGATGGTAAGGGCTGCACCATAGTTTCTGCTGCTTACGTGCCCGGTGCTGTGCCTGACTCGTTTTTGGTGGTTACTGATTCCACATCCTGCTTCGGCAACCAGTGGAAGGATGGTTCTTTAACAATTACCGGGCTGGTGCCGCAAAACGGGCCTTTCCAATATTCATTAAATGGTGGGCCATTTCAATCGTCCCCAACTTTTTCAGGTTTAGCTTCAGGGCCATACCAGATAGAGGCTATGGATACCAACGGCTGCAAAAACGCCCTGGCACCCGACACTGTTTTTCAACCTGCACCAAGTTATGCAGTGGCTTATCCTATAGATACAACGGTTAATTTAGGCCAGGCCTTACAGTTAAGCAGTGCTTTAATTGGCGGTGCGGCTAATTCGGCTTTAACCTATAGCTGGTCGCCGTGGACGGGTTTAAGCTGTATTGATTGCCCTAACCCTGTTTTCTCATCGTACGCCGAGCAGAATAACTACACGGTTACCATTACTTATAACGGCCAGTGCACGGCCGAAGCTTCGGTAAATATTTTTGTAAACTTTTCGGGCCAGGTCTATATCCCTAACTGTTTTACACCTAACGGAGATGGCAATAATGACGTTTTTGAAATATACGGCCACGGTATTGAGCGCGTTGACCTGCGGGTATTTAACCGCTGGGGTGAAAAAGTATTTGAAAGCCACAACCAGTTCCAGGGCTGGGACGGAACCTACAAAGGCGTACTGCAAATGCCTTCAGTATTTGTTTACGAGGCCGAAGTTTATTTCCTCGACAGCAGTTCGCGGGTCTTTAAGGGTAGTGTAACGTTGGTGAGGTAGCCCTTTCCAGATAATTGATAATTCAGTTTCAGCAAAGCGTTCGGACGATGCCTTCTGTTCTTCGTCCCCGCAGGGCAATGTCATTAAGTT
>PMXD01000206.1 GCA_003165895.1 Bacteroidota bacterium | reverse complement strand
ATAGGCGACTCGCACATACAGGCCGATTTTTTAAGCGAAAAGGTACGCAACGATATACAAAGTGATTTTGGCAATGCCGGCAGGGGCGTTGTTGTACCACTGCGGGTTGCGGGCACCAACGAACCATTTAATTACAAAATAACCAGCAACGTGGTATGCACCTCCAAGCGCTGCGTATTTGTAAATAACCCCATGCCTATTGGTATTGGCGGCGTAACTATTCAAAGCTTTTCAGATAGCGTTTCGTTCCGCATTAAGGCTTTTGATTCACCAAACAATAACTACGCATTTAATAAAGTGACCTTGTTCTACCAAAAAGATTCGGCGTTTGATTTTGTAATTGAAGATACGCTGGGCAATAGGCTGGGCGCTTTAAAGAGCAAAACACAGGAGGAGTTTCCTTATACCTCAACTGCAGTGCTGACACATTCAACCAACGATATTATTTTAAAGGCGGTTAAAAACGATAGCAGTCAAAATAATGCTACTATCTACGCACTGAACCTTGAAGGCCCTAACAGCGGCGTTATTTACCATGCAGTCGGGGTCAACGGGGCTGAGGCTTATCAGTACGCACGTGCCAGTTATTTTGCCGAAGAAACACAGGCCATTCATCCGGACCTCTTCATCATTTCATTAGGCACTAATGAGGCCCAGCACAAACCTTTCGACAAAGAACTTACACTTAGCCGCCTCGATTCATTAATCAAACAATTGTGTGCCCACAATCCCAATACACCTATTATACTTACCACTCCGCCCGATTCTTACTACCACAAAAAATATTACAATTTAAGCGTTGGCCTGGTGCATACTTTAATGGTTGATTATGCCAAACAAAACGGACTGGCTGTTTGGGACCTTTATTCAATTGCCGGTGGTTACAAAAGCTGCTACCAGTGGAAAAAATACGGTTTAATGCGCAGCGATGGCATACATTTTACACGGGCGGGTTACGAGTTTCAGGGCAATCTTCTTTACGAAGCAATAGTAAAAGCATATAATAAGTATGTTGGCAGCCATTGATATACATAGCCTGCTTCAGCAGTTTGTTTACCATCCTAAAGAGCCGCTTATCTTTAGCAGTGGTTTCTTTCTGTTCCTGTTTTTGGGTTTTATCGGCATATTTTATCTCATTCATAAAAAACACGACCTCAAACTAGCCTATGTAATTTTGTTCTCGCTTTATTTCTACTACAAATCAAGTGGCATCTATTTTCTTTTATTGGTGTTATCTGCAGTAGTTGATTATAACCTGGCTAACCTGATTTTCAATGCGAAAAAGCAATGGCATAAGCAGGGGTTACTTGTATTTAGTTTGCTGCTTAACCTGGGGCTTCTGGCATACTTTAAATACACCAATTTCCTGGTCGAAATATTCTGTAATCTCTCTAAACATCCCTACGACCCATTCCATATTTTTTTACCGGTGGGTGTTTCGTTTTTCACTTTTCAATCCCTCAGTTATACCATTGATATTTACCGGGGCGACCTTAAACCGGTAAAGAGGATACTGGATTATGCATTCTTCGTTACCTTCTTCCCTCAGCTGGTAGCAGGGCCTATTGTAAGGGCCCGCGATTTTATACCACAAATAAGTTTGCCCACTGTGGTTACCCGGCAAATGCTGGGCCACGCCATATTTTTAATTGTGTCTGGCCTCTTTAAAAAAGTTGTTATCTCAGATTATATCAGCATCAATTTTGTAGACCGCATTTTTGATAACCCAACTTTATATACGGGCCTCGAAAACCTGTTTGGGGTTTATGGTTACGCATTGCAGATATATTGTGATTTTAGTGGTTACAGCGATATGGCTATTGGTATTGCCATGTTATTCGGATACAGGCTATGCATCAATTTCGATTCGCCGTATCAATCATCGAGTATTACGGAGTTTTGGCGCAGATGGCATATTTCGCTTTCTACCTGGCTGCGCGATTATCTGTACATCTCATTAGGGGGAAACAGAAAAGGCAGGGTCCGGGCCTACCTGAATCAGTTTATTACCATGTTGCTGGGCGGGCTGTGGCACGGTGCTGCATTCCGGTTTGTTTTATGGGGCGCCATGCATGGTGTAGCGCTGGCCATTGATAAATTCATTAAGGAGTTTTTCAAAATACCCGATACCCGCTTTTTTAAAATAGCCGGTATCTTAATTACGTTCCATTTTGTTTGCTTCTGCTGGATTTTCTTCCGGGCCGATAATATGCAAATAGCCGGAGATGTTATTTCACGAATAAGCCTGCATTTTACGCCCTCTGTTTTCCCTTCGTTTGTTGCCGGTTACAGAAATATTCTTTTGGTAATGCTGATGGGGTACGTACTCCATTTCATTCCACGTAAGTACGAAGTTATAGCGATGAACTGGGTGGTTGAAATGCCATTACCTGCAAAAGTTGCATTCGTGGTTTCGGCTATTGTTTTGGTAATTCAGGTTAAAAGTGCAGGAATACAGCCTTTTATTTATTTCCAGTTTTAGAGCAACCATAAATTTGCTAAAACCATTCTTAAATACATTATATGGCTTTAGAATGATTTTGTCTTTTTTTCAAGGCATCAACAGTTGATTTCGTTTTTTTGATGATGTGCGCTATCCGCTGATTTTCAGGTAATTCAAGTAATTCGATAGATAGCCGCTCTTTGGCAGCCCAAACTTGTAGTTGAGACTTTGAAGTTTTAGTTTTCATAATCCATAAGTTCAAGTGGTGTAATAATCCTTATTTCGTTCAGATAATTCTTTGCTAAGTTAACTACATTTATCCGTCTTTCACGATTTACGTTTGCAAGATGCTTGTAATTCCAACTCACCAATATATTTATCTGGTTTGTAACTGCCACCGCAATGTGGTAAGCGTCAAGTAATTTCTTTTCTGGTATAATACCCTCTTTTACATAATTAGCTGCTAATTCATCTAATTCGGGCCTATTATTTAGTTCCAAAAAACTAATGTTATAATCCGCAATAACACTCAGCATTCTTTGCTTATGTTTCAAATCAGTAGTGTTTTCGATTTCAGCAACTACGAAATCAGAAATATAAGTTTCATAAATTGCCGTTCGAATAAAGTCACGGAAAAAATCAATTGTAATGTCGCGCTTATCTGGCGCATCATCAGCATATAAAAAGCTGATTACAGAGGTGTCCAAATAAATTTTGGATTTACGCAACATACGTTTATAGTTTTTTGAAAGTTAGCTTACAATCTCAAAAAAAGTAGAATTTACGTGAATTATTTTTTTGCCCGAACCCATATTTATCTACTTTGCAGCAAATTTATTCCACTATGGATTTCAACTTTGATAAAGAAATAATTCTGGAAGATGACAGAGTGAAACTTCGTCCTCTGCTACTGTCTGATATGGAAAATTTGTTGCCCCCAGCTACCAGCGATGAAAAGTTGGTGCAGTATTCGCCAAAACCTATTCACTCTAAAGAGTTATTGACTCAATACATTGAAACCGCATTGGCCGACAGGGCGACGCATGACCGGTATCCGTTTATAATTTTTGATAAGCAGGCAAATGCTTACGCCGGTAGCACCAGTTTTCTTTCGGTAAGCAATTATAACCGCCGGCTCGAAATTGGTCACACCTGGTTGGGCATCAGTTTTCAGAAAACGGGATTAAACCGGCATTGCAAATTTCTGCTGCTCAGCTACGCGTTTGATGAACTGGGGTTTGAAAGAGTAGAATTTAAAACCGATGAAAGAAACAAGGCATCGCGCGCAGCTATTGAAAAAACAGGCGGAAAGTTTGAAGGCTTTTTAAGAAGCCATACTTTAATGTATGATGGATTCAGGCGCAACAGCGTTTACTATAGTATCCTTAAAAATGAGTGGCCGGAATTGAAAGGGCAGTTTCTTACATAGCTCATCAGTTATTATCAAATACCTGTTTTACAAAACCCCAATTGAGCGTTAAAATTTTTCAGTTTATTTAAAATCGTAACTTTGCATTACAAAAGTTACAGGTTCAGAAGGTTTGCAGATAAGTGAATGAGTGGAATAAATTTTTAAGTGCAGAAGAACATATTTATTTCAAAGCATACTTTTTACCCTAAACAAAATTGAATGGCCTGCAGACAAAATAAGAAATCAGCGCTTTGCTTTTTACTGGTTTTGTTGCTTGTGTTTGCTAACCGGTTTGCGTTTAGCCAAACCAGTCGTGAGGCAAAGGTTAACGACCTGTATCATTGCCTGCTCGAGTATCATGTAGAATGCCCCAAAACCGTTTTAGCCATTGCCATTTACGAAACCGGTTGGCTGGAATGTAAAAACTGCACATACCAATACAACAACTTTTTTGGCTTCAGGGCAAACCACGACTACCTGCGGTTTAAAAGCATTTACGACTGCCTGGAATATTTCAAAATATGGCAGGAAACCTACTACATGCCCTGGAAACTTAAACACCCCAAAGGCACCTATTACGAATACCTGGCCCACGTAAAATATGCGCATGCAAACATGGGCAATTACTTAAAAACCATAAAATCTATTGAAAGGCTTATCTCGAAAGATGTAAAAGATATGAATGCAACCCTGATATCAGACCCCGGCGCTTTCCAGGAAATGGAGATGGATTCGCTGAGGTACGGAAAATAAACCGTTGATTATTTAGCAATATCCAGGTGGCCTTTTCCGCCTTGCTGAAAAACGTTTTCACCAACACGGTCTGCCTTTTCTCCCTGTTTTACTACCAACACCGAATCTTCAACATATATGCGTATAGTTTCGCCATGCTGGTCCATGTCGTAATGCCTTTCTTTATTATCAAACATAGGCGCCTTTACGTTCTGGTAATTTTTTACGTGGCCGTTATCGTAATATTCCATACGCATAAGCATGTATCCGTAATTATCGTATAGCTTGGTAATTTTGGGTTTGCTGTAACCGTAGTACGAACGCCATAAGCCAATATCCATCCCATCCTTATACTTCCCTTGCATCCTTAATCCGCCACTGGCATAGTAGAATTTCCAGGTACTATCCATCAGGCCGTTTTTTACATATCCTTCCAAAATAATGTTTTCATGCAGGTCGTACTGGGCCATNNAGGGTGGAGAAACCCTTTCGGGGCAAGCGTCTTTCCACAATTGGTGCATATTACCTTTAAGATAAGGCAGCGATATTCTAAATTTGTGTTTATGCAGCAATATCACGACCTTCTGAGGCATATTTTAGATACAGGTGTTTGGAAAGACGACCGTACCGGCACTGGCACATATAGCGTTTTTGGCTACCAGGCACGTTTTAATTTAAAAGATGGCTTTCCGTTGCTGACCACTAAAAAAGTATTTACCAAAGCTATTATACATGAATTGCTGTGGTTTCTGAAAGGCGAGTCGAACATTCAATATCTCTGCCAAAACGGAGTTAGGATATGGGACGATTGGCCTTATGAAAAATATAAAAAGAGTGCGGAATTTGGTGGTGAGGATATTAAAGCTTTCGCTCAAAAAATAGCGGCTGATAATAATTTTGCGGAAAAGTGGGGTAACCTGGGGCCTGTTTATGGTTACCAGTGGCGCAGCTGGCCAGCACCAGATGGAAGATCTTTTGACCAGATTACCAGCCTGATAGCGCAAATAAAAAAGAACCCTTATTCGCGCAGATTAATAGTAAGCGCCTGGAACGTGCCTTATATTGATGAAATGGCCCTGCCGCCCTGCCACACTATGTTTCAATTTTATGTAGCCCCCCCGCATAAAGCCAAGGGCGAAACCAAGGGGAAGCTCAGCTGCCAGTTATATCAACGCAGCGCCGATGTGTTTTTAGGCGTGCCATTTAACATAGCCTCCTACGCTCTGCTAACCATGATGTTAGCCCAGGTTTGCGATCTTGATTTGGGCGATTTTGTGCATACCTTCGGTGATGTACACCTTTACACTAACCACATTGAACAGGCCAAACTACAGTTAAGCCGGGATATACGACCTTTGCCACAAATGGTTATTAATCCGGAAGTGAAAGACATTTTCGGGTTTAAGTATGAGGATTTTACTTTGGAGAATTACAATCCGCATCCTGGGATTGCGGCGGAGGTGGCGGTATAATCTGGAGTGCTAATTGGACTAGCAATTTTTTTAGACTGGACTTCGCACATTTATAATGTTACCTTCGATTTTATGCAACATTGCTAACTTGAACATTTGTGCAAGAAACGAAAAGACGCATGAAAGAAATAATTCAACATATAGATAATTATCTGACACGAACAGGAAAGCCTACCATTGACCCCGTGGAGGCGAATGCAATTCTTGCGAAAGCAGGACTTCTTCGCGACAGTAAGGATAGACCTGGCAAACCGCTTCGTGAATTGTTGCGTAAGGGGCAGTTGCCTCATGCTTTTCAATCGGGCGGCAAAGGTTCGGCCTGGACAATTCCTCATTCAAGCAAACGACCCTCTAAAACTTTTAAAATAAACCCGATTGCCTCTAAAGTTGAAAAAACAACGAAAGTAATTAAAGCAACACAGGTTTCAACGGCTGAAGTTTCGGTACTTGAAAAGATGTTGATGAACGAAAGGAATTTTAAGAGTGCTCATAGCATTGACGATATAGTTCCTCACAACTCTGGGCTTTACTGCATTCGTATTACCAACATCAACAATCTTCCAAAACCGTTCAACACTTTTTTGACGGAAAGGCAACATAACATTATTTACATTGGCATTGCATCACAGAGTTTGAATAGACGATTTTTAAATCAGGAGCTTCGTGCAAATGGACACGGGACTTTTTTCAGGAGCATCGGTGCGGTACTCGGATATCGACCTTTGAAAGGTTCGCTTGTGAGTAAAGCTAACAAACGCAACTACAAATTTTTACCAGCAGACGAACAGAAAATAATAAAATGGATTAACGACAACTTGATAGTAAATTGGATTGACTTCAGTGGCGACTTTGAAATTTTAGAAACTGAATTGATAAACAAACACAGGCCTTTAATCAACCTTGCAAAAAATCCTTCGGCTCTTCAAGAACTGTTGGATTTGAGAAAGTTATGTGTGCAAATAGCAAGCGAAATATGATAATCGAAAGGACACCTCTCACAACGATTTAACTCTGGAATAACACAATTAGCTGCAACTTTAAAAAGACTCAAGATTATTGAGTACGCGGAGGTGGCGGTGTAAACCGTAGCCCCAATTCCACATAATGTCAGCGTTCCTTATTTCTAAGATTAAAAGAGAAGAAATGTTACATTTGTTCAAATAGTAGAATAAAAATGGGCAAATCATCTCTTGATTATTTTGGAATATGGATGACCGTTATCGGTACTTTATTATCGGTTATTGGCACGTTGGTTACTTTAAATATGTGGAATACCAATCGTGGAATGTTTTTTCTTGTCTTCTTTCTTGTTGTCTTTGGCTTATGTATGATGTATTTTTTGTATAAATGGGTAAAATATAAACGCTACTATAATGCCTATCCCGTTATCAATCGCGCATTTTCTCAAGCCAATGGTATTGTGAACCCTGACATTAAAGACTCGCAAAATCTAAGAGACGACTTGACAACCTTACAGAATTTCTGTAGTGATATAGCAGAGGCTTTTGGAACAATATCAAATACGCAATGTGCGGTTTGTATTAAAATTATTGTCGGGAATGCTAACAATGAAAGAGCTTGGCTTGAAACGCTTGTTAGGGACTATAATTCGAGTAGGAAAAGATTGAATAGGGAAAACGAATCAAAAAAACACTGGTTAGAAAAAAAATAACTCAGATTTTAGTTATATCTTTGACGAACACGTGAATCATGAATTGTCTAATAAGAATTACAAGTGCAATTGTTTGCCAATTGAGCCCGCATATATAAATTCAAGATTGCCAAAATGGTGGCACAACCCCGGAGACATAAACACGTATCAAGATAAAGAATTCCCAGCGCCTTCATATATTGTTCTATTGCATTGGTTAAGAAAATTACCAGTAATAAGTAACTTAGGAAACAGACTCTTCTGGCCACTGCCTTATAGGAGCAATATAGTCGTTCCTATTGTACCATTAAACACCATGAGCTTAAAAGAAACCCGGCTTCAAGGTTACTTATGCTTAGACAGTAACCGTTCTAATGCATTTGATTTAGAAATGGATGTGCAAATAATGATGGGCATTGCGGACGGATTGGATCCAAGTATGCGAAAAGTTGCTTCTAAGTATCTCTCTGAACCTGAGGATCATGTATAGGACGCTGCATTATAACACTGTGCAAAACTCCGCTTGACTTGTTGCTAAAATATGTCGTAAACTTGAACAATTATTTTTTCATTATCATTACAGTCCCAATTCCTAAAAGATTTCAAATGAAAGAAGAAGAAAAAGTAACCAGTGATAGAAAATTCACTGCCGATTACAAAAATGGGAAATCTACAATTACAGTTGTTTATGAAGGAGTTTCGAACGTTTTTCCTGTTGTAATGTACTCAGAAAAAGCAATGGAAAAGGTTCGGGAGGCTCAACAACAACTGAATAATGAGAGGCAGGCCGTAACGCCCTCTTAGTAATTTCTCTATTGTAAGAGCCGGTATACCTCCAATTCAAAACACCTTATTGGGCTTTCTTAAAATAAGATGCAGTTGATGCTTAAGTCCGTTGTATTCTTTTTGTGCCTACGTGCGAAACTGTTCTCTTTTTCTCCCAAAACTTTACTTTCTCATCAAAAAGTTATACTTTTGCACCTCCTTTTAAATAAAGGAGTTCATTGAATGCGGGCGTGGTGAAATTGGCAGACATACCAGACTTAGGATCTGGCGCCGCAAGGCATGGGGGTTCAAGTCCCTCCGCCCGCACTTTTTTCTCTCCTACAAATTAAATTATCATGGAAATTACGCAAGAGAAAGTTGACAATCTGTTATCGAAAGTAAAAATCAGCCTTAAAAAGGAAGATTACGAGCCACAGGTTAAAAAGCAGATTAAAACCGTAGCCAAAGGCGTTCAAATCAAAGGGTTCCGCCCGGGTATGGTGCCTATTGAAGTGGTTAAGAAAATGTACGGTAACAGTGTTTTGGTTGAAGAACTGAATAAACTGTTTAATGATGAGATCTATAAATTCATCAATGATAACAAGCTTGAAATTATAGCCTCTCCTATTCCTGTGGCTGAACAGAAGCTGGATATTGACATCAATACCCTGAAAGACCTGGATTTTACCTACGAAGTGGGCCACGCTCCTGAAATTGACCTTTCGTTTATTGAAAACGGTCCGGCCTTTGATAAATACAAGATTACTGTAGAAGATAAACTGATTGACGAAGAAATTGACCGCACCCGCACCCGCTTTGCAACGTTTGAATACCCTGAAACAGTAGCTGACACAGATGTATTAACCTTCACTATTGAAGAACTGGACGAAGCCGGTAACATAAAAGAGGGCGGCATTAACACCGTTAGCACGCTGACTGTAGATTTACTGAAAGAAGATGCTAAAACCAAAGTGTTGCCATTAAAGAAACAGGAAAGCTTCGACTATAACGTATTTGACCTGATGGACCGCGACCGCGAAGCCATTGCCAAAAACGTGTTGAACATGAACGAAATGGAGAAAGTGCCTGCCGTTGGTGATAAATTCCGTTTAACACTGAACAATATTACCCGTTCGGTACCAGCAGTTATTAACGAAGAATTTTTTCTGAAAGTTTACGGCGAAAACGGCCCTAAAACGGAAGAAGAAATGCGCAACAACATCAAGGCCGACCTGGAAGC
>PMXD01000014.1 GCA_003165895.1 Bacteroidota bacterium | reverse complement strand
GCCTTTGCGATAAAAATGTATTCAAAATGAATTTGAATTTCAAAGAATTCGGCTTTGGCTTTCCCGTAATCATTTTACACGGCCTTCTTGGCTCTTTGGATAACTGGCAAACCATTGCAAGAAAAATTTCTGAACTCCCGTCAGCTCCATTTAAAACTTACATTATTGACCAGCGCAATCATGGCAAATCTCCGCACTCAGATGATTTTAATTACGAACTTTTAAGCGCCGATATTGCTGAATTTTATAAACAACAAAACATAACAAAGGCACATATAATTGGCCACTCAATGGGTGGCAAAGCAGCCATGAAATTTACCCTTGAAAACCAGGGTATGGTTGAAAAGCTGATAGTGGTGGATATTGCACCATCTGAAGCTGAAGACCACCATATCTATATTTTTGAGGCTTTAAATGCCGCCAATGTTGCAGAAGCCAATAGCAGGGAAGAAGTAGAAAAAGTATTGCGCAGCCGGATTGGAGATGATAATACTACCATTCAGTTTCTGATGAAAGGCCTTCAGCGCGATGTATCAGAAAAGCATTTTGCATGGAAGTTTAACCTGGCGGCTCTTTGGAATCACTACGAGGATATTATGGATGGAATAACTGGTGCTCAACCGTTTATGGGCCCAACTTTGTTTGTTAAAGGCGGCAAATCTGATTATATCAATGCGGATAATTATCCCGATATAATTGAACTTTTCCCCAATAACCAGCTGGCAGAAATACCCGGTGCGGGCCATTGGGTGCAGGCTGAAAAACCTGTCGAATTTATTGAAGTTACTGAGAAGTTTTTGATAGGGACGTAGCTAAAACTGACTTTAAGTTTTAGACATCCCACAAATTTTTACATTTGCCATTCAAAATACACTCAATGAAATTAGACGACATAGTAGCCCTGCTGGGCGAAGAAAAAGCAAACTACCTCCTGAACCACACCTCTCAAACTATATCCAAAGATCAACTTCACCTTCCTAAAAGCAGTTTTGTGGACGACATTTGGAAAGATTCAAACCGCAGTATCAATGTATTGCGTAACCTTCAGCTGATTGCTGATAAAGGAAGGTTGGGCGGAACAGGATATGTTTCTATCCTTCCGGTTGACCAGGGGATAGAGCACAGTGCGGGGGCTTCTTTTTCTCCGAATGTGCCTATGTTTGACCCTGAAACCATTGTGGAACTGGCTATTGAAGGCGGTTGCAATGCGGTGGCTTCAACTTTTGGTGTGTTGGGCATAGTTGCCCGTAAATATGCGCACAAAATACCCCTCATTGTAAAAATAAACCACAACGAATTTTTAAGCTACCCTAACAGCTACGACCAAATCATGTTTGGTACGGTTAAGGATGCATACAATATGGGTGCGGCGGCAATTGGCGCTACCATCTATTTCGGCAGCGAGGAATCCAAGCGCCAGATTGTTGAAGTAGCCAAAGCTTTTGAATATGCGCACGAACTGGGTATGGCAACGGTGCTTTGGTGCTACCTGCGCAATAACGCGTTTAAAAAGGACGGAGTTGATTATTCACTTTCAGCCGACTTAACCGGCCAGGGGAATCACCTGGGGGTTACTATACAGGCGGATATTATCAAGCAAAAATTACCTGAAAATAACGGTGGTTACACTGCCCTCAACTATGGTAAGACCGATAAACGCGTTTACTCCCAATTAACTACCGACCACCCGATAGATCTTTGCCGTTACCAGGTAGCTAATTGCTACATGGGCCGTGTGGGTTTAATTAACTCCGGCGGTGCATCAGCCGGGGCAACTGATTTGGCTGAAGCAGTTGCAACAGCTATTATCAATAAACGTGCAGGTGGTATGGGCTTGATTTCGGGTCGCAAAGCTTTCCAACGCCCTATGAAAGAAGGCGTTGCCTTGCTGAACGCCATACAAGACGTATATCTGAACAAAAAAATCACTATTGCGTAGTAAGCAAAGGGGTTGTATTTTCCCTCTTGGTTTTATCATCCCCTTTGGGGACAGGAGGGGCTGCTAATATCAATACAATGGAAGAAAAAGTTCCTTGGTGGAAAAGGTTTCGGAAGGGGGTTCAAACCACAACTGAAGAAAAGAAAGAAACTCCAGAGGGTGTTTGGCACAAATGCCAGAACTGCAAAAACACCATGCTTGTTACCAAGCTGAAAGAAAACATGCATATCTGCCCTGAATGTAATTATCACGAGCGCATTGATGCAGAGGAGTACTTCAACATCATTTACGACCACCATAGTTACCAGGAACTTTTTGACGACCTTTTGCCTGTAGATTTTTTGCACTTTATAGACCTAAAGCCGTACCAAAAAAGGATTGACGAAACCACCGAAATTACCGGTTTAAAAGAGGCCATGCGCGTTGCTATTGGCGAATGTGGTGAACACAAGCTTTTAACCGCCGCCATGGATTTCGGTTTTATAGCAGGTTCGCTGGGTTCAGTAATGGGGGAGAAAATAGCCCGCTCTATTGATTTTTGCCTGGAGCATAAAATGCCTTTGCTTATTATCTCAAAATCAGGTGGTGCAAGGATGATGGAATCGGCCTTTTCATTGATGCAAATGGCTAAAACATCAGCTAAACTAAACCAGCTTGCGGATGCTAAAATTCCTTATATCAGTTTAATGACCAACCCCACTACCGGTGGTGTTACTGCTTCGTTTGCCATGCTGGGCGATTTCAATATTGCCGAGCCAGGTGCGCTCATCGGCTTTGCAGGCCCGCGTGTAATTGAGGAAACTATGAAGAAGAAATTGCCTGAAGGTTTTCAGACCTCGGAGTTTCAATTGGAAAATGGGTTCCTGGATTTTATAGTTGATAGAAAGCAATTAAGGGATAAGCTGCAAACGCTTTTAAGTTTGGTGGAAAATTAAGGTGGAATTACGATAGAAATTAAACAC
>PMXD01000030.1 GCA_003165895.1 Bacteroidota bacterium | reverse complement strand
CTACAACGGACTATGAGTCACATAAAATATGTTATTTAATAATATATAAATATGCTTCGGCTTACCATTCGCCTTACCACAGGCAATTGCCTGGCCGGTAATATGGCTATAATGGAAAGGGGGGTGGTTACCACTGGAAAGGGGTCTNNGCTGTAAGATGTTTTTTATCGTTAGCAATGTTGCCGTTTATTTTAGCAAGCCACCAACCGGTGCGCGTTTTAGGCACCACATAATATTTGCAGTTGCTGTGCCCGTGCCAAAAGCAGCCGTGTATAAAAATTACTGTATTGTATTTAGGCAACACTATATCCGGCTTACCCGGCAGGGTTTTATCGTGCAGCTTATACCGGTAACCGTGCCCATGCAAAAACCTCCTCACCAGCATTTCGGGCTTGGTATCCTTCCCCTTAATGCGGCTCATATTATAACTCCTAACCGCCTTGGTATGCACATCAGCCATACCGCTAAAATAGCGCTTACTTTATCATCAAAGGTTGTATTTGCCCCATCAATTTCGTCCTTCCGTTTAGGATATTTTTGTTATCTTAGTATGTATATACATGCATGAAAAGCAATAAACTGAAAGGCCTCTATTTTATTATTGATAAACTCACTAATTCAATTGAAAATACTTCGACTGGCGAGGTTTTCGATACAGAGATTATTCAACTTACGATTAAAGACATAAAACAAATTAATAAGTCAGACTGGCAATTTGATTGGGCTAAAGAAATTAAGGATGGCGGCAAAAGTGTTTACAAGCTAACCACAATCAACAACCCCGGTATTATTCAGGGACTGCTGAGTATTGAAGATAAACAGGATCATATTTTTATGCACCTGATTGAAAGTTCAAAATTCAATAAAGGAAACCGGAAAATGTATTATGGTATACCCGGAAACCTGGTTGCTTTTGCATGTAAGGTTTCGGTTGATAAAGGTTATGATGGATTTCTGGCATTCGATGCAAAAACAACATTGATTAAGCATTATCAGCAATCGCTTGGCGCAACTCATTTCAGAGGGCTGCGCATGTTCATAGAAACAAGTGCGGCATTAAAATTAATTTCTCAATATTTTAAATCATAAAAAATGGGACTTATAAAGGAACCTAAGAACGTTGATTTCACCGGCGAATCAAAACCCTGGTCTGAAAAGGAACTTACGGATTTCAGAAAGCTGATGAAAGAACTAAAGGCAAAGAAAAAGCCGGCCCGTAAATTAACAGCTACCCCCAAAGGCAAAAAAATTTATGAGCAAAATCAATAAAAAATCATTTTCGGTGCCCTTACTGAAAATTAAGGATACTTCAACTCATGTCAACCCATCAAGGCCACTTGGCCTGCATGCGCTCTTACGAGCAAGCAAAGTAAAAGTAAAGGTTAAAAAAACGACTTAACCCTTATTATACTATCAGGCTCTGCCCGGCGCATCATCCACAACCTAAAATACTCTTTGCGACCCGGTAGCTCAACCTTCGCACCTTTTGTTTCATCCCGCTTTACGCGGGAGCGTTAAAATGTATTTCGCATTTCACCTCCGTATTCTTTGCATTTTCTTTGTGCCTTTGTGGCAAATGTATTTTCAGTTATTGCCTGCATTCACCTTTGCGCTCCTGGCATCTTTGCGGTAAAAAAATGTATTTAATTGTAATTTCCAGCATTGCGCCTTTGCGTTAAAATGTATTCCCAACTCAAAACTTTTCCTAAAAATTGCAATACTTAAAAATAAGTCAACAACTTAGTGGGCAATAATCAAACACCCTATGGTAAAATTTTTCGCAACACTATACGAATGGTTCGGCCTCATCCCCATCTACTCGCACGACATGGCCGAATTTCTGAAAGGCATGGATGTATCATGCAACGGTTACTATGCCCTGCCCTGGTACTTTTATGTAGGGGTGTTAATGATATTATTTACCCTGCTGCTTTTCGGCCTGCAATACGACCTTATCAGCGGCAGCCGTTTCCCTAAAAACCAACACTGGGGCCTGGCAGCTTTTGTGGTGTTTATAGTCAACTTTATAGCTGCTTTCTCCGTCCCCTTCATAGCCCACGAAACAAAATATTACTGCCCCTACCTCTATATCACTACTTTAGATTGCATCGGCTTCGGCCTGTCTAATGGCACATGGGGGCTGGTGTTTTTCTCACTGCTTAGTTTGCTGCAAAAACTGGGGAATCGGCAGGCCAAAGCATAATTGCGTTTTTACCTGCGCACATTAACACGTTAAAACATTAACACACTAAGTATGGCTTTTAACCGTAACCGGCTGTGCCGGCATTACAGGTTTGGCAGGCGCCTGCTGTGGCACATCAGGTTTAAGGGTCCAGGTGGTGGTGCGGCCCAAAAAGGGGATGCCCAATATATAGCCACGCAACAGCAGTTTATTGCCCTCAACAGTCATTTTGCAACTATAAAAATTGCCTTTACTGGGGTCGTAAATTTTGCCGCCTACCCATTCGGTTTCGCTCTTTTTGGTAAGGCCGCTTATTATTTGCAGGCCCAGCACCGTAAGGTTGCGCTTACTCTCGTCGGGGTCGCTGCTGTTCATTAGGGGCTTGCCGTTTTTAAAGCCCTCCTTAATCCATACTATCTTACCATAATACTTACCGTCGGCGCCGGCGTAAATTTGCACCAGACTTCCTCCGCCTTCAGTATACCAGGTATGGCAAATCTGGTCCTGTGCCTGCACGGCTCCGGCAAACAACAGGGTAATAAACATAACAGCTACGCTCTTAATCATGACCTTACAAACGTTTTTTAAGGGAAATATTTCACGGGGATATACGAAAATAACAATTCCCCGGATTTTCCCAATTGGTTTAAACACCGACCCATAGCAACAGCAGGTTCGCCTTCTTCGCAAAGCCCTCTATACGGCTCTGCAAAATTGAGACACTGACGGTATGTCCAATACCTCTACGCGCCGAATAACCCTGAATGGTAACCGGGAATTAAAAAAGGGAAACTGAGTTATGTGATAGTCAGATATTATCCTGATACCACATAACTCAGTTTCCCTTTCGTTTTATTCTTTGCCGTGCTGTAAAAGCCGACTTGTTTTCTTTTACCTTCTACCACCACCACCTGCATGGCCACCACCGCCACCGCTGTGTCCTCCTCCCATTGAATGACCACCCTGATTAAAGCGTTGGCCACCTGGTGAGCTCATGCTATGCGTTGCGGGCCTTCCCTGGTTGGTATGTGCAAGTTGCCCCTTTTCACTACCCATCATTTTCTCGTGGCCTTGCTGTTCTTTGGTTGCTGCCGTATGGTTTGTTGCATGCACTGTGGCTTCCTCGCCACCGGCGGGGCGGGTCTTTACACCACCCGGTCCATTAAAACTGGAATGGCCTCCGCCATTAAAGTGGTGAGCTTCAGAATAGGTATTATGAATAGAGCCGTTTACATGCCAAACTGCGGTGTTATATCTAAAGTGGCCACCTTCCCACCGGCCACCATAAAAACCGCTGCCACCATAACCAAATCCATAATTAACTCCGCCGTAATAACCAACACTTTCACCCCAATAGCCTCCATGCCATCCGTAGTAACCGCCATAAAATCCCCAGTAACCGGGTGTCCATAACATACCTGCGCCCGGAGGCATTACCCATACACCGGCAACCCAATAATAACCTCCCGTACCCCACGCCCAATAACCGGGATTCCACAAATAGCCATCCCCTGGACATGGAGGTTGAACATAGGTAGGCAAAGCCGGTGGCGCCTCCTGTGATTTTACAGTTACCGTAGACTCATCGCCGGTATAATAAGTATTATCCTGCCCCAACGCAGCCGAAACGACTAACGAGCAGATTGAAAATAAAATCAGTAATTTTTTCATAATAGTTTATATTTAGTGGGTTGTTTACTTATGTTTTGCCCTTCTTTTAGCAGGCCTTATTTCATTTGCTGTTTCTAAGCATTATCCCCGTCTGCCCGATTAATACTTCATTTAAATTATAATGCGGTACCAACTTTAAATAGCTTATTTTTAAATCCATCAGCCATTCATTTCACCCCCTAACCAGCAATAATTTTCATGATGTAAAGATGTGGGCATTAACTGCCGGATACTTTACATAATTTCTTAAAAGAATTACATTATTCACAGTTTTTTGAAATTTGTTGTCAGGGAAGATTATGCCCGGTTCCCAAGGTAATTGTGGCCGATGAGGCCCTAAAGGTGTGAATAATGTAACTTATTGTAAAAGTTATGTAACGGATTGAAGCTTGCATACCAGCATCTTTGTTTGTCTCAGATAAAAGAGAAAACAATTTGAAACTATACATTAAATACATGGTAAGCGTCCGCTGCAAAATGGTGGTGAAAGAAGTGTTGAAAGAGCTTGGGCTGCATTTTATAGTTGTAGAACTGGGGGAAGTAGACATTATGGAAACGCTTACCCCGGATCAGCGCGACAAAGTAAAAGCAGCTTTGCAAGAGTGCGGCCTGGATTTGATGGACGATAAAAGAGCGGTATTGATTGAAAAGATTAAAAAAGTAATCATTGAAATGGTGCATTATGGCGACGAACGGCCTAAAACAAATTTTTCGGATTACATCAGTGAGAAACTGAATCACGACTATACCTACTTGTCTAACATCTTTTCTGAAGTAAGCGGAACCACTATCGAGCATTATATTATTGCACACAAAATTGAAAGGGTAAAGGAATTGATTTTATATGATGAGTTGAATCTTACCCAGATATCGTACAAAATGAATTATAGCAGCGTAGCACACTTATCAAATCAGTTTAAAAAGGTTACCGGTCTTTCCCCGTCTCATTTTAAACAATTAAAGGACAAACGCAGAAACCCTATTGAAGATATTGGGAATTCAAATACTATCATTTAATTTACTATGGAAGCAGCGAAAAGACGTGAATCTCAATACGCCCGAAGCCTGATAGAAGCCAGTCTTGACCCTTTGGTTACCATCAGCATTGCGGGTAAGATTACAGATATGAATGAAGCGACGGCCAATATTACGGGATTGACCCGCGAAAAGCTTACCGATACTGATTTTTTTGATTATTTCACTGAGCCGCAAAAGGCGCGCGAAGTTTACCAGGAAGTTTTTGCCAAAGGTTCGGTAGCCGACTCTCCTCTCACCCTAAGGCATAAAGACGGAAAGTTGACAGACGTTTTATTCAACGGCTCAGTTTATAAAGATGATAAAGGAAATGTGTTGGGTGTTGTAATCGTAGCCCGTGATGTTACAGCCCAAAAGCTGCTTTCCAAATATTCCCTTAGTCTTATTGAGGCAAGTCTTGACCCCCTGGTTACTATCAGTATCGAAGGAAAGATTACAGATATGAATGAGGCCACAGTGAATATTACAGGCATAGAACGCGAAAAACTTATTGGTTCTGATTTCTTTGATTATTTCACTGAGCCACAAAAGGCGCGCGAAGTTTACCAGGAAGTNNTGAAGCAAGCCGCGATCCGTTATTTACAATCAGCCCTGCCGGCAAAATTACGGATATGAATCAGGCAACAGTAAAAGTAACGGGTGTATCACGTGAAAAGTTAATTGGTTCTGATTTCTTCGATTACTTTACTAAACCGGATAAAGCCCGCGAAGGTTACCAGCAGGTATTTGATAAAGGTTTTGTGGCCGATTACCCCTTAACCATTATGGATGGTAAACTTACTGACTTTCTGTTCAACGGCTCAGTTTATAAGGATGACCGCGGCAACGTGCTTGGTGCAGTTGTGGTTGCAAGGGATATTACAGAACAAACAATAATTGCAACGGAATTAACCGAAGCAAAGGTAGCAGCCGAGCTGGCAACAGGAATTGCAGAGGAGGCCAAAAGCAAAGCTGAAAGCGCCACACGCATAGCAGTTGATGCTGTAAAAGCAAAACAACAGTTCTTATCAAACATGAGCCATGAAATAAGAACGCCCATGAACGCCATAATCGGATTTACAAAAGTGGTATTGAAAACGGACTTATCAACTAAACAAAAAGAATATTTAACGGCCATTAAAATAAGCGGCGATGCATTGATTGTACTGATAAACGACATACTTGATCTGGCAAAAGTTGATGCCGGTAAAATGACTTTTGAGCAAACGCCGTTTAAGCTGGCCTTATCTATTTCGGCTATGCTACATTTGTTTGAAACAAAAATCCAGGAAAAGAACCTGACCCTGGTTAAAGAATACGACAGTAATATTCCCGATGTACTGGTCGGCGACCCTGTACGGTTACACCAGGTTATTTTAAACCTGGTAAGCAACGCCGTAAAGTTTACAACAAAAGGGAAAATAACCGTAAGCGTGCGTTTGTTGAGCGAGGATGACGACCAGGCAACTATTGAATTTGCAGTGTCTGATACCGGAATCGGAATAGCGGAAAATAAGCTGGACCGGATTTTCGAAAACTTTCAACAGGCATCCAGTGGCACCTCAAGAATATACGGAGGCACCGGTTTGGGGCTGGCCATTGTTAAACAACTGGTTGAACCACAGGGCGGATGTCTTACCGTAAAAAGCAAGGTTGATGAAGGTTCTACTTTCAGTTTTATCCTGGCTTTTCAAAAAACCAATGCCGATGCCGAGGCGGAATCTGAAATAATGGAATTAGACACTGAAATAAAAAACATCAGGGTACTGGTAGTGGAGGACATTGCACTCAACCAGTTATTGATGAAAACCCTTTTGGATGATTTTGGATTTGAACGCGATATTGCCTCTAACGGGAAAATAGCAGTTGAAAAGCTGAAGTTAAAATCATATGATATTATTCTGATGGACCTTCAAATGCCTGAAATGAACGGATTTGAGGCTACAGAGTATATACGGAATACACTAAATTCAAAAATTCCCATCATTGCTTTAACAGCCGATGTAACCACTGTTGATTTGGCAAAATGCAAAGCCGTTGGCATGAATGATTATATTGCAAAACCTGTAGATGAACGTTTATTATACAGTAAAATAGTTGGCCTGGTTAAAAAACCTTTAACCACGAATGAAGTAAAAGAAAATGTCAGTGATCCCGGCAAAAAACTTAAATGCACAGACCTGTCTTATTTAACGCACCGCACAAAATCTGATCCCGGATTAATGATGGAAATGATTTCCCTTTACCTTGCACAAACACCTCCTCTTATCAGTACTATGAAAAAGAGCGTGGAGAATGGCGATTGGGCTACATTGTATACCGCCGTGCATAAAATGATACCATCCTTTTCCATTATGGGAATAAGCACAGATTTTGAAAACATGGCAAAGAGAATTCAGGAGTATGCCAGTACACAACAGCAGACTGACGGAATCCCTGGTCTTGTTTTACAACTTGAGAATATTTGTATCCAGGCTTGTAATGAGCTGGAAGAAGAGTTTAATATAATTAAAAATGCCAACCCGTGAATACCCCCGAAAAAATAAAAGTTTTCCTTGTAGATGATGATGCACTGTTTCTGAAGTCATTGAAAATTGAATTTCTTGAACATGCCGGTTTTGCGATTGAAACATATGCCACAGGAGAACTTTGTATGAAGAGTTTATCTCATAACCCCGATGTCATTATCCTCGATTACCAGCTTAATAGTATTGAGAAAGATGCTATGAACGGGATGGAAACCCTGGATAAAATAAAAAGCTATAATCCGGATATCCCCGTGGTAATGCTATCCTCTCAGGATAAAATTGATGTGGCCATTAATTGTATGCACCACCGGGCTTTTGATTATGTAGTTAAGAGCGAAACTGCCTTTATTCGCCTGCAAAAAATTATCACTACCATTTTTCGCTACAAAAAAATGGAAAAGGAACTGAACTGGTATATGGACAGAATGTAATTTCCGCTCTACCCCTCATCCGTTATCTTTATTAGGCCTCTTTCATAATTCA
>PMXD01000224.1 GCA_003165895.1 Bacteroidota bacterium | reverse complement strand
AATAATAAAACTCAATTTGATTTTCGGGCCATTTGCCGTAAAACCCTTTGAAGCCGGCCTTTAATGATATGGTAGTATAGTTTTTAACCCCGGCCATAATTATCTGCGGGCCGTTTTCGGTTAAGTCCTTATCTGTAATAACGACGGGCATTATCAAGGCAATGTGCCCCGGCTTTCGCTGGTCATTATTTTGAACAACCGCCACCACCACAAAACCTTTGTTGGCTAAATCCTGCGCCTGGGCATACCGGTTATCGCCAATAACGGGCTTCCAGGCCTGAGCAACCGCTGCTGATGTTGATAGCCAGTTAAACTGCGCATTAGACAAAAGGTCCTGCTCATGTTCAGGTGGGCGAAGGATAACAATCTTTAGTTTTTGGCAGGCGGCAGACACAAAAGCAGCGCAGTGTGTTTTCAGGTTATGGGTATCATCGCGGTCGCTGGGTTCGCCGGTTTCCCAGTCAATATGCCGGCCTGATATCCAGTGGGTTTCAACGTTCAGGCTTTGGTAAAACTGCTTTAGCTTTTCGCCAAACTCATCCAGCACATAAGTTTGCTGTGCTGCCAGGGCAGAAGAATAAAATACCAAAAAAAGAAAAACAAGCTTTTTCATGGCCCGGGAGATGTATCGCACAAAATTACAAAATAGATATTGAATTGAATGNNGCCCCTTCCGTCCCCGAAGGGGAAACCAAGCCAAACAGCCAACGTGGGCGATAATGCGTTTGTATTGACTTTAGTTTCCCCTCCGGGGACGGAAGGGGCCGCATCTCCCCAAAAATATTAACATTGCATCCGCAAACCAACAAACAGTGTTATGAAAAACGTTCTTCAGCAATTAGGCATCAATGCCACAAACGCAGGTGTATCAACCGGCAATAAATGGATAAAAAGTAAAGGCGCCGTTATTCAATCATTCTCGCCGGTAGATGGCAAACTGATTGCTTCAGTTACCAGTGCAACCGAAAAAGAATATCAGCAGGTAATGGATACCGCTCTTAAAGCATATAAAATATGGCGCAATATACCCGCACCTAAACGCGGCGAAGTAGTGCGCCAGATAGGTGAGGAACTACGCAAATTTAAAGAGCCCCTCGGCAAACTGGTAAGCTACGAAATGGGCAAAAGCCTGCAGGAAGGCTTAGGCGAAGTGCAGGAAATGATTGATATCTGCGATTTTGCAGTGGGCCTTTCGCGCCAGCTGCATGGCCTTACCATGCACAGTGAGCGTAGCCGCCACCGCATGTATGAACAATGGCACCCCATAGGGGTTGTAGGCATTATTTCGGCCTTCAACTTTCCGGTAGCCGTTTGGAGCTGGAACACCATGCTGGCCTGGGTTTGCGGCGATGTTTGCGTTTGGAAGCCTTCTGAAAAAACACCCTTATGCGGTTTAGCCTGCCAAAACATTGTGGCTAAAGTTTTCAAAAAAAACAACCTGCCCGAAGGCATTTCGAACCTGGTAACCGGTGACGCAAAAATTGGGGAACTACTATCCACAGATGGCCGTGTGCCCTTGGTTTCAGCCACCGGTTCCACCCGCATGGGCAAAGCTGTAGGAGCGGCCGTAGGCGCCCGTTTGGGACGCAGCCTGCTTGAACTAGGCGGCAACAACGCCATTATCATTACACCTGATGCTGATTTGAATATTGCTTTGGTAGCTGTGGTATTTGGCGCCGTAGGCACAGCCGGACAGCGCTGCACAACTACGCGCAGATTGATTATTCATGAATCACGCTATGACGACTTGAAAAAACGAATTAAAAAAGCTTACGGCCAGTTAAAAACCGGCAACCCGCTCGACCAGAAAAATCACATAGGGCCGCTGATTGATAAGCAGGCTGTAAAGATGTACGAAGATGCCATTGCAGCCGCTAAAAAAGAAGGCGGTAAAGTTTTGGTTGAAGGCGGAGTACTAAGCGGCAAAGGTTATGAAAGCGGTTGCTACGTTAAACCTTGTGTTATTGAAGCCAAAAACGAAATGGCCATCGTACAGCACGAAACCTTCGCTCCTATTCTCTATATCATGAAATACAATACGCTGGAGGAGGCCATAGCCCTTCAAAACGGCGTGGTGCAAGGCCTTTCATCTGCTATTATGACTACCAACCTCCGCGAGGCTGAAGCCTACCTGAGCGCCAATGGCAGCGATTGCGGCATAGCCAATGTTAATATAGGCACCAGTGGCGCCGAAATAGGCGGCGCGTTCGGCGGCGAAAAAGAAACCGGCGGCGGCCGCGAAAGCGGAAGCGATGCCTGGAAAAACTACATGCGCAGGCAAACTAATACCATTAATTATGGGACGGAGTTGCCGTTAGCGCAGGGGATTAAGTTTGAGTTGTAATTAAAGGGTAGCCCGTTTGTAACCGGCTACCCTTTTCAAAAAATATTCAGATTTTTTAGTGCATTACCTCAAATCTTTGCGCACCATGGATTCCATTATTGTCGGTAATATTCAGAATATAAACCCCGTCGGCAAAGTTATTAGCGCTAAACCCAAAAGTGTTTTGAGTTGTAGTTCCCGTTTTAATCACCTTGCCATCAGCAGCAACTATCTCATACTTAATTTCTGAAGTCACCTGGTTGTTTATTTTAACAGTAACATCGTTGGTTGAAGGATTGGGGTACAGCTCAATACCAGCGCTGGAATTACCAGCAATTGGAATAATAGCGGTAATGTCGCTACAACTTCCAAACTCGCTCACCAGGTTATAAAACAGGTCACCATCATCATTAAAGCCACCTACCGCATAGGCAACGTCGTTAAATACAAATGGTGTGGCATATTGGCGTGGTGTTCCCGGAAATCCAGGTACCGGCGTCCAGGTATTTGCCACAGGGTCATATACATAAAAATCGCCTAAGTCGTAGGGGATACCTGAAACGGTGGTTACTCCTCCACCAACATAAGCCTTGCCGTTAATTACAAAACTTGTGGCAGCGCATCTCTGTTTACCGGGGAATGAAGCAATCTGAGCCCAGGTATTGTTACCAGGATTATATTGATAAAACTGGTTAAAGAAATTTCCAGCCCCGTCCTGCCCAATACCTGCATATCCAAAGCTATCAATACTAAATCCGGCCATGTTAATACTCTGTGGGCCGGGATAACTGGCCATTGAAGACCACGAATCAT
Source organism: Bacteroidota bacterium (assembly GCA_003165895.1). Classification (GTDB taxonomy): domain Bacteria; phylum Bacteroidota; class Bacteroidia; order Chitinophagales; family LD1; genus Bog-950. The sequence goes on along the minus strand of PMXD01000224.1, from coordinate 18,859 downwards.
TTGCTGGATTATATGCGTACATCGTGCTGGATACGCCACTGCCATTGCGCTCACCTGCACCTACATAAGCAAGCCCATTAATTACAAATTGGAACGCCTCTGTCACTCCATTTTCAGGAAAACCTGCTTTGGCAGACCAGGTATCTGTGCCCGCATTATAAGCCTCATTAGTACTTACACTTACACCGGCTGATTGCGCACCGCCTACTACATATCCCACATTATTAATTGTGAAATAGGCCGCAGCAGAAGTATTGTACGGGAAGTTTGACTTTTGCGACCAGCTATCAGCTGATGGCGAATACGCCCAAACATCATTTAAGTAAGTAGCGGGCAATGCACTATTACCACCGACAAGGTAACCTGTGCCATTAATTATTAAGCCCGCACCCATTCTGCGTGGGGTTCCGGGAAATGTATCCTTTATGGTCCAGGTAAACTGAGCGGAGGATAACAGTGTTGCAAAGAGAAAGCAAAGTGTGACGTAGTGTTTTTTCATATTCAGAGGGTTTAAATCAAAAATAATGATTTTCCATCCCTGTTTATTAAATTGAGTGTAACTGCATATAAAAGCGGTGCAAACGTCCGGCAAAAATCCGTAAACGTAATTTCTTTCAATAAAATTGTATTAAGGGCATAGCACAAAGCATCATGCTAGTTTGGCCTTAACCTGTGCCTTACCCCAGTTGAGTAATCCGGCCATTTCGTTTTTGTATCCCAGGTAAGTGATACTTAAAACAGCGCAAAACTCCGCTAAATGTATTAAGTGCATTTGCCAGCCAAATTCTTTAATAAACATTTCAGGTATACAGATAATAAATAATGATGCCAAAGGCAACCAAACCATTTTCCTGATATTAAGTTTGGGGTTTATCAGGTCTCTGCAGTAATAAGCATATAAGCCAACCATTAATATTTTAATGATGTTTAAAGAAATTGCTGCTCCGTAAAGTTTAAAGTATTTAACCATCAGATAGCCGAGTATAATTTGCAAAAATGCCGATATACCATTGATGGATATAAGCCTGGATGTTTTACGCGATACGTGAATGGGGAAAATAAAAACGTTTTGAATACTGCGCGTTAAAAAACCTGCGCCAATAATCCCGAAATACAAAAAGGCAGTAAGATATTTGTCGTTGCTTATAAAAAGCGGAAGAATAATGGGCAGTACAAGTATTGTGAATGGTATAATTATAAGATTAATTACGTTAAATCCACTGTAATACTTATTTATTTCCTTTAGGTTTTTCTCATCTGGATTTTCACGCAATAAACTGAATACCCTGGGTGAAACAGCACTCATCAATCCATCCAGCAAAAAGCTTACCAGTAGTGTGCATTTAACGGCCAAATCAAAAATAGCTACTTCCTTATTAAACAACAATGGTTTTATGATGTATCGGTCAGAGTACGCCAGCACCCACTGAAAAATTGCAGATATCATCAACGGAAAGCAGAATTGCCAGGCCGGTTTAAGGTATTCTTTATCTAACCTGATGCCATAGGTAAAAGTAACTTCTCCAAATGAAAGGAGGAAAATACAGAAACACGAAAGCAATCTGCCCCACAAAGGCCCTTCTAAAGTACCAGGGAACATTTCAAGTATACCAATCGAAAAGCCTACTGTTGTAATAAAATTAAGCATGTTAGCGCCAAAATAGCGCCATGGCTTTTCCCTATGCACTAATAAGCCATTGTAAAATCTGAAATGCGCGTTAAAAATTCCTGTCACAACCGACATCATCAAATACCTGAACGATTGCGGGCTGGCATTATCAAAATAATGCTGGATAAAGAAGTTGCCACAGGCTGCAACAAGTAAAATAATGAAAAGCCCTATAACAATCAGATACCCGTTAAGTGATGCTATTTTAGTTTTAAGCTCATCGGGATTGTTTTTTGATTCATGGTAAACCACACCAACGTAAAAATCAATGCTAAAACTTGCAACTACCTGAACTAATAATGAGAGCCCAATATATAAGGAAAGAGCTCCATAATCAGATATCGTAAGTAGTTTTATATTGGTATAAAAAGGAAGTAATAAAAAGGAAGCCCCGGTTGACAAGGCCGACGAAACCGTATAAATTATAGATGATTGAATAAATTTCCTCTTAATCACAACAGCCTGGCAATTTTATTGGAAAGAAAAATCATCTGTAGTAATATTTCACAGCAACGCTAATCCCCGTTCATACCTTTATAGCAGCTTTATTTAACGCAAAAGCCAAATTCTTATTGTTAATCGGGGACGTTCTAAAAGCGTTACACTTTCGCCTTTTCCGCCCTTGCTTCAACCCCGTTTCCACCCTGGTTTATCCAGATATTTTTTGCACCTATTTTTTCAAGCGTAGTTTTAATCTGTTCCGGAGTCCGCAGGCGCTTGTAATAGTCGGTTAGCGAGTCGTAGGTATCAAGTTTAGCCCACTCGTATTGGGCCTGTTTATCCAGTTGCGGAAAGTAGTTGATAAAAGTAATGAGTGGCGAAACTCTCTTTAATAACCAGTTAAGGGCAGGCGCATTTCTGAAAGCCCAATGCATCGGAAAAAAGAAATCAACAATAGCATCCACTATCTTCTTACTGGTTTGCGGCTTCAGTTCCTTTAACACCAGCCGGTAATAGGTAGCAGGGTTAAAGTAATAATTAATCCGCCATATATAATGGTCAATAACCAGCAAACCGCCAGGTTTTACCATATCAAATAAAGCGGCAATTGTTTTTTCAGTATTGGGGGTATGTTGTATTACCCCCAGGCAAACCACAATATCAAAGCTGCCTTTTGCAAAGGGTAATTCATACACATTGGCCTGGCAAATTGAATAGTTAGAGACCTTGCCTATGTTTTCCAGGTTCACTTCAACGGCCACACTCAAATCGTTGGTTTGAACTTCGGCGCCACCTTTTACCAATAACTCGGTAAATCTTCCGGCACCTGAACCTACTTCCAACACCTCTTTCCCTTTTAACTGTTCAATAGGAAATCCAAGGCATCGTTCAAGTCTCTCCTGTGTAATATTTGTACCGCTAAAACTATCCAGTTGCGTTTTTGCAAAATTCTTCCATTGCAAGCCAAATGCATTGGCATAATTATCAGGCGTAACAAACCTGGGTATGCCATTTATTACCGGAAAGCTTTCCCCACTATCGGTTACCAGTTGATCCCCGCGCTTTATTAAGCTTTTACCACTCTTGGGCGAAACAAAATTTATCATTTTTAATTTTGTGGCAAATGTAAAAAAAAACCTTTCCTTGCGGCCGCTAATAAAATTTGGGGAATTCAGATATTTACCGCCAAAGATGAAACGAAGGAAGGCTTTACTTATTACCGGAGGCTACCGCGACCAGGGTGGCGCCCGCATCCGGGTGCTTAATCATTTTGACCGGATGACCGGGCAATTTTACTATACCTGGGCCCCAAGAATCGGCATATTAAAAAGAGATACTTTCTTTGAAAGAGTAGTTTTTGCCTTTTTGAAAGCTTGGTTCACCATTAAGCGCAATTTTTGTATCCTGTTTGTCAGATACGATTTGGTGTATATTCAAACCATGTTTTTGGAAAAATGGCAATTTGAACAACTCAAACAAAAAGGTGCCATTATATGCTTCGATTTTGATGACGCAATTTACTCTTATTCAAAGGAGGAGTTTGAAATAGTGATGCAATACGTAGATAAAGTTATTGTAGCTACCCCTCACCTGCGTGATTATATTAAACCCTACAACAAAGCCTGCCGGGTAGTTTTCTCCCCAGTCAATACCGATGTTATTCTTCCCCTAAACCGGGTTCAGGATATTTTCACAATTGGTTGGATAGGCTCTCCATGGACTGCCCCTTACCTTAAAAATATTGAGCCCGTTTTTAAGAAAATGTCCGGTAAAATACCTTTTAAGCTTTTGATTGTGGGCGGAGAAATGGCTTTACCGGGCATTGATATTGAGTGCATAACCTGGAGCGAGCAAGCCGAGGTGGAAGCCCTTGGCCGTATTGATATTGGCATTATGCCTTTAAGTAACGACGAGTGGTCAAAAATGAAAGGCGGCTATAAGCTATATTTATACATGGCCGCAGGTAAACCCGCAGTTGCTTCACCTTACGGAATAAATGCAGATATTGTGATAGGCGGTGAAACCGGCTTTTTGGCAGAAACTGAAAAAGACTGGTTATCTGCATTTGAAAAACTACAACAAGATGTAGCTTTACGCAGAGAAATGGGATTGAAGGCAAGAAAAATTGCCGAGCAAAAATATAGTTACAACGTTTGTACCAAACAATTACTTGATTTTTTAAACGAATAAAATGAGCTGGACTACCGAACAACTTTTGAAAGAAATAAACGAAAGAAACAAAGTGGTAATCGAGCTTGGCTGTGGCCCTAATCCGCCACAGGATATTATTGGAATAGATCACCTTGCGCTGGATGGAGTTCATTATGTAACAAATCTTGAAGAAGGCCTTAAAATGATCCCTGATAATTCAGTTGATGAGGTACACTCTCATCACTTTATGGAGCATATTCAGAATTTCGAGCTTTTAATGGCCGACATCCATCGCATACTTAAACCGGGAGGCAAAAACTTTGTAACGGTACCGCATTTTGCCAACCCTCATTATTATTCAGATTATACCCATAAAAGATTTTTTGGCCTTTACACCTTTGATTATTTCAGCAGAACAGAAAACCAGTTAAAACGAAAAGTGCCTGCCTTTTACAATAACATAAAATTTAAAACAACTCACCGCAAAATTGTATTCAGGTCTTCAGAATTCCCACTACGGAATCTGTTTTATAAATGGATCATTCAACCTCTCTTTAATTTTAATTCCGGGATGCAGGAATATTATGAGGCCAGCTTTTGTTACATCTTTCCACCATCCGAGTTGCAATTTGAAATGGTTCCCGAAAAATAGTTAATTGCTAAAGCTGTGGTTCCAAAGATCAGAGACACAAATATTTGATAAAATAGCTCATCGCACTAAAAAATAAAAAGGCCGCTAAAGTTCTAAACTTTAGCGGCCTTTGAAATAAATTTCAGCAGTCCTATTGCGCGGCTAATTTGCCAATAGCTACCTGCTTGTTATTTACCACAATCCGGTATAAATAAACTCCCGAAGCCAGATCATCGCGGTTTACCTGGAATTGTTTGTTCTGAATAGAAGGCATCGTTTTAACCAATCGTCCCGTTACATCGTAAAGTTCAAAATCAAACTTTTCATTTAAACCGGTTACAACAACATTTGTAGCATCGGTAAATGGATTCGGGAAGGCCTGCACTGAAACGTTATCAGGCTGAACCACGGAAATAGCCGATGGGGCCAGTACCACAGTATCAGTAATAGTATTTGTAACTACACCGCTATTATAATCGAAATAAATAGTAGCCGTATTACTGATATTGGTTCCAATTGGCAGATTAGCGTTTTTCTTAACCTGGAAGGTCACAAAACCCTTGCTTCCGGATGGATCGCGGAGGCTGTCAACAAGGCTATATGGGTTAAATTCCCAGGTAAGTATTCCTTTACCTGTAACATTGAATTTAGAGTATGGATAGCTTGAAGCAACGTTACGAACGCTTGTAGGGTTTAATGCCGTTGATAGTGTATCAACCACTATTATAAAGTGCGTAGAATCTGTTCCGGTATTCTGGAAATGGATAGTGTAGGTAAGTATTGAATCTGTTTCAGGTATTGTACCTGCCGGGCTAACCGTCTTCTCGTTCGGATCATGTGAGCCGATAACTGATTCAGAGAAGCTTAGGAAGTTATTGGTGCTGTCACAATCTCCAACTGTAGGTGTAATATAAAAACTGCTCTGCAGTAAATAACCAATACTCAAAGTTGTAGGAACCATAAAGAAGCTCTGGAACCTTCCGTTATACCAATCAAAGCTGGGCCATGACACTGAATCGTCGGTCCAGGTAAGGGTATGAGCTACTGTATCCACCACAGGAAGCGGAGGAAGGCTATATTGGTAAATCAAATTTGAATCATAAGTAAACACAATAGTAGCAGTTCCGGCAAATGGAACGTTCGCCTGGCTATAAGGCATCACCCAATATTCTTTCTGAAAACCAGGGTCAGCGCTTGTCCATCCCGGATGTATGGTCAAATCAAATCCTGTAGTGTAAGGCGCACCGAAATTGTTGTTTGTTGAAGAGTCTCCCAGTATAGGAATAGTAATGTTTTGGCTCGGATTGCCGCACAGTGTATAATTTGAACATTGTTCCTCATAATTGGCAACCTGCAGGTTATAGGTGCCTGTGTCATCAACAACAATAGTATATAAACCGGTCCAATCTGTAGTGCCGTAATAGGTATACCCTGTAGCGGCAGATGTTGCTGTAACAAATACGTATTGAATAATGTACTCTGCTGAATCAAAAGAGCAATTCTGATTTGAATCAACAAAAACATAACCGCTGATAACGCTGGCACAGTTATAACTTAAACTCCCTGTAGCAGTACGCGGACAACCTGCAGAGTCCGTTACAACAACACTATAATTTCCCGCTCCAAGATTCTGAACACTTTGGGTCATCGCTCCGTTACTCCAAAGGTAGTTAAAGGGTGCAGTACCACCATAAGGAGTAATAACAAGCGTTCCGTTATTAGAGCAATTTGGCTCAGTTCCATTTAAATAAACGTAGTAATCCCACACATCGCCTGCCGGGTTCAATTCATAAAAAAACTGTGTTGAACAACCGGTTGCATCAGTTACTGTAACCGCATAATCTCCGGCAGCGAGCCCCGTGGTAGAATCTGTTGTTGAACCTGTTGACCATAAATAAGTATAAGGAGGCGTGCCACCAGTTACGTTTACAAATATTTTTCCTGAGCTATCATATAAACAGATAGGAGATACGGTATTCGCCAATGTTATAGCTACAGACGTATTAAGTACTGTATCAAAAACTGAGCTTAAACATCCTGCCGAATCTATTACAGTAAATATATAAACCCCTGCCTGGCCATAAGTATGCAAAACAGGCGAAACTCCCGTTCCCGAAGTTCCATCTCCCCATTGGAATGTAAGAGGGGTAATCCCATTCGTAACTATTGCAGTAGTAGTATCCGTGGAATTCAGGCACGAAATATTAGTATTTGTCAAAGCTGCCTGTATAGTACTGCCGGTAGGTGATACTGAGTAAGTTACTGTGTCGTAAGCCACCGTATTATTTGCATCAGTAACTGCAACAACAAACGTAGAATTTTGTGTAAGCGTTACAGATGGATTAGCACAGGTATCGCAACTTAAAGAATCGCCGGTTGACGACCATGAATAGGTTATGGGTGGTATAGCGCCGGTAACGGTGGGATTTAATATCAGGTTACTTCCACTGCAAACGGTTTGCCCGGCAGCCATAGTAACTCCTACATGATAGATATATCTCCACCAGTCTGTTTGAAAAACATTGTTTGAGCCCAACCCTACATAAATTAAATCTCCAACATTCTGGCCAGTTGCAGTACTGGTTCCGGGTCCGGGAAAATTACCTGCCTGCAACCAGGAATTAGTGCCAGGATTATATTGATAAATATCGCTTAAATAAACATTAGTACCCGATGAATCGTATTCTCCTAATCCCATGTATCCAATATTCCCGATAGTAAAACTTATTTGCCCGGAACGCAAATGGCCCGGAAATTGGGCAATCGTAGTCCAGCTATTTGTTGCTGCATTGTATGCACCAATGTCTGAAGCATAATTTTGAGAGCTGTTATATTCACCCAAACCAGTATAAGCAACGCCATTTATTACAAAGCCTGAAATTGTACTTCTTACCGATGAAGGCATAGAAGTTTTTTGTGTCCAGGTGTTATTATCCGTATTATACGCCCAAAGATCATTCAACTCAGACCCACCGAAACCCGCAAAAACATATCCCGTGTCACCAATAGAAAAACCGTAAGAGTTTTCACGTGCTGTGCCCGGAAATGTCGCTTCGGCTGTCCATTGGTCCAATACCGGGTCGTATTGATACACATTGCTTATCGCATTACCGGTTCCGGAGGCGCCGCTAGCCAAATACCCCTTACCGTTAACTGTAAAGCAGGCACTCCCGCCAAGGTTGACGGGCAGGTTAGCTTTCTGTGTCCAGGTATTGGTACCGGGATCATACATATAAAAATCGCTTAGTAATACGCCTGCTGAATCCAGGCCACCACCTACATAAACCTCTCCATTTATACTCAATGAAACGGCCCCTCTTCGACCCAAAGCCGGCAAATTGGCGCTTTGAGTCCAGGACTGAGCATCAGTTAAAAAGGCACACCACAAGGCCAGGAGGGTAAAGGCAACTTTTTTCATGCTTATAAATTTTACGTAAATGTATAAGAAGTTATAGCATTATAAAGCCATTCCGGGCAAACGTAGTATAAATTGGTGTAATCACTGGTTTTTTTGGTGTAAACGTAAGCATAGGTACCTTCCCAAATGCAGATTTGTAGTGTTTAACAACCCTTGGTTTTCCGATTTTTCATTTTTCACGGGCCAGTATATAACTTAAAGTTATCATTACTGGCTTTAAATTTTCATCCATTTAGCATACCATAACTGGAACATAAATAGATAATGAAGTCTTTGAAAATCCATTGGTTCATTCCTCAAAAATTTATCCCTTATTTGAATTGCTTTATCTACTTCAAAAATATTTTGTTTTTTAAGTATCTCAACGTTAATGTTATCCATTAACATATCCTTCAGTTCCACCCTCAACCAATTCTCCAATGGCACTCCAAATCCCATTTTGGGCCGCTCCATTAATTGCTTCGGAACGTACTTATGCACTATGTCTTTTAAAATAAATTTACCTTGCCCATGGCGGTATTTAAAATCTGACGGTAACCGCGATACAAATTCAATAATCCGCTGATCTAAAAACGGCTCTCTGCCTTCCAGGCTGGCACTCATAGTGGCCCGGTCAACTTTTTGCAGAATATCATCCACCATATATGTTTTATATTCGGTGGCCTGAAATTTTGATAGCAAATCATTGGTGTTGTTTAATAAAGTTCCCTCATCAAAGGGTGTGGGTAAATATTGAATATCCTTACTTAATAATCGCTGTGTTTCATAAAAAGTCATGGCCTGAGATACAATGTCGAATTTCTTAACGGCATCGCCGGCACCGAAATAGTCTTTTAGTTTGCTCCTTTTATCTTGTACTGCGATATCGGCATTAATTGTATTCGGCACTAATTCACCAAACACACGCTGCAAAAAAACCGGCATTTTGTCTAATTGTCCCAGGCGTTTCACCCCCTTAAAATACTTCGGATAACCGGCAAAAATTTCATCACCCCCGTCTGCAGATAACGCCACGGTAACCTGCTTACGCGCAATGCGGCTCACCAGCGTAGTAGGTATCCCCGAAATGTCACCAAAAGGCTCATCATAAATATCAGCCCATTGGGGTATTATGTCAAGCGCATCTTTGTAAGTACAGGTATGCTCATAATGTTCTGTGCCCAGATGGCGGGCGACTTCCAGTGCATGGGGAGCCTCGTTAAACTTCGGATCCTCAAAACCGATAGTAAAGGTCTTTATTTTTTGAGCACTGTTTTTCTGTAACAGAGCGGTAACAGCTGTTGAGTCATATCCCCCGCTTAAAAATACCCCCACGGGTACATCCGCTATCATCCGATATTGAAATGCCGAAAGCATTAGCCGCTCAATTTCAGTTTTAGCCTCTTCGTAGCTTATATTTAATTTCGGCTGATTGTAGCAATCAGTAACATCCCAATATTTGGTTTCGGTTACTGCATGGGTTTGAAGATTAATGATTAAAAAGTGGCCGGGCATCAACTTACGGGTATTTTCGAAAATGGTGTACGGCGCCGAAATATACCCCCGCTGAAAGTAAAGCGATAGCGCGCTAAAATTGATGCTTTTCTGAAAACCCTGATGCTGATGAAACGACTTTAACTCAGACCCAAACAATAACAGACCATCTTTAAAATACCAGAATAATGGCTTTACCCCTGCACGGTCTCTGAATAATACCAGTTGCGCGTTTCGCTCATCGTAAATAGCAATAGCAAACATGCCAATAAACCTATCAACGCAGGCTGTTCCCCATTTAGCATAGCTTTTAAGTATTACTTCCGTATCAGAGCCCGATTTAAAGGTATAGCCTAAGGCTTCAAGTTCATTTCGCAGTTCTGCGTAGTTATAAACTTCGCCATTAAATATGATGGTCAAGCCCGCCTCAGCAAAGTGCATCGGTTGGTGCCCAAGCGGAGAAAGGTCAATAATTGAAAGCCTCCTGAAACCAAAACCAATATTGGCTTGCTTGTCTTCAAATAATTCATAGCCGCTGTCATCGGGGCCCCGGTGAACAACGGCATCAGTCATTTTTTTAAGCTCGCCCATTCCTGAGCGCTTATTAAAATCAATAAAACCTGCAATACCACACATAGCGCTAAAGTAGCTAATTACTTGATTTTAGGGAGGCAGACCGACTTTGAACAGCCAATGCTTAACACATCTTAGAAAAGGAGACCTTTAAACCGGGTTTCTTCGTACCGGTACCCCCTAAAAAACATGATGCACACCGGATTATCCGTATGTGCATCCATGCTCAATGTCAGCAAAACATTTAAAACGTACAAAGGTGTATCAGATTTGATTACAGGCCCTTCGTTGTTCTAAAGTGAATATCGGAATTAGCACCCGGATCTTTGATAAGATTTCGTAAGTGTAGCCGAATACGGAGTAAACGTACCGGTTAATGGGGTAAGCGTATCTAAAACAGCGCTTAATAATTATAGTTTTTCAAAACCGGTTGTAACAATCAGGCGGGTTTCCTAAATAATGTTTTTCAAAATAGCAGATAACGCGTCTTTGCGGCGGGCCGAAACCGGTACATGGCTGTCATCAACCATCACTAACTCACCTCCCTTGCCTTTAATGTACGCAGCAATATGCGCCACGTTAATGATATGGCTGTCGTGCGTACGCAAAAAACCTCTCGATTCAAGCACCTCCTCAAACCGGGCCAATGGCTTAGCTACAATATGTTGCTTTCTATCGGTGGTAAATACTACCGAATATTTGTTCGAGGATTGGATTCGCACTATAGCATTAATATCAATAAATGAGTTGCCGTTTTGCGTAGGTAGTACCAGCTTGTTTTTACCAAATTCAGCAATAGAATTTTCCGTTTCGCTTTTACCATCCTTGCTTACTTCATTAAAGGCCACTTCCATGTAACGGTTTATGGCTTTGGCAAGCTCGTCCGGGTTAATCGGTTTCATTAAATAATGCAGGGCCGGGTAGTTAAAAGCTTTGGCCCCAAACTCCTCGTAGGCAGTTGTAAAAACGATGTATTTCCCTTTTCCCAATTCCACCTCCTTCAGCACTTCAAAAATATTTCCGTCCAGCAGTTCTATATCTACAAAATATAGCGTAATATCTTTATCCAACAATATTTTGCGTGTCTCGTCCAGCGTTTTTGCAAAGCCCCTTACAATAAATTCGGGGTGATTATTCTCCAATAAAGACTCCAGGCTTTTGGCCCCCAGCGGTTCATCCTCAATAATGGCACAGTTAATGTTTTTCATGTTCGCTCTTTTAATGCAGGAAATACAATAGTTACAATGGTACCCGATTGCGAAGGATCTCTGACTGACTTATCCTCTGTTTTTATCGCCCAGGTACTATCATTCAGTTCGCTTATTATTTTAAGCCGCTCGCTCACATTTTTCATGGCCAGCGAAAGATTGTTCTGGCTTTTTTCTTTATTTATAGACGTATTAATTCCCACACCGTTGTCTTCCACCTTACAAATAACTGCTCCTTTTTCTTTCCTGAAATCAATACTTATAATACCGGGTTTTGATGAGGGCACAATTCCATGCCAGATACTATTCTCAACCAAAGGCTGCATTATCATCGGCAAAATATTTTTGTCCTCAATATCAATACTGCTATCAATATTTATTGTGTATTCAAACTTATTATCCAATCGCATTTTTTCAAGGTCCATATACTCCTTTAAACATTCTACTTCTTCAATAATGCCGATATACTGCTGCCGCGAATTGTTGACTATCCTGCGTATCAATAAAGCAAAAGAGCCCAGCAGATGTACGGCATTATCAGTATCCTTTTTAAGGATATAATATTGAATAGAATTCAGCACATTAAAAATAAAGTGCGGGTTTATCTGGTAACTCAAAGCCTTAAACTCCGACTGTAATAACTTTATAATGTTGGTTGACTTTAACTTTTGGTAACTGAAAAAAGTGTACCCTACTAACATAATTATAAAAAACAAAGCCAGGGCTATCAGAACTTTAAACAAGACGGTATCAACAAAACGGGGCTTAATAGTAAATTTTAAGACATGAACGTCCGACTTGTATTTTCCATCTTTGTCATCAGCAGCAACTTCAAACTGATATTCGCCCGGCGGCAGACTAAAATATTGAATAAAATTGAGGTCAGTATACTTCCACGGGCCGATACCCTTTAAGCGCACCCTGTACCTGATGCCTTGAATAGCTTTATAATACAAGGCGTTAAATTCAATATAAATGTTGTTTTCATCATGGGTAAGAACCAGGCTATCAGCTGGGCGCCTTATACCATTTACTGAAATATTACCAAAAAAAAGTGGCAGTTCTGATGTTTCTTCTGAAAGATCCTGGGGACGGAAATAACACAGACCTTCGTTTGTAGCCAGCCAGATAAAACCATTAAACCCCATTATGCCATTTACCTGGTTACTGCAAAGGCCATCATCTTTTGTATAATTTTTTATCCTGGTAACAAGCGAATCGCCATGCAGCTTAAAATAGATTTTACTGATACCTTTAAAAGTAACCTCCCATAAAACCGAATCATTTTCAAAATACAGGTCCTCTGCCAAATCGCTTATTAAACCGTTTGTTTCGGTTATAGGATAAAACTTATTTTTAATGCTGAGAACAACGCCTTTACCTCTGGAAGCCACTCCGTATAACTCATCCTTAAAACTTTTTGCAGCAGTAATACGCATATCTTTGAAATAAGGTTCCTCTTTAATCGTATTGCCATCCCGCATATTGTAATAATAAAGCCCGGTAAGAGTCCCTACTAAATACCTTTTCAATGAAATTTCACATATTTCGGTAACCCTTTTATAAAAGCCCAATTGATGTGAATTAAAAATAGCCTTCCGCGACTTAGTCAATAAGGCAAAACCATTGGTAGCCCCAACCAGGGTCTCTTGGTCATCTACCTGTAATATTTTAGTGTGATAAAAGTAAAGGCCGTCATACCACAAGAATGAAGTATCAAGATTAGATTGGGGTGCTCCATTTAGCTTAAAAGCTATGCTTGCAATTGAGGTGGGGCCTTTGCCGTTGTTCGGACCCGAGGATATACCGGCCTTTAATTCCTTGTCTACTTTTAGCATTCTCCCTTCCGGTAAACCAACATAAAGGTCCTTTCCGTTACTATTAAGACAGGATAATTTGTATGAAAGCGACGCATTAGGAATACTAAATATTCTCACCCTTTTATTAGGTACCATGTACACCCCCTGATCCAGCGAGGTAACCCATTGGTTGCTCTGATAGTCTATAAATATATTAGATGCGCTTTTTGTAAAAGTAATGGAATCAATCGTTCTAATCTGATGGCCATCAACCTGCAAACAATAGCTTGCATTATTTTTTTGCAGCATCCATATTTTTCCGTCATTGGTCTGCTGCAATTTCAGAATTATATTATTCCGGGGCCATTCTTTTTGGTATACACTTCTGGAGCTATCTATAAACACTAAAAACCTTTCTAAACCCATTAATATTTCCCGATTGTTTAGGATCAGGAATTTAAAATTTACGCGGCTAAATATAGATCCCACATTGTATATATCAAAGCTACTGACCGATGGATCATGTACCTCCCGCATTTTTCGGGCTAAGAGAGAACAGTAAACATATCTGCCCGTATCCAGGTGCAGAACATAGATATGGACGCTATCTCCATGAACTTTTACGGTATCGCTGCTGGCAAAAAACTTCTCTCCTTTTTTGTTAATTTCAGCAAACCCCTGCTCCACAAATCCTAACCAAACCTGCATATTAGATAGCACCTCCCAAGAAGTAGGCAACTGCCTGGAGAAAAGTTTCTTAATAGCTCCATTATTCGGATGCGGTGCAAATTGTTTGCCATCAAAATAACACATCCCCCCCGACAAGGTTAACACCCAAATCCGGTTTTCCTCATCTCCTTTTATTTCTAATACCGTATTGTCAGTAAGTCCGTCGGCAGTGGTATAGGTTTTAAAACTGTAGCCGTTATATTTTACTATTCCGTGGTCGGTAGCAAACCACATATAACCGTCATGGTCCTGGTACACGCAGTAAACCTCATTGCTCGGTAAACCATCATTGCTGTTGAAATTATGAAACGCTACCTGGGCCTGTCCATTACAGGCAAGTAACGCAATAAGTGCTGATAAAAGAATAAGTTTAGGGGTCAACCAGTTCAACATATACCACGCATCACATTAATAAAACTGCTTCTTATTTATGTTGAATATAAGATGAAAATCCTAAACCACATTAACTTATTCCAGGAATAATTTATAAAAACAATGGCTATAAAGAAAGCTTAACCATGAATCAAAGGCTATTCAGAATTTCCGCCAGTGCCTGGCATTGGTTACGCCGGCTGTATATTTCAAACCTCCGGTCAGTATATTTAAATGCGGCACCGTTTTGTTGCCAGTAAGTATAAGCCGCCTGCAATTGCTTCAGGGTTTCAGTATAGTCATTAAAACCAATCATCGACTTACGGCCAACACTTTCCAAAATAGCCGAGGCATCGCCATCCACCGGGCCAAAAGAAATTATTTCGCTGCACGATGCCAGATATTCAAATATCTTACCGGTAATTACCAGTTTGCTGTTAGGCAAATTAAAAATGGCAAATAGCAATAAACCTGCACTTCGGGTTAAATCAATAGCAGCCTGGTGATCGGTAAATGGATTGTAGGTAGCGATGTCATTTAAACCAACTGCGGCAATGCTGTTTTGTATCTCCGCATCTACACGGCCGGTAAACTCCAGTTTTATGTTGGCACTGATAGTTTTTCGCAGCTCAGCGATAGCCTTCCACAAATCAGGTGTATTCTGACTGGCCATTAAATTACCTATATACCGGATAATAAAACTTTCGCCTGGCTTAATTGCCATATTTGCAGCCAATTGAAAATTAGCCTCATCGTACCCGTTAAATATTACCTCAATCTTCTTTGCCCTATCTTCAAACTGCTCTTTCATACCCGGGCTTATTACAACCGTGCAATCTGCCGTTTTAAGTACCTGCGTTTCCAACTCCAGGTCCTTGCGCCTGGTGGCTTCGCTGCGCGGTAGCATTTCGTTGTATACAATACCTGTCCAGGGGTCGCGTAAATCAGCTATCCATTTCAACCCGAACTTCTTTTTTAACTCCAGCCCAATCAAATGCGCCGAATGCGGCGGGCCTGTGGTTATAATAGCATCTATTTTCTCTTTACTTAAAATTTCTTCCGCCTGCTTAACGGCATATGGCACCCAACCTTTACGCGCGTCCGGAACAAAAAAATTAGCCCTTATATATTCAGTAATGGATTGAAAAATTGTTTTGCTTTTATTAGCACCTACAGTCACCAGCGGCATTGTTTTACCCTTCTGGCCCCTTAGCAAATTGTAAAGTTCAAATGGTTCAAAAGTTTTGGTGCGATATACCTTTAATTCCGGCGAAACTTCTTTCAGCAACGATTCATCGTAATAAGGATAACTACCTTTATTAACCGTAACGATAATTGGCTCCCAGCCAAACTCCGGTAAAAATTTCGAAAATTTCAGAAACCGCTGCACGGCAACTCCTCCGGCAGGCGGCCAGTAATATGTAAATATTAAAACCTTTTTGCTCACTTCTTTTTACCGGTTTTTGTAGCCGTTGGCGTTACAACCGGTTTAGGTTCAGGCTGTGGTTCGGCTTCTATTTCTTTCATTTTTCTATATCCGGCAAATCCCAGGGTGCCAAAAACAAAGGCAAAAAGTAAGAACGAACCCGCATAGGCAATTTTATTTCCCAGCACAACACTCTTAGGCTCAAACTTAAATTCAATCTGGTGGGTACCTGCCGGTAATGCCATAGCACGCAAAACATAATCAGCACGGAAATGCGGAACCGCCTTGCCATCTAAATAAGCATTCCATCCTTTATTTCCATCGTAATAAATTTCCGAAAATACTGCCACCTGGCCCGAACTGGTATTATAGAAATAAGTAACCTTATTAGGTGTATATTCCTTCATCCTTATCATTGCCGCCGAATCATTACCAATAGCATTATCAGGCACATCTTTTTTGTACCGTTCATCAACCACGGCGGTATTTTTCGGGTCAAAATTGGTTAGGCCGGCCATCTCCTCATCCGCATTCTTAGCCCATTTAATCTCTTTCACAAACCATGCATTTCCAAGGCCCGGAAAACGTTGAGCGCGTGGTTGTTTATCCTGCCCTTCGGTTATTACATATTTCGTATTCAGCATTTGCAATACTGCTGTATTGTTTTTCGATATCTGGTTCTCTATCAAATCCTGGTAACGCTGCAATTTAACTGCACTATAACCACCCACCGACTGGTGGAAATATGAAGTCATAGCATCATTAAAAGGATTTTGCGTTAAGTTAAAAACACGATAGTGCGGGTCCGGGTCTCTTAAAATATCCTGGTCGGCCTGCGTAGGTGTATGGTTGCTCTGGTATTTACTTACGTCAACAAAATTATCATTGTTCAGATACCGCCTGTCAATCATCCAGGCATCAACTAAAAACACTATCGCCAATCCACCAATTAAAATTGACTGCGAAACCTTTTTCTGCACAAAACCCCAAACCAATCCAAATGCAGCGCCTATAAAAACCAGGGACCGCACCGAACCCCAGAACAACAAACTTGCCCTGTCCTTCTTCAGTGCATCCAAAATCCATCCCTGGTTGTTATCGTACCAGTGCTTATCGCTATCTGCCACAAAGCCATAGAAGAAACTACCCAACAGGCCAAAAACCACTACAATACCGGCGGTTACACCTCCCGCTATTTTTAAGCTTTTAATAAGCTCATCTTTTTTCCAGTTGCCGGTAATCAACTCATTCAACCCAAGCAAAGCAATTGCCGGCACAGCTAACTGTGCAATTGCCAACGCCATAGATGGGTTACGGAATTTATTAAAATAAGGCAGGTAGTCGAATATAAAATGGTAGATAAAAGTATTTCTTCCCACGCCCAGTATTACTGAAATTATAACCAGCGCCAGCAAAGCCCACTTTATACGGTTGCGCACTATAAGCATACTTAACAAAAACAGAAAAACAATTGCAGCCCCAAAATAAACCGGGCCCGATGTAAACTGCTGTGCACCCCAATACAAAGGCGCGCGCTGAATAAAGCCCCTTGCGCTGCTTTCAGGCACTCCTTTACCGGTAAGCTCCTTGTAAGTTGCCGATTCATCGCTCAACTCGCCACCCGATGAGCCGCCCTTTATATCCGGTATTAAAACTGAAAGTATCTCTCCATCAAACAAGCCATAGCTCCATTCAGTGGCGTAGGTAAAATCTAACCCACCACCTTTAGCCTGTTGCTTCTTCTCCGTAAGCTCCGTTGCCCCGCCACGCATGGTTTCTTTAACGTACTCCTGTGTAGACCACAAGCTGGCAACGTTTGGAAGCAGTGCCAGCAAAGCCGCAACCACCAAAACCGCCGAAGCTTTAATAAAATGAACAACGCGCTTTTCAAGTATATCGCTTATAAAATAATACAAGGCTAAGCACAACAGCGTTATTAAAAGGTAATAAACTATCTGCGGGTGGTTTGCCGAAATTATCATACTCAAAAACAGCGCGGTAACTGCAGCCCCCAGCAAAATATTTTTCCGGTAAGTAAGTATCACCCCACCTATTACCGGCGCCATCAGGCACATAGCCTGTACTTTAGTATTGTGCCCCGCCTCAATTGAGATAAGCATAAACGACGAAAGCCCGTACGCTATCGCCCCCGCAATAGCCAGCCAGGGGCTCACATCCAGGCACAGCAAAAAGATATAAAACCCTATAAACATCATAAACATAAATGATGATGAATAAGGAAACGGAACACCTATCAGGTTATAAACCCTGGTTACATAATTACCCGGAAAGGCCAGCGAAATCTGTACCGTTGGCATACCCCCAAACATAGCATCGGTCCATAAAGCCGGTTCATCCGGATGGGCTTTGTTCCAGTCAGCTATCTCTTTGCTGGCGCCCTCCCATTGCGAAACATCGCCCTGGTTTAAGGTCATGCCCTGAAAGTATGGCAGGAAATATACTACAGTAAGCAGCGAAAAAATAAGCACTGCGGCCAAGTGTGGCAAAAGTCTTTTTTGCATGTATTCGGTTTTGATATGCCCCCGTTTTATATCAAAGGCAGTGGCTAAAATATGAATTATGACAGAATTGAACAGTTTAACAGATAAATTGAAATTTTATGGCCCTTAAAAACAGTTCACCAGCAGAAGCCGGGCTTGGTAATTGGCTACATACCAAATGTCGCATTCCCAACAGCCGCCCNNCGAATAATTAAAAGAGAAATTAATGACATTGACAGTAAGGGGTAAAATTACTTTGCCGTAATCTGCTTGTTTATAGTGGCCGCGCAGGAGGTCTGCAATTGACCAGAGGAAGTTTGCTTTTTCTTTAAAATTATTCATAAGTGCTTTGAGAGATTATTTGCGGTCAGGACTTTGAAATAAAATTAGGTACGTTGCAATTTAGGATTTAAATTAACTTTTATGCGGCTATTTAATATGTGGTTTTGAATTTATACGGGATTCCGT
>PMXD01000055.1 GCA_003165895.1 Bacteroidota bacterium | reverse complement strand
TTTTAACTTGACATGACACTAGTACTTACCTTAACTTTACAGACCCTGCATCACCGGTTAAAGTAAATAAGGATGTGGTTTTCATAGTTAAACTTAACGATGCTGAAACCGACCCTGAGTCAGTTTTTTATTTAACCAAAGTTCAGCACGGTTCAAAATCACGTTCAGTTGATTTGGTTAACACCAGTGCATTTGCAGCTTACGGCGCAGGTGGTAAATCAACTAAAAAAGACTACGCTAAACTGGATTATGAAAAAGTAGCCCCTGGCGTTTACAAAATAATACCTAAAGATCTTGAGCCTCACATGGAATATGCTTTTGTATCAGTTGCACAAAGCACATCAGGTTCAAACTCTATCGTTTACCTGTTTGGAACTAACTAATAAAGAGTTCTCCATTTAAAAAAATACCCATGAGGCAAACCTCATGGGTATTTTTTTGCTATCACCGAAAGTTATTTTGTTTCGCTCCTGAAAGAATCCAATCCGAAATAAAAAAAAGCAAGCACCCCAATACTTATCATTGCCTCCAGCGGTTGCATAATATGATACACCACATCCCTTCCCGGAAACTTCCGCCAAAAGGTTGGTGCTTCCGGTACTATATTTAATACTAGCCAGGTATTGGCACATTTGTCAGCCGCATACAAGGATATAAAACAGGTTTGCACAGCAACCGCAGTTATAATCCCTCCCAAAAACAACAATATAAATTCCGGCCTCTTCCATAACGGCTTCATATTTTCTGCGCCCCTTACACCTGCAATATAAAGGGTAATCACTGCCATTGCGCAGCCATTAATATCCAGTATCACATCATTAAATTCGAAATACTGAACAAAGCCCGGGTACAGGTTAATGTATTGGTTCCATTCATCAACAAGCATAAAGGGTATGGCAAAACATACCGCCGCCCCAAACCGCCGCGTTAACGGAAAAAGCAGAAATGCCAGTATGGAATATTGAAAAACGTGAATGATTTCAATATTCATTTCAAACATGATATTGAAATGAAGAATGATAAAAAACAGGCACAGCAGCAGGTAAATGATTTTATGCAGCCTGTTATCCGTGTGCTTTTTAAACTGCATATAAATAAGGGCCAGGTAAATGGTAAGCAGCACAATGCAAACACCTATCACAACTTTATTATAAACAGGTAGCGTAAAAAAATGCTCTGTAAATACCGACAGTTTTGCACAGGGCACATGCATTAAAAAAATGAAAATAAAATAGGCGAAAACCAGCAACAGGTTTATAATGCGCCTGGCTTCCAGCCAGTTTACAAAACCTTGTAAAAAATTACTTTGTGTTCTCATTTCTTCAACAAATTAAATCCATGTATTGTATTCCGCAACTTAAAAACCGAAGTTATCTATTCTGCCATATACCGGGGTAAAAATTCCGGCAGTTTCTCGTTCAGCACTATTAGTGTTCGAAACCTTGAAACAGTGGTCAATTTTAACCTATCCTGTTCCCTCTCTATCGCTTGCGATGGAGAGGGTGCCCCAGCGAAGCGGAGGGCGGGTGAGGCCGGCTGTTGGCACTTTGCACGTTTCGAACACTAGTGGTTCAACACCGCCGAAAAAAAACTATTGCGAAAGATTAGTAATTTGCCTTTTAAACAAACAGCACTATGCGCAGCACTATTTTAGTATTACTGCTGGTGGCCGGTGGCCGCTTATTTGCACAAACAGCCGATGACATCATTAACAAACACTTTGATGCCATTGGCGGTAAAGAAAAATGGGCCAGGGTAACCTCCATGCAATATACCGGTAATATGCAACTGGGGCCCGGCATGCTGGCGCCCGTAACCGAGATACAACTGATAAAACCATTTAAAGGTGCATTAACAGAATTCTCCTGGCAGGGCATGACCAGTAAAAGGGCTTTGCGCGCCGATAGCGGGTGGACTTATAATCCCTTCAGCGGAAAAAGGGATGCCGACCCCATGTCGTCCAACGATATCCGCTCTGAAAAACTTTCATCCGACCCGCAAAGTTTATTACTCAATTATAAAGAGAAAGGATACGCAGTCGAATACCTGGGCACAGATGATATGGATGGTACCGACGTATTTAAAATCCGGCTTACCACCAAAGATGGGGATATGGTATACTACTATATAGATGCGCAAACCTATTATATCCTCAAAGAAATTCACCGCATAAAACTAAAGGACAAAGAAGAGAAAGGTCACCTCACGTTCTCCGATTTTAAAAAAACGGATTTTGGTATAATAGTTCCTTACTCGGTACAGTCGGTAGATGAAAACGGCAACGAACAGGGCGGCCCTATCAACTTTTCAAAAGTAGAAGTAAACGGTGCCTTAGACCCAACTGCCTTTGATAAACCCAAAAGTAAGTAGGAGGCATTCCCTGGTTAATACAAATTCAATTTCAGAAGTAAAAACGTATTACTAAATACAATATCATGGTAAAGAAAATATTCTTCGTTGTGTTGGCTTTGGCAACGGGTATAGCCGGTTTTGGGCAAAAAGTAAAGGCAAAAGATAAATCCGCCCCCGATACTAATGTAAAACTTACATCAGCCTCACTGGGTAAGCTTGAAGCCCGCCATATTGGCCCGGCCGTAACCGGTGGAAGGATTACCGCTATTGACGGCGTTAATGCCGATCCGCGCATATTATACATAGGCACAGCAGGCGGCGGGGTTTGGAAAACAACCAATGGCGGCGCCGATTTTAAACCGCTGTTTGATAAACATTGTCAAAGCATTGGCGCCGTAACCATTGATCAAACAAACCCCGATATAGTTTGGGTAGGCACCGGCGAAAGCAATATGCGCAATACGGTAAGTATTGGCAATGGCATTTATAAAACCACCGATGGAGGCGAAAACTGGGTATTTATGGGCTTACCCAATAGCGAACATATCAGCAAAATAATTATCAGCCCCAACGACCCTAATACTGTTTTTGTAGCCATACCCGGAAAATTATGGAGCAACTCGCCCGACCGGGGTTTATATAAAACCACCGATGGAGGCAAAAACTGGGAAAAGATATTATTTGCTAATGATTCAACCGGTTGCGCCGATTTTGCCATTAATCCGAAAAACCCGGATATCATGTACGCCACGTTATGGCAGTTCAGAAGAAAACCTTATGCCTTTAATTCAGGCGGACCCGGTTGTGCAGTTATGAAATCAACCGATGGAGGAAAAACATGGAGAAAAATTCAGAAAGGAATCAGTGCTGATACTATTGGCAGGGCTGCTATTACCATTTCTCCTTCTTCACCCGATAACATGGTGGCCATTATTGAGTCGAAGAAAACAAGCCTTTATATTTCGTCTGATGCCGGTGAAACATGGAAAGAACAAAGTGCCGATGACAACGTTTGTGCCCGCCCCTTTTATTTCAGCACTATTGTTGTAGACCCTTTCGATTCAAAGCGCGTTTACCGGCCGGCATTTGAATTTTCGTATAGCGAAGACGGTGGTTATAGTTGGGTGCGTTCCCAAAATGAAGAGGGATGGCTGCACAGCGATATGCATGCGCTTTGGATAAATCCTAAAAACACCTCGCAAATGTATGTGGGTACCGATGGTGGAATTTATATGAGTGTTGACCGGGGTAATAACTGGATATACCTTAACAGCCTTCCGGTAGCTCAGTTATATCACGTGCAGGTTGATGACCAGGACCCTTATTATGTGTATTGCGGCTTGCAGGACAATGGCTCATGGCGCGCGCCATCACAAGCACCCGGTGGTATAAAAAATGCCGACTGGCGCAACGTAGGCGGCGGCGATGGTTTCTGGGTACAGCCTAATGGCGAAGACCACGATGTGATTTACAGCGAGTATCAGGGCGGCCATATTTCACGCGTTGAACTAAAACCCGGCCAGGAGCAGGATGTGCAGCCCAAACCCGGCGAAGGCGACCCCAAATTCCGCTTTAACTGGAACACGCCCATTGTGCGCAGCCCTACCAGTAAAAAACGTATTTACATGGGTGCACAGTTTTTATTCAAAAGCGAAGACAACGGCATTACCTGGGCAAAAATATCGCCCGATATTACTACCAACGACCCGGCTAAACTAAAGCAGGAAGAGAGCGGTGGCTTAACCAACGACAATACTTCGGCCGAAAACCACTGCACCATTTTTACGCTTGCTGAATCACCCATAAACGACAAAATGATTTGGGTTGGAACCGATGACGGCAACCTGCAGCTAACACAGGATGGCGGTAAAACCTGGAATAATTTTGCCGATAAATACAAGCTGTGCGGAGTGCCGGCACAAACCTGGATTACCAGTATCATGCCTTCGCGGTTTGATAAAAATGTAGTTTATGTTACGTTCGATAATCACACTTATGGAGATATAAAAACTTACCTCGCCAAATCATCTGACATGGGTAAAACCTGGAAATTGATATCCAGCGACCAGTTTAAAGGTTACGCCAACAAAATAACAGAGGACATTGTAAGCAAAGACCTGCTTTTTCTGGGCACCGAAATGGGTTTATATGTAACTATTGATGGCGGCAATAACTGGGTGCAAATGAAAGGCCACATTCCCGATTATGCAATGGTGCGCGACCTGGTTATTGAGCCCCGCACCAACGACCTTGTAATTGCCACACACGGCAGAGGCGTATTAATCGTTGACGACATCTCGCCGCTCAGAAAAATTAATGAGCACTTACTCAATTCAGATGTAGCCACTATAAGCTCGCGCCCAACACCGGTTTCAATTGGCCACTATAACAGCGACTGGCCGTTTGCGGGCTATACAGGCCCTAACAGTACTGAAGAGGCGCCCATTCTTTACTACCTTAAAGACCGCGTAAACAGCGGCAACGTGGTTGTACAGATTTACGATAGTGCGGGTAATTTTTTAGTTGACCTGCCGGGCACCAAGCGCAAAGGCATCAACAAAATAACCTGGAACATGCGGTTAAAACCGCCACATGTGGCACAGGGTGGTTCAAAACTTGACTGGGCTTCCACTATTGGCCCTATGGTGCTGGAAGGAAAGTATAAAGTAAAGGTGCTGGTGAACGGTAAAACCGCAGAGGGTGAACTCGACCTGGTGCATGACGATAAAAGCGCCGCCACCTCACAGCAATTAGCCCAAAACCACGATGCCATTATGCGCTCCTACAATATGCAGGAACAACTGGCATCTTTAATGGACTCCGTATTACAGGAAGAAAAACAAATCAAAGAAGCCATAGGCCTTTCGCCTGTAATCAAAGAGTATTACGACAGCCTTGAAGAGTTACGCGCAGAACTGGTACCGGTTAAAGAAGGCCGCACAGTCATATTTGTTGACGAGGAAAAAATGCGGGATAAAATAAGCGACATCTACGCCGGCGTCAACTTCTACCAGGGTCAACCTACCAACTCGCAGGTAGAGGGCCTGAATAAGCTTCAACGTGATATAAAGGACGCCGATAAGAAATTAGAAGAGCGCAAAAAAACCTACCGGCCTAAAGTAAATACCGAGTTGAAAAAGTTGGGGAAGAATCAACCGTATTAACCTGTAATTAAATCTTTCAGTTCCTTTTTGAAATCATCAAGAGATATTGCTGACGATGGGTTACTAAGGTAGTTTGCCCAACGTTCCTCCAACATTTGCATTTCTTCGGCATCCGGATCTTCTTCAATGACTTCAATCTTGCTTTCAAAATGGGCTGATTGCAATAACCTTTTAAGCAGTTCTGCATCCTTGTCATTTTCAACCTTTATAAGAAATGTTTTCATATCCGGTTTCCTTTCCCAAAGAAATTGGTTTCAACTTTGTATTCTCGGCTGTTAAACTCCGTGCGAAATGGTTTTTCGGTCACTTCGTTATAAATCCAACCCAAACTCCCTCGCAGTAGCTTTCGCAATTTCATAACCGGCATCCGCATGGCGTATAACACCCATAGCCGGGTCGTTATGCAATACGCGTTTAAGCCTGCGTTTTGCATCGTCAGTGCCATCGGCAACAATAACCATACCTGCGTGTAACGAGTAGCCCATGCCTACTCCGCCACCATGATGGAATGATACCCAACTGGCGCCACCAGCAGTGTTAATCAGCGCATTTAAAATCGGCCAGTCTGCAATAGCATCACTGCCATCCATCATTGCCTCTGTTTCCCTGTTTGGTGAGGCAACCGAACCGGCATCCAAATGGTCGCGCCCTATCACAATAGGAGCTTTTACTTTACCGGTTTTCACCAGCTCATTAAAGGCAACACCTGCAATTTCCCGGTCGCCCATGCCTAACCAGCAAATACGTGCAGGCAATCCCTGAAACGCAATTTTATCTTTCGCCAGCTTCAACCACCGGTTAAGCCCAACGTTATCCGGGAAAAGCTCTTTCAATTTTTCATCACAAACATGAATGTCATTTTCATCGCCACTTAAAGCCACAAACCTGAAAGGTCCTTTGCCTTCACAAAATAAAGGACGGATATAAGCCGGCACAAAACCAGGAAAATCAAACGCATTGGCTACTCCTCTTTTATCCTTTGCCTGCCCGCGGATATTATTGCCATAATCAAAAGTTATAGCTCCGCGCTTTTGCAATTCAAGCATTTGCTTAACATGCTTTGCAATTGTATCCAGCGACCTCTCAATATATTGCTCCGGGTTAGCCTCTCTTAAAACCTTTGCCTCCTCAACACTCAACCCCTCAGGAAAATAACCTATCAACTCATCGTGCGCCGATGTTTGGTCGGTTAAAGTATCAGGTGTAATATTTCTGTCAATCAATCTTTGCAACAACTCAACAGCGTTACAACACACTCCTATCGAAACCGCTTTGCCTTTTTCTTTTGCTTCTAAACTCCAATCAATGGCCTCGTCAATATTGTTGGTGTATTTATCTAAATAGCGTGTTTCAATTCTCTTCTTAATTCTCCATTCTTCTACTTCGGCAGCAAGGCAAACGCCTTCATTCATGGTAATAGAAAGTGGCTGTGCGCCCCCCATACCACCTAGACCGGCAGTAACATTTAGTTTGCCTTTTAAGGTGCCATCAAAATGCTGGTCTGCCAGCGATAAATAAGTTTCATACGTGCCCTGCACTATTCCCTGGCTGCCAATATATATCCATGAACCGGCCGTCATCTGCCCATACATAATCAGGCCTTTCTTTTCCAGTTCCCTGAAATGCTCCCACGTAGCCCACTTACCCACCAAATTCGAATTAGCCAGCAATACCCGTGGCGCATCTTTATGCGAACGCAACACCCCAACCGGCTTGCCACTTTGTATCATCAGCGTTTCATCTTCTTCCAGGTCACGCAGGCATTCAACTATTTTATCAAACGCTTCCCAGTTACGCGCTGCCTTGCCTATGCCACCGTAAACTATCAGGTCCTCCGGGCGCTCAGCAACTGCAGGGTCAAGGTTATTCATCAGCATTCGCAAAGCTGCTTCCTGTACCCATCCTTTACAGCTTAGTTCAGTACCTCTTGCGGCATGTAATATTCTTTTAGTTTCGGTTGTCATATCAGGTCTTCATTTCTGTTAGTAACAGTATATTTAAAATCAAAGGGCTAAACTAATAATTTGGGTGCATATCAAATTGCCGCTTTAATTTTTTTGAAAGTTCTTTATTGCCGTCTGCTTTAGCTGACGGATTGTAATGACAAAAAAAATACGGCTTTAGCCAAAAGGGTCTTTTGGCTAAAGCCGATGAGGATTTTTACTATACTCCGTTGGCTGAAGCCAACGGCAATAAGGAAAAAGAAGTAGCGACAATTTGAGATGCACCCCATAAAACGTTACCGTTAATCATCAAATATCTTTTGTATTCCTCTGCTCTCTTTGCCTCTTTGCGTTAAAAATGTATTTCAATTTTTCTCCATCACCTTCGTCTGATGAAAAATAGATTCATTATGCACCTGTTGAAAAAGTTTAAGAATAAACTCCTCGGTTAAACCGCCCATTTTGCCTTTTTCCAAAGCTCTTTTTACAATCTGCGACCAGCGCTCAGCCTGGTGCACAGCCAGGTGCTCGTTCTTTTTAAAAATCCCTATTTCTTCCGAAATACCCATGCGCTCGCACAACAGTTCAATAATATAATCATCAATCCTGTCAACCCGGGCACGCAGGTCGTGCAGGGTTTTAAAACCATCTTTATCCAGTTTGGGCTGTCTTACTATAAGGGAGTTCAAAATTTCAGCCAAACGCTCAGGCGTTACCTGTTGTTTGGCATCGCTCCAGGCCTTATCAGGGTTAATGTGCGACTCAATCATTAAACCATCAAATCCCATATCCATGCCCTGTTGCGAAAGCAGGTAAATCAACTCGCGCGTGCCGCCCATGTGCGACGGGTCAACAATAATAGGAACCTCAGGATATCGCCTGCGCAACTCAATAGGTATCTCCCACATAGGTTGGTTGCGGTAAATACTTTTTTCGTACGAAGAAAACCCACGGTGTATTACAGCAAGTTTGTTGATGCCGGCAGCATTTAAACGCTCCACGGCACCTATCCATAATTCAAGGTCAGGGTTTACCGGGTTTTTAATGAACACGGGTATATCTACGCCCTTCAGAGAATCAGCAATTGATTGTACATTAAATGGCGAAACCGTTGTGCGCGCACCTATCCAAAGCGCATCAATACCCGCTTTCAAAGCCGCTTCAACATGTTCAGGATTGGCCACTTCAACCATAACCGGCAGTCCAACTGCAAGGCCTGCATTTTTTACCCAGGGCAAACCTATTTCTCCCACACCCTCAAACGAATTGGGCCGGGTGCGGGGCTTCCATATCCCGGCCCGTATCATATGCACCTTACCGGCACAATGCTTTACAATTTGGGTTACGGTTTCAAGCATCTGCTCTTCGCCCTCAGCGCTACAGGGGCCCGCAATCACCAGCGGACTGTTACCGGCCAGCGTCCAGTCAGCTAAAGGCAGTATTTTAAATTTATTACTCACGGCAACGAAAATAACTTTTACGGTAATTACGAATGATTATTTTTGGAGTATTCCCGGATAAACATGAAACACACCACTCTGCTAGTGCTGATAACAATATTGGCACATTTAAGTTTTGGACAAACAAGCTATAAAATATCTACCTACAATACTACCGGCCGGGTATTCAAAAATCTTCTTCTTTCAAATGAAGCGGTGGAAGCAAACGATACGCTGAACGAAGAAATACTTGACCTGGTGCAGCCCATGGTAAACGATTCCGTACTGGGCAGAAAAAAAGAACACCACCAGCTGTTCCTGGTAGGATGGCTTATTCATGCCTTTGGCGATTATAACTGGAGGGCTGTTTCAATGGTGAAACAAAAATTTGTAGGCACAGTAAAAAATAACGCCCGTAGCGGCGAAGAGGAATATACCGAATACGATATTAATTACGACCTCAATTTTCATCTTCAGAAATATCTTGACAAAGCCTTTAATTCCTATGATGTACAAAAATCATATCGCCGCCAGGATTTCAGGCCATCACATAAAACCAATTATAATGCGCCCCCTTTTGTACGGGATACAAACAATATAGATATTACACGTTACCGGGTTCATAGCGAAATGACTCCTTCGCGCGAGTTCAGGGTGCAGCTGCATTATTTGTTTTTTCCAACCCAACCCGGGTTGGAGTTGAAAGACCATCCCAATTTCGGAACCGATCATCCAAGTATGGGTGTTTACGGTGCAAGTTGCCTGGATTGTAACCACAATTGCCACCCCGAAATTCATCCCTACGAATGGATTTGGTGGCTAAACCTGCATGGCAAAGACCCTCAGGCAAAGGTATGGCTGGTAGGTTTGTTTTACGAAAGCAGTAACCGGTTCAGGCATTGGTCGCACCAACCTAAAATCGGCAAAATAACTATCCCTTTTGCCTTTGTAATAAAGGACAACAAAAGCGTATCTCCTTCTGTTACTATTGAACACCTCGTCTTCAATAAATTTATAGATAAGGACATCAAAAAGCTGGAAATACCCGATAATGCTTTTGACGCGAAACTCGAAAACCAGGATATCGCAGTTACAGATAACAGCGGTGCTAAATACAACATCAACGTTAAGTTCAAAGACGTGCTTCTTACCGACGGGCTCAAATACTGGCTGAGCGATTTAAACTGGGATGATAAAAATCATATCCTCAGCGGCTATCTTAATCTCGCTACGGCAGTAAAAGAACTCTATACAACCCGCATTACATTTAAGAATTAGTAATTTAGTGTTGAAATGAGGATGAGGAAAAACATTTTTCATATTGCAACATTTTAAACTGAATTATTACTTATGGCACAGGAACAAACATACGATTACATTGTTATCGGTTCAGGCTTTGGAGGCAGCGTTTCTGCTATGCGGCTGGCTGAAAAAGGTTATTCGGTATTAGTAATTGAAAAAGGTAAACGATGGAATACCTTAGACTTCCCAAAAACCAACTGGAACCTACCCAAATATTTATGGATGCCGCTGATAAAATTCTTTGGCATACAAAAGCTGACATTCTTTAAAGAGGTTTTTGTAATAAGTGGTATAGGCGTAGGCGGCGGCTCATTGGTATACGCCAACACCCACATGATGCCGAAAGAACCTTTTTATAAAAACAAAATATGGAGCCATTTTAAAGACTGGAAATCAGTGCTGGCGCCTTACTTTGAAACAGCCAAATTTATGCTGGGCACCACCACCTTTGAAAAAGATTATGAAGAGGACCGGATACTAAAAGAAGTAGCCACTGAAATGGGACATGGCGATTCATTTAAACCGGTTGATGGAGTTGGTGTTTACCTGGGCCCGGTCAACAAAGAAACAGACCCCTATTTTAAAGGCCTCGGCCCTTTACGCTCCGGTTGTACTGAATGTGCCGGCTGTATGGTAGGTTGCCGCGAAAATGCAAAAAACACGCTTGATAAAAATTACCTCTGGTTTGCCGAGAAAGAATTTGGCGCAAAAATTTTACCCGAAACATCCGTTACCAAAATAGAATTTTTGAATGATGAATATCAGATACATACCGAATCCTCAACTTCAATATTTTCTAAAAACAAACAGGTATTTAAATCAAAGGGCCTGGTTGTATGTGGCGGTGTTTTAGGCACCATGGATTTGTTGCTCAGACAGAAGTATGTAGATAAAACGCTCTCAGGTTTGTCAGATAAACTGGGTGAGAACATTCTTACGAATTCAGAAATGCTGAGTGGTGTTATGGCTGCTGATAGAAAACTAAATCACGGCATCGCTATTTCAAGGGTATTCTCTCCTGATGAAAATACGAACATTGAGATAGTAAAGTTCCCTGATAAAAGCGGGGCGATGACCCGCCTGGGAGTAATGGCTGCAGGCGATGGCTCGCCGGCCGTGCGCACTGCAAAAATGCTGGGCAATATGATTATCCACCCTATCCGTTTTTTAAGAATGACTTTCTCTACCGACCAGGCCAAATCCGGTGTTATATTTCTGATTATGCAAACCTTGGAAAATTCTATGCGCCTGCGTATTAATAAAGGATTTTTCGGCACCGGTATGTCTATGGTTAACGATAGTAAGCAAAGAGTGCCAACTTACATCCCCGTGGGTCAGGATGCGCTATATCGTTACGCCGAAAAAGTGCACGGTGTACCTATGAATGCATTTAGTGAGGTAATGTTTAATCTGGCATCAACTGCACACATCTTAGGCGGCTGCCCTATGGGCGCAACTAAAGAAGAAGGGGTTGTTGACGAATACTTCCGCGTGCATGGTTATCCCAATATGCTTGTGCTGGATGGCTCTATTATGCCTTGTAACCTGGGTGTTAATCCCTCCTTAACCATTACTGCGCTAAGTGAATACGCCATGGATCATATCCCTGCTAAAGCTGGTTCAACAATCAAAACGCTGTCTCAAAAATTAGAAGCAATAGTCGCGGCGAATTAGTATTTAGTTGTGTGGGCTTAATTGCTGCTAAGGGAAAACCTCATGTCTGAATACTTTATACTCAATACTAAAATCTCCAAATTAATACTTAGGCATGCCGGGGTCAATCTGGTCGGCCCAGGCCAATATACCACCCTTCAGGTTAAATAAATTGGTATAGCCATATTCCGCCTCCAGGTACTGGCATATCCTGCCGCTGCGGGCACCACTTCTGCAATGAATAACCACCGGCACATCTTTAGCAATCTCTTCAATATGCTCAGGCACCTCATTCATCGGTATCAGTTTGCCATTTAAATTGCATATCTCATACTCATTCGGTTCTCTCACATCTATCAGTTGAAAATCAACGCCGCTATCTATCATTTGCTTTAGCTCGGTTACGGTTTTTTCCTGCACGGGTTTAATTTTAATTTAAGCTTGTTAATTTTCAAAGTGTGTTACTCGCTATCTATAAATTTCCTTTCTATCACCAACTGCTCTGATTTCCACGATCCGGATTACGTCATCAACAGCATATATAACGCGATAATTACCTATCCTTATTCTCCATAAAGGATCAGAAGAACCTTTCAATTTTTTAACACCTTCAGGACGTGGGTTGTCAGAAAGCTTTTCGATGGCGCTTCTAACTTTGGGGATTTCAATTATGGGCAATTCAGCAAGTTCCTTTGCCGCGCTCTTTTTGAAAATTACCTTATAGCTCACAGCTTGCCTTGTCGTTTTAAATCTGCGGTTACTTCTTCGATCGTAACAGTTTCCTCATCTTTCCGCGATTCCGCTATAATAATATCAATCAAATCCAAAATCTCCTCGTTATCAGAATTGTTGATTAATTCCAGATCAATCTGAACGTATCGTTTATGTGACGTTTCGTCCTTTAATATAGTTACACCTTCCATGGCACTAGTTTAACACAAAATTACAGCAAAAATTTATTTAGGTTCAAAAAAGCCCTTTTTCACCATTTAGCCATCTCTTTTAAAACATCTCCATGGCTGACAAAATCGCCCTCATCAATTCTATTCATTGCCGCATCTATCTCTTTGTTGTATTGCGCAATTGTCGTCCGGTTTTTCTTATCAGCAGGCTGAAGAAAAGATTTTATCATTCCTATAATAGATTTCTTTTGGTTGGTATCAAGTTTCTCCCAATACTTGTATAATTCCTTATCCATTGTCTGAATCATAAACACTCTTTTACATCACGAATTTACTAAAAATTAAGTTTTTACACTCCAAATACCACAGATTTCGCCTTAAAAACTGAAGGATTTTCTGTATATTGTACTATGGCATTGAAGCTGAAAAAGGAAACATTTTGGGAGTACGATATTAATTCGCTCAATCCTGCAGAAGACTACGCAACTATTATCCCCCGCATTTCCATGCGGGGCTCTTATGATGAATGGCTTGAAATGCGAAAATATTACGGTGATGAAAAAATCATTCAGGTATTAAAGCAGGTTCGTTATTTAGATGCAAAAACCCTGCATTTTATCAGTTCGCTTTTCGATATACCTAAAGAAGAATTCCGATGCTACATTATGAAACAGTTGAACCCCGTACCCTGGGACTTTTAAAAAATCTGATGGCTTTTGAGCCCCTGGGTTCGTTTGTTTTAGTGGGCGGCACTGCCCTTGCCCTTCAGTTGGGCCACCGTATATCTGAGGATATAGATATGTTTACGCGCGCAGGGTTTGATGAAGATATTCTGCTAAATATTATACAGGAGCATTTCCGGTTTCAGCTTAATATGAACAAAAAAGGAATAAGGACTTTGAACCTTATAATTGATGGCGTTAAAACTGACCTGCTTTGTTATAATTATCCGGTAATTGACGATCTGATAATTGAAGATGGTATCAGAATGATGGGCAAAAAGGACATTGCCGCTATGAAACTTTCCGCAATTTCGTCACGCGGGGAAAAAAAAGATTTCTACGATCTCTATTTTCTTTTACATTATTTTACTTTGCAGGAAATGCTGGGGTTTTATCAGCAAAAATTCAGCATTGCCAATACTTTTCATGTTATTAAAAGCCTGGATTATTTCATGGATGCTGAATCCTCAAAAGATGTGGAAATGCTGCACAGGATTGAGTGGAAAGAGGTAAAGAAATATATTACGGAACGAAAAAATGAATTTGCCCGGTAACCCATTAACCAACAACCATACGAGGCCCCGCCTTTCCATCGCTGGTCTTATCAGCATAAGTGTTCGAAACCTTAAAACATGGGCAAAATTAGCCTTACCCTGTTCCCTCTCTATCGATTGCGATGGAGAGAGTGCCCTGGCGAAGCGAAGGGCGGGTGAGGTCCGCCTGTCCCAATGCTTTGGCCGGGAGCTGTTGGCAATTGTGCGTGTTTCGAACACATTGGTATTATCAGTTAAATATAGTTTGCGGTATATCTGCTTTTCTGGTTGGCTCTTCTGAATATCACCTCCTTAAAAAACAGAAGTATCCCTTATGGGTTATTCAATGGACCTTTTTATGTTCAGGCCAAGAATTCCGCCATCAATATCCGTCGATGTTTTTACACTCCATCCTTTATCTAAATTCTCTACGTTGCAACCAAGTTTTACGGTGTCTAACCCATTATCATCCAAAACCTGATATGAGCTGTCCTTATCCGATTTTCTGATCATAACTTCCGCCTTTTTAATTCGATTGCTCTGAGGAAACACCTGTAAAAATAAATCATATTTGCCTTTCCGAAATATATAACTCCGGGTACTATTTGCATTTATTTCTGCCCCGGTTTGCTTTTCTGCAAAAATTGGTTGCCCCAATTCCAAAATAACGCTATCTATTTTCATCTCCATTACTTTAGCCAGGTCTATAGCAACATTTACGTTTGCCTTTTTGCTATCCATATAATTACCAATAACACCTGCTATCAGTATTATCACAAAAATAACTCCAATTATTTTCAATGCCTTTTTCATAGTTGTTTTTTTTAGTTGTCCTGTGAAAATATATAAAACTTCCAATTTTTATATATGGAAATCCGATTGCCTTAAAAATTTAACAAAAAAATTTGCCGGCTATTGATGAATGGGTAAAGAAAGGAAAAATGTATGCGCCGGATGCCACTTACTAATCAATAACCATACAAGCCCCCACCGTAACATTGGTAGCCTCATCAATCAAAATAAAGCTTCCGGTATCGCGGTTTTTGGTATAGGCATCGCAACAAAGTGGTTTGGTAGTACGCAATGATATTCTTCCTATATCATTCATGCCGATTGACGGGTTCTCAGTAATGCGGTGCAGCGAGTTTATATCCAGCTTGTATTTAATTTCCTTAATAACCGCCCTTACATCTTTGGTAGTGTGTTTAAGTGCATACTTGCCATTAATCTGTAAAGGCTTATCGCTCATCCAGCATACCATGGCCTCTATATCCTGGCTTTGGCGCGGCAAATTATTTTCGCGGACCAGCATATCGCCTCTCGATATATCAATGTCATCCTCCAGCAACACAGTTACCGACATCGGCGCAAAGGCCTCTTCCAGGGCTTTGCCATCCAGTTCCACCTTTTTTACTTTCGAAGTAAACCCTGAAGGAAGCACCGTTATCTTATCACCGGGCCTGATAACTCCACTGGCAATTCTGCCCGCATACCCACGGTAATCATGAAACTTATCTGAAAACGGGCGGATAACATATTGAACCGGGAACCGGAGGTCAATATGGTTAATATCACTGGCAATATGTATGGTTTCCAGCAGGTAAAGCAAAGTTACACCTTCGTACCACTTCATGTTTTCCGACCGGTTAACTATATTATCGCCCAGCAAAGCCGACACCGGTATAAAATGAATATCCTTCGTTTTTAAACGCGTGGCAAAAGTACGGTAGTCATCAACTATTTTTTCAAAAACTTCCTGGTTGTAATCAACCATATCCATTTTGTTAATACAAACTGCTATGTGCGGTATCCCCAGTAAAGAGGCTATGATAGAATGGCGCCGCGTTTGTTCAATAACCCCTTTACGCGCATCAATCAGAATAATGGCCAGGTTCGCTGTTGAAGCGCCTGTTACCATATTGCGTGTATATTGAATATGCCCCGGGGTATCTGCAATAATAAATTTGCGTTTGGGGGTGGAGAAATACCTGTAGGCTACGTCAATGGTAATTCCCTGTTCGCGCTCGGCCTTTAATCCGTCCGTCAGCAATGCAAGGTTCACGTATTGGTCGCCGTGCTTTTCCGAAGTGGCCTTTATCGCCTCATACTGGTCTTCAAAAATAGACTTGGA
Organism: Bacteroidota bacterium; assembly: GCA_003165895.1. Taxonomy (GTDB): domain Bacteria; phylum Bacteroidota; class Bacteroidia; order Chitinophagales; family LD1; genus Bog-950. The sequence continues at coordinate 4,824 of PMXD01000055.1, read as the reverse complement.
ATCATAAAGCAATCTGCCTATCAGGGTGCTCTTGCCATCATCTACACTGCCTGCAGTAGTAAACCGCAGCAGTTCCATATTCAAATAGCTATTGGCATCAAATTTTTCCTCTTTCACCTGCTCGTTATCTGTTACTAATTCTAAATCTATCATTATTTCCTTTCATTTCTTATAAAAATTGTCCGTCATTGCGAGGCTCTGCGAAGCAATCCCAAAGCTACTGGCAACAGAATCAATTCGCTGGGTGCCTTTAGCATCCCCTTCGGGGACGGGAGGGGCCTAAAAATATCCCTCCTTCTTCCGGTCCTCCATACTTGTTTCACTTCTTTTATCATCTGCCCGTCCCCCCCTTTCAGTTACACGTGTAGCTGCTACTTCCTGTATAATATCATTTAATGTTGAGGCCGATGAAAGTGTAGCACCGGTTGACGTGATATCGCCAATGGTCCTGAAACGCACCACTTTTTCTTCAACCACTTCGGTTGTCCGCATAGGTATATTGGGGCTTTCAGCAAGCCAGTTGTTATCTCTGTAAAAAACCCTGCGCTTATGCGAAAAATACAGCGATGGCATCTCAATGCCTTCCATAGCCAGGTATTGCCAAACATCCAGCTCCGTCCAGTTCGAAATCGGAAAAACCCTGAAATTCTCCCCCTGGTTCATTCTGCCATTAAATAAATTCCAAAGTTCAGGCCGCTGGTTTTTGGGGTCCCATTGTCCAAATTCATCGCGGTGCGAAAAGAAACGCTCCTTGGCCCTGGCTTTTTCCTCATCCCTTCGGGCGCCGCCAATACATGCATCAAATTTGTATTTCTCAATAATATCAAGCAGGGTAGTTGTTTGCAGCCTTATGCGCGAAGCATTATAACCCTTTTCCTCTGCCACCCTGCCATGGTCAATACTATCCTGCACTGAGCCTACAATCAGTTTGGCATCCAGCTTTTCAACCAGTTTATCCCTGTACTCCATTGTTTCGGCAAAGTTATGGCCGGTATCTATATGCACCAGCGGAAACGGAATAGCTGCCGGATAAAATGCTTTTTTAGCCAGGTAAGTAACAAGTATTGAATCCTTGCCTCCGCTAAACAAAATGGCAGGGTTCTGAAATTGTGCCGCCACTTCGCGTAAAATGAAAACAGATTCCGACTCCAGCGTTTTTAAATGATTCAGTGTGTAAGACATTATCAGTCTATATATTTAGTAGGTTAAATGACAAAAAAATCGTCCTTCTTTTCCGTTTTCACATATCCGATTTTGGGCATTACATTTTCCAGAACAAGCTTAACGCACCCGTCTATACTCATAATGCCCGATTGCAAAACTATATCCGCGTTCACCGGTTCCTCAAAGGGTGCATTCACACCGGTAAAATCTTTTATTTCTCCCCTCCTCGCTTTTGCGTAAAGTCCTTTTACATCGCGCTGCTCACACACCTCAACCGGGGTGTTTACATAAATTTCAATAAAATCATCCTTTCCAATTATATCTTTTGCCAGCTGCCTTAGCTCCTCGCTGGGGCTTACAAAGCAGCAGATGGTAACAACCCCGCCCTGCATTAAAAGTTTGGCAACCTCAGCTATGCGCCTTATGTTTTCCTTTCGGTCCTCTTCTGAAAAACCAAGGTTATTATTGATTCCTGCACGCACATTATCACCATCCAGCAACATAGTTAAATGCCCCATCTGGTGCAATACTCTCTCCACCTCATTGGCAATAGTACTTTTACCCGAGCCCGACAAGCCAGTAAACCATAACACCTTGCTGCGCTGTTGCAGCAATTGTTCCTTACTCCTTCTATCCAGCAGCTTATCGTGGATAGGGAAAATGTTATTATCGGGTTTACTCATAAAGCGGGTGCAAAAATAAAAAACCACAGCCAACTAACCGCCTTACAGCAACCATTACAAAGTTCAAAGCAAAAAGGCCTTTACACTTTTTAGAACATTTTTCATCCTAATACTTTGCCAATCAGCAATTTAGGTCTTTATACTTTCGAAAAAGACAAAAAAAGTGTAAAGGCAAAAAATATGTAATTCACTAATAGCCAAGTAATTATAAAATACCCAATTTTTAAAACCAGCATTTTTTAAGAATGTGTAAACCCAGATTCATACACTATAATAAATAAGCATAATGTATACAGCTTATCTTCTTGGCAGATTCTCGCTTTCCGCCAGGAATGGGAACCCGGCGCTAATCAGGCCCTCAACAAAATATAACATGCAAATCGTTTTTCCTTTTGAATGTTATTTCCTTTACTTTGAACTGTGAGTTATCCCATCCGCATAAAAGAAGCCCTTGATAACGCCGATGAAAACATTGCGTACCTAAGCCGCTTTGCCGATACCAAGCTTGAAAGGAAACTGAACATCGTGCAACAGCAAATTGGTATGGCCAGGCGTAACCGGCAAGACGAAGCTTTGCACTTGCTGCTTATTTGGGAACGCCAGATTATTGAAGCCCGCATAATGAAATACGACCAGCACCCGCCTTTAGATGAATTGACGGAAAGGGAACAGCGCATAGCTGAAATGGAGGCTTTTGATAAAAACACTAAAAGAGAGATATAACCCACAAGTATTATAATGTTGAATAACATTAACTAATCATGAAGAAAACCCACGCTGCTTTAATTATTGAATACCTGCACAAGGTAAAATCCGCCAATAAAGAGCTTACTAAAAAGGAATTATTCAAAGATCTGCTTAACAGGTTATATGCCGGCGAAAAGGAAACACAGAAAGTAATTGATTCTATTAGCGCTGGTGCTGAAACTACTATTTTGAATATCCCCCGCACTGATAGATTACACCGGGGGAGTGCCGATACTCTTTATAATAAAATCATTATTGAGTTTGAAAATGATTTAAAGGTAAACTACAAACATGCTAAGGAGCAATTGGCGGGATATTTATTAGGGCAGTTTAAAAGTGNNTTTATTGAAAGTTACAGGCAAATAGCTACTGTGTTTCAGGATGCTAAAAAATATGGAGAAGTACAGGTCAGTTACGAGCAATGGCGCAAATTTTTAAGCATTGCTTATGGGAGCTTTACTGATAGTGATAATGCATTTGTCATTCACACCTACCTCAGCATTTTAGCTAAAGCGCTGGCTTATGAAGTACTGAGCAACGACAATTATATTGAAGATGCTGAAATGAAAGGTATATTGGATGGTAGTATCTTTCACAAATACAATATCCGCAACTTTGTAGATAACGATTTCTTTCATTGGGTACATAAAGACCGCTATTTCCCTTTACTTAAAAAGGTATTCAGGCTGATAGCTCAGGAAATTTCCACTTTTGATTTTCAAAACGTAGATGAAGATATTTTAAAAGGCGTTTACCAGGATTTAATAGACCTTGACACTCGCCATGCTCTGGGCGAGTATTATACGCCCGATTGGTTATGCGAGCGCATAGTGCAGGAATTTGATTTCAAACCTACAGATAAGATACTGGACCCTAGTTGCGGCAGCGGCTCTTTTTTACGCGCAGCTATGCATCGCTTGCGCGAATTGAACCCGAAAATAACAGCCGAACAACTCAATAACTGTATTTATGGTATAGACATACACCCACTGAGCGTGCAAATTGCCAAAACCACCGTGCTCATCAGTTTGGGTAAAGACGTAAAGAATGCCAAAAAACCAGTGCATATCAATATTACACTTGCTAATACACTGTTGGCACCCGAAGGTGTAAAGAATCTTTTTGGCGGTGAATTTTTAATGAACATTGATAAAGACAAATACTATCTGAATACCCAGGTATTTGAAGATGTTCAGCTATTTGATGAAGCGCTTGAAATATGCGAAGAACTGGCAGAACAAACACAAGGCAAAAAGACTGAAACCTTACAGGTATTCAGTAACGTTTTAAAAAGGCAATATAAGAATGGCGGCCTAAATGATAAACTGAACGAAAGCTTTTATCAGATATATATTGGCCTGAAAAAGGTAAAAGAAGATGGACGTGATAGTATATGGAAATTCATTGTTCAAAACCTCTATAAGCCTTATTTTCTTCATGAAAAATTTGACTACATCGTTGGCAATCCGCCTTGGTTTACCTATAGTAGTATTAGAAATGAAGAATACCAGGACATACTAAATGCTATAGCTGTAAAGTATAACATAAAACCCGAAAAAGTAGCCAACTATCCGCATCTGGAAATAGCAGCTATCTTTTTGGCATACTGTACCGACTATTTTTTGAAAAAAGAAGGTAAACTTGCTTTTGTGCTCCCTCGCAGTTTTTGGAGTGCCGACCACCACGATAACACCCGTGCCGGCAAAGCAAAAGGAATGAGGCTTACTGCGATTTGGGATTTAATAGATGTTACACCATTATTCCGTATCCCTTCAGGTGTGCTTTTTGCTGAGCGTGCTGTGGTAAAGAAAAATTTACCTGCTGCCGGTTTAAAGGGTAAAACCTTTACAGGCAGGGTGCCTGCCCATAACTGCAACTGGAAAGCTGCCGAAAATAAATTGACAGAAGAATCTGTTACATGGCATTATATTAAACAAGGTAAGGCCACGGCATTTAGTACACGTAAAACAAAAGGCAGCAACAAGGTTAATCCATACAAAAAGGAATTTAAGCAAGGGGCTACTATCGTTCCGCGGACTTTCTATTTTGTAGAACTTACTCAGGAAGCGCCACCCGATTTTGAAGACCGAATTATAAATATTAAAACCGCAGATGCAATACAGCCTGACGCTAAAGCCCCTTGGAAAGGATTGAGTTTTAGTGGGAAAATTGAAAGTCAATTTTTGTTTCGCACAGCGCTATCGAAAAGTATTTTACCTTTTCTATTACA
>PMXD01000020.1:9394-15863 GCA_003165895.1 Bacteroidota bacterium | reverse complement strand
TTATCGGCAAATACTTCAGCGTTGTGGCTGTATTGTTCGGGTTCGGCATTTTTAAGCCATTCTAACGTCTGCGTGTCTTTGATCGAAAGCAGGTGATAAACGCTTTCCTTTTCCAGCAAAAAAGCCGACAGGTTAAATTCCGATATATCCAGTTCCTGTTCATTAATATTTACCAGCGTTGAAATGGATAAGCCATTTGTGTCAGACCGCTTTACTTTAAATTTAAGGCTTGCTTTGCTATTAGAGAAAGTACAGGGGGCCACTTTATAGTTTCCTGTTTCTTTGTTTCGTACACGATGGTATATTTTCAGCTCGCCGGCAACGTCTTTAAGCCGGTTAAACTGTTCATGAAAAACCCTGGGTGCGGCCCGCTCAATATACTTCTCAAACGAAATACCTGATTTTTGTTTGGCGAATACCTTATTCAATTGCGCAAGGTCCTGCTTAATACTTTCTTCGTCAAAACTTCTTAAAAGGCGAGTTACATCCTGATTTTTACCCTCGTATAAAAACCGCAGGTTAGGTATGATTTGCGAATCGAAAGTAAAAACAGGTTTGCCGTTAATCTTCCGTTGATGAAGGACCCTGAATATATTGTAGTACGATTGATAAGATACAGCCTCGGGCGTAATTAAAAGAAAACGATGGTCCATTGATAAAGCTGATTTGCAAATGCGACGGCAACAATAAGCAGAATTTATCTTCCTTTCGGTATTGTTTCTTTCGCTCAATATTCTAGCTAACAGCTTTTCCACTATCATTATCGGGCAAAAAAAAGAGCAGCGAAACTATTTCGCTGCTCTTCATGGGATGGATTGAATTTTAATGGCCTAGTGAATGACCATCAGTTTACCCTGAGATATTACGTCTTTGCTATCGCCAATAGTGTAGAAATAAACTCCCGCAGAAAAACTCCTTGTATTAACGGTAAAGCTGCCATCATTCAAATTCTCTTTGCCATACACCAACTTGCCGGTAACATCATATAACCTGAAAACTGCAGAGCCAGTAACGTTTTTCATATAAACTATGGCAAACTCATTCATCGGGTTAGGATAAACTTTTGCTATAGCATTTGTTGGCTGCGCAACAGCCACGCCGGTAGTACCTGTGTTAACAGTATCGTACGAAACGGAAACAGCACCGGCAGTATCGGCCGCAGTAAGTGTTACGTAGTAGATACTAACGCTGGCATAATAATGTAACGGCGATTCCTGGCAGGCATAAGTACCATCACCAAAATCCCAATACCAGGCCACCGCATCAGCTGACCCAACAGCTGTAAATTGAACGCTATCAGGATTGCTGTTATTCTGGTTATGATCGGCCACTTCCGCAAAGCTTTGGTGCCCTATATGAACGGTATCGCATTGGCTGCAGGTTGCACCTGAAGTATCTACCACAGTTAAACATACATAATAAATGCCATTACTACTATAATGATGCCATGGATATTGAGATGTTGAAGTAGTGCTATCTCCAAAGCTCCAGTACCAGGCCGTGGCATTTGAATTAGCTGGATAGAAATGAAGGCTATCGGCATTATTGCCTGTATAATGACTGAAAGCAGCGCTGCAGGCCAGCGGGGCGCCAACAACAACCGTATCGCATGAAGTACAGGTTACACCCGAAGAATCGGCGACAGTTAAGCAGGCATAATATGTTCCCGCATTAGAAAAATGATGCCATGGGTCAGTGTTGGTTGATGTGGTGCCGTCTCCAAAATTCCAGTAATAAGAAGCTGCATGTGCGCCGGTTGAATAAAAATGTACGCTGTCAACATTAGTTCCAATAGAATAATGAACAAACTGCGCATTGCAGGTGGTTGGTGGGCCAACATATACTGTATCGCAATGGGTGCAGGTTATACCTGAAGAATCCGCCACGGTTAAACAGGCGTAATATGTTCCCGCAGTGATATAATAATGCCATGGATATTGTTGAGTTGAAACAGTACCATCGCCAAAGTTCCAGTAATATGAGGCAGCCGGTGCGCCGGTTGGATAGAAATGAAGGCTATCGGGATTGTGAATAGTATAATAACTGAATTGTGCATTGCAGTTATTGATTGAGGTAATTGTAACCGTATCGCAGGTGGTACAACTTGGACCGTTGCTATCTACTACCGTCAAACAGGCGGTATAAAGCCCGGGAGCATTATAATAATGCCATGGGTCTGCATGTGTTGAAGTGCCGCCATCGCCAAAGGTCCAGTAATAAGATGAGGCATGAGGCCCCGTAGGATAAAAATGAACACTGTCGGCATTAACACCGGTTAGGCTGTAGTGGGCAAACTGTGCATTGCAGGTTGTAGTTATCGCGATAACATGAACCGTATCGCACCAATCGCAGGTTACACCTGCTGTGTCGGCAATATATAAGCACACCCTGTAAGTGCCGGAGCCACTGTAAAAATGCCATGGATACTGCAGCGTTGAAGTTGTTCCATCACCGAAACTCCAGTAATATGAATGGGCAGGTGTGCCGGTGGGGTAAAAATGCAGACTATCGGGATTATGAATAGTATAGAAGGAGAACTGTGCATTGCAAGTGGTAGATATTGTACCTACATGAATAGTATCGCATGTAGAACAGGTAGCACCGGAACTATCCACAACACTCAAACAAACATAATAAGTTCCCGGACTGCTGTAAAAATGCCAGATATTGGAATGAGGAGAAGTGGTTCCATCACCAAAATTCCAGTTGTAAGTTGCTATGTGCAAACCGGATGAATAAAAATGCAGGCTATCAGGATTACTGATAGAATAATGACTGAAGGCCGCGCTGCACAGCGACACATTAGGGCCGACGTAAACCACAGTATCGCACCAGGTACAGGTTGCCCCTGATGAATCTGCAACAGTTAAACATACATTGTAAGTTCCCGTGGTGCTGTAAGTATGATATGGATCGAAGCCAGTGCCGGTAGTGCCATCACCAAAGCTCCAGTAATAACTAATGCCCCTGAGGCCGGTAGGATAAAAGTGAACGCTATCGGCATTAACTGTGTAGTGGGCAAATGCAGCACTGCACATAGGGGCGGCCCCTGCATTAACTGTGTCGCACGAGGTACAGGTAGCGCCTGAGCTATCAGCTACGGTAAGGCATACATAATAAGTACCAGCATTGTGAAAATAGTGCCATGGGTATTGAAGAGTAGAGGTTGTATTGTCGCCAAAGTTCCAGTAATAAGAGGATACCCCTGTAGTGGTAATGGGATAAAAGTGCATGCTATCAGGATTACTGATAGAGTAATGGCTGAATGCCGCACTGCAGGTAACTGCAGGGCCAACATGAACATTATCGCAGGTTGTACAAGTTGCACCTGAGCTATCAGCAACCGTAAGGCATATATTGTAAGTACCGGACGTAGCAAAATGATGCCATGGGTCTTTATTGGTAGAAGTAGTGCCATCGCCAAAATTCCAGTAACAGGAGGCGATACCGGTAGTACTGGTTGGATAAAAGTGGAGGCTGTCAGGGTTATTAATAGAATACTGGCTGAAAGCCGCGCTACAGGCAGATGGAGACCCCACAGTTACAGTGTCGCATTTGCTACAGGTAATGCCTGAAGTATCGGCCACGGTAAGGCAAACGATATAGGTGCCTGCATGCGAATAGTAATGCCATGGATACTGAAGAGGAGAAGTTGTGCCATCGCCGAAATTCCAGTAGTATGCGGTACCTGCCGAGCCATTGGGGTAAAAATGCAGGCTATCGGGGTTATGGATGGTGTAATAACTGAATGCAGCGCTACATGTAGCCACATTACCTATATGAACCGTATCGCACCATGTGCAGGTTGAGCCGTTTGAGTCGGCTACAGTTAAGCAAACACTATAGGTACCAACGCCGGAAAACAAATGCCAGGGGTCTTTGTTTGATGAGGTTCCACCATCTCCGAAACTCCAGCTGTACGAAACTGCATTTGTTGCAGACGGATAAAAATGAAGGCTATCGGGGTTACTGAGCGAATAGTGTGCAAAGTGCGCATCGCAAATAGTCTGTGCCCGCAAAGAAGTGTTTGCGGGGAACAAAAAAAGGAGTACTAAGCACTTCGCAAAAACCGCAAATGAAGATAGCCGGGTAAATTTATTTTTCATGGGAGAAGGGTTTTATTTCGTTAAAAAGCCGCAGCCGGGTTTAAATGGGCGAACCAACTGCAATGCAAAGTTAAAAGGGTTTTGGAAGTTATTTGCATATATTGCAAAATAGAATATATATCTGAACGGGTAAGAATAATCAACATTTTATCAAATTATCTTTCCGCAGGCCAGATAATATTAAGCGGCCTGAGCCCTCTAAAGGTCTCAATAAAAAACTAAACTCTGTTCCCTGGCATTATTTAGCCGATAGGTATAAAGCCCTGGTTAATGCCATGTAAAATATGGTTTTGAATACGTATAAAATAAATGATTTTCTGCCTCCCGAATCCACCTCCCGAAGGTTTAAGCAGGAGCCAAATCAATCGCGGCCCAGGGGACAGAGGAAAATAAAAAACGGAATTGCTGAAAATTATGAGCAATTCCGTTCTGTAGCCCCTCGTTCCAAATTATCGAACTTTTGGATACAGGACTTGGTGAAAATAGCGCGATTTTCATAAAAAAGTGCTTGATATAGCGATTTTTAGATTTAAAAAAGTTCGAGCATTCGCCTTAGGGTAACAAGATTAAATCAATATTTTCCTCTAGTCATGTGATTGAAGTTTGCTTGCCGGCGCCATTGCGGATGGAACAAACTATAATAATTATTTACTGCTCTACAAGTATGAAAACTATTCCAACACACTTAGCTAATCTCACTTATAAACCGGAGAAAATTTCCGATGCAGGAAGCTGTTTTCAATTTTCGTTAATGCAACATATAATCATATGTATACATTCATCAATGAGAGTTTTTCCTTTCCCAAATTTTCTTCCAGCCACTTGTCATTTAAAATCATTCTTTCAAAGTCCGTCCAAATGCGTGCATCATTGGCGCAACTGTATTTTTTGCAAACTGAGGGACGGCTTTCGTACAATGAACATTTTTTGTCCATGTTTTCTATATGACAACAATACCCGTTCGACTGATGTCTTATTCTATATGGTTTGCCCATTTCCCATTTCAACGTGCCCGATTCAATTTCTTTAATGCTTAAAGGGAATGATAATTTGCAGCAGACGGCCTTACAAATGTGAAGTCTTTCACTACAATTCACGGGAACAAAAGGTTGTTCTTCTGTTTCGCTATCTACCCTAATGACAACTCCTAATTTGGCGTAATCTTTTTTTTCCAAAATTTCCTTCTTTACAGCTTGCACCTGCTGTAGCAACTCATCAGGGATTACTATACCTTTTTGGCTTAAATAATCAATCAGCCCGTACAAAAAAGCATCGCTTTCGTTTTGACGAATAATTTGCTCGGTTAAAACAGTATGGGCAAACAAATTGCCCTCTTCCGCCTGGCGTTCTAATTCTTCAAATTTCGATTTTTCCATTTGATCATCCATGGTGTCATTTAATTTTTTTCAATAGCATGTCTATTTCATTATCGCGGTCAATGAAATTCTCATGGAATTGGACCGGGATACCCAATATTTCCCCGATATAATATGCCGCCGCATCTTTGACTCTATATTTATAGCTATTTCCCTTGGTCGCCTCCTGGCTTCCTTCGTAAAATATTAAACCGGTATCATCCAGCAGCTTACTCAAATAAGGGACTGCTTTTTTGCCAATTTGTATCAGATGTGAGCCAAGCACATCGTGATTAGCGTTGCCATATTGGGTTCCATTGTACATGTAACCCCATAGATTTCCGTATAAACCAGAATTTGATGAAGGAGTTGCGGTAATAAACAAGGCATTTGAATAAATATATGCCAGGGTATCCTGCATATCTGCCGGGGGAAAGTTTTTCTTCTTCAGGAATAATATCTCCGAGGCTAAAAGACGGACATAATCATCATATCGGGCACCTGCTACGATCTCCAACAAAGCGCGATGGTTTTTTTCCAGCTGCCAAATACTATCCGCAAAATCCCGGCTACCAGATAAAAACAGCCCATCGTAGCCCCCTTCCTTTAGTTGAGCGGCAAGTTTGTTATTATTCATATTCTCTTTATTTATGGCTGAACCACATAGAAGCGCTGCACCGGATATGAAAAATATAATAAAGGTACCTTTAAGAGTTATATTTTTATTATATATATTTATCATGCAATTAAGGCCTTTCCGGAGCCAGTTTTGTCAGGTCACGGGTATTGATGTTAGCAACAGTTCCGGTTAATGGCTCATCTATAACTTTTATTGATGGGCTTTTTTTTACACCACCTATTATTCCCCCGAAATCTATAACTTGTAATCTTGTTCCGGTTGGGATTGTGCGGTTATTCTGTATTTCAATGGGTGCCGTAGTAACGTTAATAAGAGGTAGTTTAACAGTCTTCGCAGTTGAGTTTTTAAATGTATAAGATCCCATGTTA
>PMXD01000020.1:0-9388 GCA_003165895.1 Bacteroidota bacterium | reverse complement strand
ACATAAAACCCCATAAATTTCCGTCTAAATAGATACTTCCAGAATGGTGCCCGGTAATAAATAAAGCTTTTGAGTAAATATACGCCAAGGTATCTGCTAGTTCCTTTGCCGGATAATTCATTTCTTTTTCAAATAATATTTCCGAGGCCAATAAACGGGCATAATCATCGTACCCGGTATTAGAAACGATTTCAGGCAAAGCCTGGTGGTTTTTTTCTGACCGCCAAATGCTATCGGNNTGAAATTACCTCTGGTTTTCATTCACTTATATTTAACCTCTTTTTAAGGCCTTTCAGGAGTTAGTTTTGTCAGGTCCTTGATATCAATTTGCGCAACAGTTCCTGTTAAGGGTCCATCTATAATTTTTACCGTTGTATCTTTTTTTATGCCACCTATGGCCCCGATACCTATCGTTTGTATTTGTACTCTTGTTCCGGTTGGTATTATGCGCGATACCGAAGCGATTTCAGCACCTTGGTTTTTGGGTCCGGTAATACGTGGCTGAGGATTTTCAATAATGGCCTTGTTATTCAACATTTCAATAGGTGCCGTAGTAACTTTAACATCAACAATTGGCAATTGAACCATATCCGCTGCGTCCTTGGTTTTGCCGGCATTCCACAATTGCGCAGCTTTTAAAAATGAAGAGGAAGGCACTTGATTAGAAGAAACTTGTAATGGCAGCAGATTATGGTTTCCGGTTGCATCTGTACTCCAGCCCCACCTTACTGATCCAAAATAAGTTCCTGCCTGAACTCCTTTCAAACCAATAGCCGCAACCTCAAACATAGTTGAAGAGTTTTTATCAACTCCTATTTGCGAGGGCCTGTCCCGCAACTTCGCGTCAGCCTGGTTCAAAATCTTGCCATTCATATAATGATAGCCCAGCTGGTAAGTTGCATTTGTCGCTATATTAGTAGGAGGGCCACTGGTGTTATTGTCCATTGGTGTATCCTCCACATTTCCTGCCTTTTTCATATTTCCCAAATCCGCTGCAATAAAATCAATGGTTGTTCCGCTTAAAGGTCCTTTTATTACTTTCAGTTTTCCCTTTGACACTCCCAGTGCCTCCTGAGTTATTTGCACATACGTATTAGCGGGAATTAACCTGGGATGGCCGCCTGGGGGAACAGATTCGGTAATATCTGCAGTAGTAAGTAATAAATTCATACTACCATATACGGGATTATTTTTTTGCTCTAATCTATCAATATGCACTCCTTCATCAGATAGTCCCTCTTTGGTAGTTATTGCATCTTTAGATGATATTGATCTGTTTTCTAAAGTTTTATTTATATATATTACCTTATTGTTGTTTACTGACTTTGCCGTCTGAGTCAACCCAATTAGTTCGGCATTTACCTTATCGTTGGCTGTAAACTTTAGGGTCATCTCAGCCCCTCTTTGTCCCCCGGGAGCAGCAGGTATAACTTTAGCGTAATGCTCCGTATCCCAGGCACCACCCCACGTTTCTACTGAGCGCTGTATTTGTCTCATTGCCAAACCAACTGAAGATTTTTGCTGCACAACATGTGTTAACTCGTGTGCCAGTAAATGCTTGCCTTGCTTCGTATCGGGGTTGTATCGTCCCTGGTTAAAATACACATTGTTACCATAGGTAAATGCCCTTGCGCCTATGGCTTTACTCATGGTTGCAGCTTCGTTATTGGAATGTATGTTCACTCCCGAAAAATCCGTATTGAACGCGTTTTCCATAAATTTTCTGGTAGCCGCAGGCATAGAGTTGCCTTTACCTTCGCTGCTGTTTAATTTTGAAACCATATCAGCAGGAACCTCATCTCCTTCGTCGTCGCCTGCTTTTCTTTGTATTGAAGGGCCTGTGTAGCTGGTAGCTGGTTTGCTCATTGTATCATTACCGGTCATTCGCATCACCTTTTCGGCCATGCTATCGGCTTCCTGCTCGTAACTATCGCCGGGGGTATTTATTTTCACCTTGGGCAATGCAAAGCTCCCTTTAGGCTGGCGATCTCCTTTCTGAGTTGAGTTTTTAAATGTATAAGATCCCATGTTACTTAATTTCCAGTTTTTTCTTGAGTCGTTCTATCTCTATATCCCTGTCGGCCCAATTTTCACGGAATGGCACAGCAATCCCTGTTATTATCCAGATGTAATAAGCTGCGGCATCTTTAACCCTGTAATTTAAGCGCTCACCAACCAAAGTCTCTTCACTACCATCGTAAACTATCAAGCCGGTATCATCCAGCAACTTACTCAAATAAGGGACTGCTTTTTTTCCAATTTCCACCAGGCGGGAGCCCAACCTGCCGTTATGACCTCCTTCATACATAAAACCCCATAAATTTCCGCTTAAACCGCGACCTACAGTATCCCCGGTAATAAACAATGCTTTTGAGTAAATATACGCCAGGGTATCTTCTAATCCCTTTGCCGGATAATTCATTTTTTTTTCAAATAATATTTCCGATGCCAATAAGCGGGCATAATCATCGTATCCGGTATCAGAAACGATTTCAAGCAAAGCCTGGTGGTTTTCTTCTGACCGCCAAATGCTATCGGCCAAACTCCGCTCGCCCAATTGAAACAAGTGAGTATAACCTATTTCAGTTAACTGAGCGGCAAGTTTATCGTTTCTCACATTCGTTTGATTTGTAGTTGAACAACATAAAAATATTACAGCGGATAAAAGCAATACTGATCTCATATTGCCTGAAATCATTGTGAAATTACCTCTGGTTTTCATTTACTTATATTTAACTCCTTTTTAAGGCCTTTCAGGAGTTAGTTTTGTCACGTCCTTGATATCAATTTGCGCAACAGTTCCTGTTAAGGGTCCATCTATAATTTTTATTGTTGTATCTTTTTTTATGCCACCTATGGCCCCGATACCTATCGTTTGTATTTGTACTCTTGTTCCTGTTGGTATTATGCGCGATACCGAAGCGATTTCAGCACCTTGGTTTTTGGGCCCGGTGATACTTAGCGGCGGATTTTCAATAATGGCCTTGTTATTCAGCATTTCAATGGGTGCCGTAGTAACTTTAACATCAACAATTGGCAATTGAACCATAGGTACTCCTTCGCTGGCTTTGCCGGCATTCCACAATTGAGCAGCTTTTAAAAATGAAGAGGAAGGCACTTGATTGGAAGAAACTTGTAATGGCAGAAGATTATGGTTTCCGGTTGCATCCGTACTCCAGCCCCACCTTACTGACCCAAAATAAGTTCCCGCCTGAACTCCTTTCAAGCCAATAGCTGCAACCTCAAACACATTTGAGGAGTTTTTAGCGACATCCATTTGTTTGGGCCTGTCTCGTAACTTCGCATCAGCATGCTTCAAAATCCTGCCATTCATATAATGATAGCCAAGCTGGTAAGTTGCATTTGTTGCGTTGTTGTCCATTGGTGTATCCTCCAAACTTCCAGCCTTTTTCATGTTTCCCAAATCCGCTAAAGCAAAATCCATAGTTGTTCCGCTTAACGGTCCTTTTATAACTTTCAGTTGTCCCTCCGCCCCTATTAATGGAGGATGCTGAAATACTGGATAATTAATTATTTCCACCCAAGTATTAGCAGGGATTTTTATTCTGGGGGGGCCTATAAAACCTGCTTGACGAGGTTGGGCAATATCTGCAGTAGTAATTAATAAACTTGAGCTACCCAAGATTGGATTATTTTTTTCATCTACTCTATCAATATGTGTCGCCTCATCAGTCTTATGTGTAATGGGGTCAATTTCTTTCGCGTCTGCAGCTTTAATTGCACGACTCTTTCTAACGTCGCTGCCTATGAACGAGGGAACATTATTGTTTACAGCTAATGCCGTTTGCGACAATCCGATTTTTTCAGCATTTACCTTATCGTTGGGCGTAAATTTTAGCGTAATTTCGGCACCCCTATACTCATGTGGTTCCTTAGTAAAGGTGGCGTAATGCTCCGTATCCCAGGCACCACCCCACGTTTCTACTGAGCGCTGTATTTGTCTCATTGCCAACCCAACCGAAGATTTTTGCTGCACAACATGCGTTAACTCGTGTGCCAATAAATGCTTGCCTTGCTTCGTATCGGGGTTGTATCGTCCCTGGTTAAAATACACATTGTTACCATAGGTAAATGCCCTTGCGCCTATGGCTTTACTCATGGTTGCAGCTTCGTTATTGGAATGTATGTTCACTCCCGAAAAATCCGTATTGAACGCATTTTCCATAAATTTTCTGGTAGCCCAGGGCATAGAATTACCTTTACCTTCGCTGCCGTTTAATTTTGAAACCATTTCAGGCGACGCCTCATCTCCTCCTCCATCTCCTCCCGCTTTTCTTTGTATTGAAGGGCCAATGTAGCCGGTAGCCGGTTTGCTTGTGGTATCGTTTCCGGTCATTCGCATCACCTTTTCGGCCATGCTGTCGGCTTCCTGCTCGTAACTATCGCCGGGGGTATTTATTTTCAGCTTGGGCAATGCAAAGCTCCCTTTCGGATGGCGGTCTCCTTGTGGAGTTGAGTTCTTCAATGTATAAGATCCCATGTTATTTAATTACCAGTTTTTTTTTGAGTCCTTCTATTTCTACATCCCTATCGGCCCAATTTTCATGGAATGTTACAGCAATCCCCGTTATTCTCCCAATGTAATAAGCTGCTGCATCTTTAACCCTGTAATTTAAAAGATTACCAATCGTAGCCTCTTCAAGGCCTACGTAATCTATCTTACAGGTATCATCCAGCAGCTTACTCAAATAAGGAACTGCTTTCTCCCCAATTTTCACCAGGCGTGAGCCCAACCTGTCGTTACCACCTCCTTGATATATAAACCCCCATAAATTTCCGTATAAATGGGTTCTTGAAGAATCATCACCTGCAATAAACAAGGCTTTTGAGTAAATATATGCCAGGGTATCTTCCAATTCCTTTACGGGGTAATTCATTTTTTTTTCAAATAATATTTCTGAGGCCAATAAGCGTGCATAATCGTCGTACCCGGTATTAGAAACTATCTCAAGCAAGGCCTGGCGGTTATCTTCTGTGCGCCAAATGCTATCGGCCAAACTCGGCTTGTCATAAGCAAACAAGCCATCATTCAAGCCATCATAACGTATTTCCATTAGCCGGGCGGCAAGTTTATCGTTTCTCACATTGGTTTGATTTGTAGTTGAACAACATAATAATAGTACAGTTGATAAAAACAATACTGAGGTTATATTGCCTGACATTATTGTGAAATTGTCTCTGGTTTTCATTCCCTTATATTTAACCTCTTTTTAGGGCCTTTCAGAAGTTAGTTTTGTCAGGTCCTTGATATCAATGTGTGCAACAGTTCCCGTTAAAGGTCCATCTATAATTTTTATTGTTGTACCTGTTATACTACTTCTTCCCCAGAAAATATCTGAAATATTTGTTTCTATTATTTGTACCCTCGTTCCGGTTGGGATTGTGCGCAATACCCCAGCGGCTTCAGCATCGGTAATACTTGTCGGGGGCCGGTTATTCTGCATTTCAATGGGTGCAGTAGTAAGTTTAACATCAACAATTGGCAATTGAACCATAGATACTCCATCGCTGGTTTTGCCGGCATTCCATAATTGCGCAGCCGTTAAGAATGAAGAGGACGGCACTTGTTTCGAGGAAACTTGTAATGGTAGAAGATTATGGACTCCGGTTGCATCCGTAATCCAGCCCCACTTTACTGACCCAAAATAAGTTCCCGCCTGAACTCCTTTCAAACCAATAGCTGCAACCTCAAACATATTTGAGGAGTTCTTATTAACATCTTCATTCGGTTGCTGGGGCTGGTCATGTAACTTCGCATCGGCTTGTTTCAAAATCTTGCCATCCATATAGCGATAACCAAGCTGGTAATGTGCATTTATACCCACTTGGGTAGGCTCCCTTTTAAGATTGTCGTCCATTGGTGTATCCTCCAGATTTCCGGCCTTTTTCATATTTGCCAAATCCGCTAAAACAAAATCCATTGTTGTTCCGCTTAAGGGTCCTCTTATAACTTTCAGCTTTCCCTTTTTTCCTGCCTCTGGCTGCTCAGTTATTTGCACAAACACATTAGCAGGAATTGATTTGGGAGGGCCGATAAAACCTGCTTCAAGAGACTCGGTAATATTTGCAGTAGTAATTAATAAATTCATACTGCCCAGTATGGGGTTATTTTTTTGATCTACCCTGTCAATATGTGTCTTCTCATCAGTTTTATGCGTAATCGGATCAATTTCTTTCGCGTCTGCAGCTTTAATCGCACGGCGCTCTCTTACCGCACTGCCTATTGTCCATAAAGTATTGTTTTTTATCGCTAATGCCGTTTGCGACAACCCGATTTTTTCAGCATTTACTTTATCGTTGGGTGTAAACTTTAGCGTAATTTCGGCACCCCTGGGTTTAGTTAGATGTGCGGGCGGGGGTATAACTTTATTGTACTTTTCCGTGTCCCAGGTTCCGCCCCAGGTTTCTACCGATCGCTGTATTTGCCTCATTGCCAACCCAACTGAAGATTTTTGCTGCACAACATGTGTTAACTCGTGAGCCAATAAATGCTTGCCTTGCTTCGTCTCAGGGTTGTATCGCCCTTGGTTAAAATACACATTGTTACCATAGGTAAATGCCCTTGCGCCTATGGCCTTACTCATGGTTGCAGCTTCGTTATTGGAATGTATGTTCACTCCCGAAAAATCGGTATTGAACGCATTTTCCATAAATTTTCTGGTAGCCGCAGGCATAGAGTTGCCTTTACCTTCGCTGCTGTTTAATTTTGAAACCATATCAGCAGGCGCCTCATCTCCTTCGTCCTCTCCAGCTTTTCTTTGTATTGAAGGGCCTGTGTGGCTGGTAGCAGGTTTGCTTATTGTATCATTTCCGGTCATTCGCATCACCTTTTCGGCCATGCTGTCGGCTTCCTGCTCGTAACTATCGCCAGGGGTATTTATTTTCAGCTTGGGCAATCCAAAGCTTCCTTTCGGCTGGCGATTTCCTTGCGGAGTTGAATTTTTAAACGTATAGGGTGGCATGTTATTTAATTTCGAGTTTTCTTTTGAGTCCTTCTATTTCTACATCCCTATCGGCCCAATTTTCATGGAAAGGGACGGCAATCCCTGTTATTCTCCCAATGTAATAAGCTGCTGCATCTTTAACCCGGTAGTTTAAAAGATCACCAATCGTAGCCTCTTCCAGACCTACGTATTCTATCAAACAGGTATCATCCAGTTGCTTACTCAAATAAGGAACTGCTTTTTTCCCAATTTTCACCAAGCGCGAACCCAACCTGTCGTTACCACCTCCTTGATATATAAACCCCCATGAATTTCCGTATAAACGGGTTCTTCCAGAATGATCACCGGCAATAAATAAGGCTTTTGAGTAAATATATGCCAGGGTATCTTCTAATTCCTTTGCCGGGTAATCCATCTTTTTTTCAAACAATATTTCGGAAGCCAATAAGCGGGCATAATCGTCGCACGCGTTATTAATAACTATTTCAAGCAATGCCTGGCGGTTATCTTCTGTGCGCCAAATGTTATCGGCCAAACTCTGCTCACCATCAGCAAACAAGCCATCATAATGTATTTCCATTAACCGGGCGGCAAGCTTATCGTTTCTCACATTCGTTTGATTTGTAGTTGAACAACATAATAATAGTACAGTTGATAAAAACAATACTGAGGCTATATTGCTTGAAATTATTATGAAATTGCCTCCGGTTTTCATCCACATATGTGTAATATCTTTTTTTAAGGCCTTTACGGAGTTAGTTTTGCCAGGTCCTCAATATTGATGTCTGCAACATTTCCCGTTAAAGGTCCATCTACAATTTTTATTCTTGCACCTGTTATACTGGTTCTTCCCCATAAAATATCTGAAATATCTTTTTCTATTATTTGTACGCTCGTTCCGGTCGGGATTGTGTGCAATGCCTCGTCTGCTTCGCTATGTACGTTAATTGGCGCCGTAAAACTTCCTGGGGGTCGGTTATTCTGCACTTTAATGGGTGCCGTAGTCACTTTAACATCAACAATTGGCAAAGGTCTTTCAGGAGTTAGTTTTGCCAGGTCCTCGATATTAATGTCTGCAACAGTTCCTGTTAAAGGCCCATCTACAATTTTTATTTTTACACCTGTTATACTTGTTCTTCCCCATAAAATATCTAAAGTATCTTTTTTTACTATTTGTACCCTCGTTCCGGTTGGAATTGCGCGCAACGCCCCGGCAGCTTCAGTATCTGTGTTATTTGGCGCAGTAATATTTACCGGGGGCCGATTATTCCGAATTTCAATGGCTGCAGTGGTAACGTTAACATCAACAATTGGCAATTGAACCATAGGTACTCCATCGCTGGTTTTGCCGGCATTCCATAAATGCGCAGCCGTTAAGAATGAAGAGGACGGCACTTGATTAGAAGAAACTTTTAATGGCAGCAGATTATGGTTTCCGGTGGCATCTGTACTCCAGCCCCACTTTACCGAACCAAAATAAATTCCCGCCTGAACTCCCTTCAAACCAATAGCCGCAACCTCAAACGTATTTGAAGAATTTTTATTTACAACTGTATCTGATTGTACGGGCCTGTCCCGTAACTTCGCATCAGCCTGCTTCAAAATTTTACCATCCATATAATGATAGCCAAGCTGGTAAGTTGCATTTGTGGCTATATTGGTAGGGTCTCTGGTGGTGTTGTTATCCATTGGTGTATCCTCCAAATTTCCCGCCTTTTGCATTTTGCCCAAATCCGCTAAAGCAAAATCCATAGTTGTTCCGCTTAACGGTCCTCTTATTACTTTCAGTTTCCCCCCTTTCCCTGCCTCCGGCTGCTCAGTTATTTGCACAAACACATTAGCAGGAATTGATTTGGGAGGGCCGATAAAACCGGCTGGAAGAGATTCGATAATATCTGCAGTAGTAATTAATAAACTCATACTGCCATACATGGGATTATTTTTCGGATCTACTCTGTCAATATGGGTTTTCTCATCAGTCTTATGGGTGATGGGGTCAATTTCTTTTGCTTCTGGAGCTTTAATTGCGTGACTTTGTCTTATTGCACTGTCTATGGTCCATGGAGTATTGTTTTTTATGGCTAATGCCGTTTGTGATAATCCGATTTTTTCAGCATTTACCTTATCGTTGGGTGTAAACTTTAGTGTAATTGCGGCCCCCCTTGAATCTCCCGGATAAACAGGCACAATCTTAGCATACTTTTCCGTGTCCCAGGTGCCGCCCCAGGTTTCTACAGATCGCTGTATTTGTCTCATTGCCAAACCAATTGAAGATTTTTGCTGCACAACATGCGTTAACTCGTGTGCTAATAAATGCTTGCCTTGCTTCGTATCGGGGTTGTACCGTCCCTGGTTAAAATACACATCGTTACCATAGGTAAATGCCCTTGCGCCTATGGTTTTACTCATGGTTGCAGCTTCGT
>PMXD01000283.1 GCA_003165895.1 Bacteroidota bacterium | reverse complement strand
TCTTTTCTTTAATTTTAAACAGCACCTAAGGGGATATGTTAACTATTATTTCCGGCAGTATTTAAACCCCTGAAACCCGAGGTTAAATACGAATAGGTGAAATAGGCCACACAGATTACAAAACCAATGCTTGATGCCACAATGGTAAAGTTAAACCAGTTAATAAACCAAAAGTAATAGAAGGTGTTAAGGCCAATCATGACTAATACTAAACGGGCATACTCTGCAAATATTATCCAGCGTTTATTTTCGAATATGGCACCGGTAATAAGCATGGTGATAAGAATAAGCAGAAAGAATATTACTTTATAAAAGAGGCTCATTTCTTTATAGTGCATCATGTATAGAATGGAGCCGCCCAACAAAACGAAATATTGGAATACCGCATAAATTTTAAAATTAAGGTTGGTATCAGCATCATACTTCTGATAGGTTGTGCGGTCAACTTCTTTTACCGTAACCGGGCCGCCCATATAATCGGGCAGCCAACCGGGGCGGGCAAATATCATCCTTAATTTATCAGCCCATTTCATGTTTTGGGCTTTCTGGTACATTTCAACAAAGTAGTGGGTGTTGGCCCAGGCTGCATTCCAGCTTTTTAGTTGTGTGGTTACTCCGTAAGTAATTACATCGGCAGTGTCTTCTTCCATAAAAGTACCGAACATGCGGTCCCATACCATAAATACACCGGCGTGATTTTTATCAAGGTATTTGGGATTGATGGCATGGTGCACGCGGTGATGCGATGGGGTGTTTATCCAAAACTCTATCCATGGATGCAGCTTGCCAACGGCTTTGGTATGTATCCAGAATTGATATAATGTATGTGTTACCGCCGCCCCTCCGAAAATTACCGGGTCGAAGCCCATGAACGGGATGGGTAGAAAAATTACAAAAGCCAGGGCACTGTGAAACCATGACTGACGTAAGGCTACCGAAAGATTATATTCTTCACTTTGATGGTGTACTGAATGTGCAGCCCAAAAGATATTCATCTCATGCCCCCACCGGTGTGCCCAGTAGAAGAAAAAGTCGAAGGCAATAAGGCACAAAACAAACGACCACCATGTTGGGGGTATTTTTACAATAGCGTAGTTGTTATAGATAAAGGCATATACACCCAATAAAAAAACTTTGAATACCAAACTCCATAATTGCTGGCCTAAACCTACTACCAGGTTGTTTACAGAGTCGTTAAGGCGGTACCAGTCTTTATGGTTTTTAGCACTATACCAGTATTCAATACCCATGGCAATAAAAAAGGCAGGTATTGCAAGTAAAATATAAGCTCCGTGCATTTGAGGGAATTTTTTTCTAAGATAAATGTTAACAATTAAAATGCCAACCATTTCGGCTAAAAAATTAACCGAAAGTTTGTGAAGCGTTTTTTTTAAATGATGGAGCGGTTATAATTGCCGGAGGGCAATGCCATTAAGTTAAGAAATACATCTACCCGAACCGTCTAACTCCCGGGGCGGGACATGTGCATTAAGTTAAGCTCTGCTTTTGTAGTATTAAACCCAAAGAAGACGGGCCTTTCTCAGGCAAAATATAATCACCATTTAAATGTGCCAATCAGCCGCCCTGCGGGCTAACAGCNNGGGTGGTTAGGCTGTTGGCACATTTAAGCCAAAAACATATTTTATTATGAAAGGCTTATTGGGATTTAATTTCAGCCCATTTTGACTGCGCTTAACTTAACCCACATGCGAAGCGGGAGAACCGCCGCCCGGAAATTCAAAATACAACCACCGGGCAAAATTGTTCTTTTTGCTGCGTGGCCGCTCCTCCGTTTCGGAGGCTGGGAGGTAGCGTAGTGCAAAAAGAACTGAACATCGGCTTAACTTAATGCCTTTGGCGGACCGGGTTATAAAATAGACGCAAACGAAATATGAGCGCCCCGCAGGTTTTTTAACCAGCTTTCGCGGTAGGGTACCTGCCACTTGGTATTAAAATCGGCTTTGGTTTGAAGCAGGTTATTAAATACAATGGTATCATCTGTAATTTCGCCCCGGTCAAGCATCTTTTCAAAATCCTCGCGGTGGCAAGGTACCACTTCGCCATTTTTTATGTAGGCCAGGTTCCAGCGGTCGAAAAAATTGGTTTTGTACTCTACACCTAAGGACTTAATAAAATGCACTGATGAATCAATGGAGCAGCCGCTAACGCCTACTCTGTTTTCGTCGGCCATTAAAACAATAAAATAGTTGGAGAGTAGTTTTCCATCTCCGGCTACTTCAACTTTATGAGCATTCCAGCCGGCCAGAAATTGCTTTATTTTTTGCTCAATGGCCAATGCTTCCGTAACCGAGAACTTTCTGCTGCTTTGGTATATCCATACCCGGGAAGAGTCGGGCAAATTATTTTCAAAATGGGGACCCATGTTAAATAGTTTAATGACGTTAAGTTTCAGAGTTCAAAATCGCTGTAACTAAAGCAAAACTGCTTTTGGCTGAATTTATTGTAGTCTAAAGTTAATAATAAAAGCCTTCGCCGGTAAAAGGAAAGGGGCTATGTTATGCACAATAGTTAAAAAGGCAAATCCCGCATTTTCAAAAAAACGGGATTTGCTAAAAGCTTCAATGGCTATATTGTCTTCTATATGCTTAATAATAAGCACTTTATGTTGGCCAGGCTATTGTGTTACTTCTGCATAGCTTTCAATAAGTAAATGGCAATGTGCCTGAATTGGTAACCAAGGCAAACAATGACTAACCGCTTGTTTACCAAATTAATGGCTAAAGCCAAAATTCTTTATTTAATAACCCCCACTCTGAAGAGTGGGGCAACATATTGCCCCGACTTTTAAGTCGAGGGTTAGGAAAAGAAGGAAAGGCTTTAGCCGTTAATGTATTTAGGTAATCATGCGGATAGTCATTATTTGTCGACACCGCCAATACAAGAGACGCAAAATCTTGCGTCTCTACGAATTTATAATTTGTTGGCACCGCAAATTGAGAGACGTAAAATCTTGCGTCTTAACGAATAGGCCCGCAAAACACAAAATACTAGAGACGCAAAATCTTGCGTCCCTACGTATTTACAATTTGTCGACACGGCACAAGAGACGCGAAGCATCGCGTCTCTACGATGTTGCTTCGGCGTAACTTTCGATTAGAGGGCAGGTGCAAATCAGGTTTCTGTCTCCGTACGAATTATTAACCCTGCCTACGCTTGGCCAGAATTTATTTTCGCTTACAAAAGGCAGCGGGAAGGCAGCCTCTTCACGGGTATAGGGATGGTTCCATTCAGAGGCCGTAATAACGCCAACTGTATGTGGTGCATTTTTGAGCGGATTGTCAGTACCATCAATCTGTTTCTTTTCAATAGCATCCATTTCTTTTTTGATAGAAATGAGGGCATCGCAAAAGCGGTCAAGTTCGTCCTTGTCTTCGCTTTCGGTAGGCTCTATCATCAGGGTATCAGCTACAGGGAATGAAACCGTTGGAGCGTGGAACCCGTAGTCCATTAAACGCTTGGCCACGTCTCCTACTTCAATACCAACTGTGTGTTTGTAGGCGCGGAAATCAAGAATCAATTCGTGCGCGACGCGGCCGTGCTCTTTACCAACGTATAAAACCTGGTAGTATTCTTCCAGGCGGGCTTTCATATAGTTTGCATTCAGAATCGCATGTTTTGTAGCTGATACAACACCTTCGGCCCCCAGCATTCGGATATAACCGTAAGATATAAGCAAAATGCTGGCACTGCCATAAGGCGCAGCGCTAACACCGTAAATAGGTTTTTCTCCACCGGTTTTTACCACCGCATTACCTGGCAGGTATGGTGCTAAGTGTTTAGCTACGCAAATAGGGCCCATGCCGGGGCCGCCGCCGCCGTGCGGGATAGCAAATGTTTTATGCAGGTTAATGTGATTTACATCGGCGCCTATTATGGAGGGCGAGGTTAAGCCTACCTGGGCATTCAGGTTAGCGCCATCCATATAAACCTGGCCGCCGTTGGCATGTATTAAAGCGCATATGTCTTTTATCTTGCTTTCGAAAACCCCATGGGTTGAAGGATAAGTTACCATAAAGCAGCAAAGTTTCTCTTTATGCTCTTCTACCTTCTTTAATAAATCATCAAAGTTGATATTGCCGTGTTCATCGGTGGCCACAACAACCACTTTTAAACCGGCCATTACCGCGCTGGCGGGATTGGTGCCATGGGCAGATGCGGGTATTAATGCAACATCTCTGTGGCCCTGGCCCTGGTCGCGCTGGTAGGCGCGGATAACCAATAAGCCGGTATACTCTCCCTGCGCGCCTGAGTTAGGCTGTAGCGAGGTAGCATCAAATCCTGTTATTTCTGATAAATAATTTTCGAGAGCGGTAATAATTTCAAGGTAACCTGAAACCTGCGCTTTAGGGGCAAAAGGGTGAATATTTCCAAACTCTGCCCAGCTTATAGGTTCCAGTTCGGCTGCTGCATTCAGTTTCATGGTGCATGAGCCCAGGGCTATCATTGATTTGGTAAGTGAAAGGTCTTTGTTCTCTAAACTTTTGATATAGCGCATTAACTGACTTTCGCTCCGGTGGCTATTAAATACCGGGTGTGTCATAAAAGCCGAGGTACGGATTAAATTGCCTGGTAATTGAAGCGGCTCTTCGTTATAGCGGTAAATATCAAAAGTAGCATCTTCATTGCCCTGAGATTTTGCAAAAACGCTTACGATATCCAATATATCTTCAGGCTGGGTTGTTTCATCCAGCGAAATTGAGATGCCGGTTTCATCGTAATAGAAATTGATTTCTTTACTTATGGCAATTTGCTTAATAAAATCTACCAGTTGGGGTTTGTCGGTCAGTTCAACATGCAGTGTATCGAAAAAATGCTGGTTGGTTACTTTAAAGCCCAGACGGTGTAATTCTCTGTTTAAAATATGGGCAAGCGTACGAATGCGCAGGGCAATATTTTTAATGCCATCGGGTCCGTGGTAAACACCATACATGCCGGCCATAATAGCTAAGAGTGCTTGTGCGGTGCAGATGTTAGAAGTAGCTTTTTCGCGGCGGATATGCTGCTCGCGGGTTTGGAGGGCCATACGTAAGGCAGGGCGGCCTTGCGAATCAACAGAAACGCCGATAATTCTACCGGGTATAATTCGTTTGTAATCGTCTTTGGTTGCAAAGAAGGCAGCGTGTGGGCCACCAAAACCCATAGGAACACCTAAGCGTTGCGAGTTGCCTACCACACAGTCGGCGCCAAACTCGCCGGGAGGGGTTAACAGTGTTAGGGCCAGTAAATCTGAAGCTACACATACATAACACTCTAAGCTGTGTGCCAGATCAATAAATGCCTTGTAATCCTGAACGCTGCCATCCTTTGCCGGGTACTGTAAAAGGGCACCGAAAAAGTTTCTGTCAAGCTCAATTGTATTATGGTCGCCGGTTATTACTTCAATGCCTAAAAACTCTGCACGGCTTTTTATAACTTCAATGGTTTGAGGGAAACAGAGCGATGAAACAAAGAACTTATTATGCAGGGCATCTTTTTTGTTTTTCAGGCCCCAAAACATGTGCATGGCTTCTGCGGCTGCGGTGCCTTCATCCAATAACGAGGCATTGGCTACCGGCAAACCGGTAAGGTCGCTCACCATGGTTTGAAAGTTAAGCAGAGCTTCTAAACGGCCCTGGGCTATTTCAGCCTGATAAGGGGTATACGCAGTATACCAACCCGGATTTTCAAGAATATTACGGCGGGTTGCGGCAGGCACTATGGTGTTATAATAACCCATGCCTATATAGCTGCGGAAAACTTTATTGTTGGCAGCCTTCTTTTTTAATTCTTTCAGGTAGTTGTACTCGCTTTGAGCCTCGGGCAGGTTTAGCTTTCCGTGGCGGCGGATATTGGCCGGAATGGTTTGGTCTATCAGTTCATCCAGGCTTTTTACGCCTATGATGTTCAGCATTTCAGATACTTGTTCGGCATTGGGGCCTATGTGGCGGTTTACAAAGTGGTCGGTAGAACGGAGATTTATCATGTTAGGCGCTTGTTTTTAAGAAGGCCTGCCTTACCCGGCAGGCGGGCGCAAAAATAACAAACCTGCGCATTTAAAGTTGTGACTTATGATAGGTTTTGGGAGGTTTTTTCAACTGGTTTTGCACAAAAGAGATTTTAGAAGCAAGAAGCGAGAGGAAAGATTGATATGCCGGTATTGTCTTGGTTCTTATCGCTTGGTTCTCGATTCTCATTTAATCAACCTCACAAACAAACTAATACAAACACTTGCCACCATGTACAACCACGGCAACCAACTGGGCACACCAAACATATTGGAGTGTTCAGGGTAGTAAAAGAAGCCGCCGATGCTTACCAGGAATATCTCGAACAGGGTGCCGCAAATGGCATTCAATATAGCGAGGGCTGCACCCATTGCAGTGCGGTCCATAATATACCATATCATAATTGCAAGGATAGCAAGCCAAACGTCTTCTAATCCTCCGGTGCCGGTGTGCAAAAAGCCAGTCATAGCATAAACGATAATGAATATGAGGGGGGCTGAGGTTGATACAAAAACATTTTTCTCTAAACGCGGATGATAAAACTGGCTGGCTAATTTATGGGTTGTGGCCATTAGCATAACTGCGGTGCCAAACAAAAACGGCACCCATATTGGCATTTTAACCGGAAGCAGGGGTAAATAGGGGAAAGGGCCGGGCACAGGATAGCCATCGGTATGGGTAATAACATGCACAAAATCGCCGGTGGTACCGGCAATGGCGCCTGCAATAAAACTGAGTAAAAGAAATTTTATCCACCAAAAGGCGTTTAGTTGTTTTTGCTCTTTTAACCAGTCGTTCATGTTGTGAATCTATGATTTTTGACAGATTGAATGGTAATTATACTTTGCTTTTGAACGATTTGTAATTATTACCTTTGTAAGGCTGTTAAATCTTCTCAACTTGGTTTAACAGGATTAAACAATTATGGCGGGAAGTGTTTAACATTTATATATTCGTTTCGTGAAAAGATACAAAGTCATATTGATATTATTACTGGCAATAACATTGCAGGTGTTTGGGCAAAAGAAGGATGTGCGGGTAATTCAGTTCTCCGGCTATGTGCTAACAGCAGATAGTTTAATGGGGGTTCCGTTTGCGCACGTAACCATAATGAACAGGGGCAGGCTTGCCACAGCCGGGCCCGACGGTTATTTTTCGTTTGCTGCTGTTGAGGGAGATACCTTGTATTTTACCTGTGTAAGCTACAAACCTTCGGTATACATTATCCCTAAAAAACTTGAAACAGATAAGTTTTCTATTATCCAGCTAATGAGCCGCTCGGATGTATACCTGAGGCCGACGTATATATTT
The DNA here is from genome assembly GCA_003165895.1 of Bacteroidota bacterium. Taxonomy (GTDB): domain Bacteria; phylum Bacteroidota; class Bacteroidia; order Chitinophagales; family LD1; genus Bog-950. Next base: position 13,620 of record PMXD01000283.1, on the reverse strand, counting down.
CCATGGAGAAGAGAGGATTTTCATGAAGTGTTCCTTGAAACACATCCGCCAGAAACTGACATGGACCGTGCCAAGAGAAACCTTGACAGGGAACGCTTAGCAGCAGCAGGCGCCAAACTTGAACCGGACGGCCAAGAGGCAGCGCAGCAAAATTTGCGTAACAGATCGGCCCAGACCTATTATTACGGGCAGGTGGCACCACAAAATATCTTTAATCCGCTTGCGTGGGCACAGTTTATTCAGGCCTGGAAGAACGGTGACTTTAAGAAGAAAGATAACGATGTAACGCCTCCGCCTCCTGCTGACCCTGGTTCGAATCCGCAATACTAGTTTACCTCTATTGCACTTAATTTACTTTGCATTTTATACAATTGAGGGCAATTAGGTATTTTAAGCCCATGAAATCAGCTTGCCGGCTATTGTTATTTGCTGTTGTGTTTTTCGCTTTAAGCGGGCATGCACAATCTACCTTCAGGTTATCGGGTAAATTACTGGCTGAAGACTTTAACCCTTTATATAATGCCAGTGTATACCTGGCTAAATTCTCCACTGGTACTTTTACCGACTCAGCAGGCGAGTTTACTTTAAATCTTAAACCCGGAGCTAACGAGATTTCATTCTCATACATTGGTTACCGCGCCATTACGGTTAATCTTTTTATGGCCAGGGATACGGCTATTGAAGTGCAAATGAAAGCCGATTTGCAGATGACGGAAGTGGTTATAGTTGATAAAGCCAAACTGCGCTCGGCGGACCATGATGAGAGCGGAACCATTACGTTACGGAAAGAAAATTTTTTGGCAGTGCCGGCTTTGCTGGGCGAAAACGACCCTATCAGGGCTGTGCAAATGCAGCCGGGAGTTCAATCGGGTAACGAAGGTGCTTCAGGTATTTTTGTGCGTGGCGGCAGCCCTGACCAAAACCTGATTTTATTAGATGGGACACCCGTTTTTAACCCCTCTCATATTTATGGTTTTGTTTCAGTATTTAACGGCGATGCCATTGATAAACTGGATGTTTACACCGATGCCTATCCCGCGAGGTTCGGCAGCCGATTGGGTTCGGTGATGGATATTGATGTTGATCCGGGAAATGCGAACCGTATACAGGGCTCAGCTTCTATCGGTGTTATTACTTCGCGGGTTCATTTGGAAGGCCCCTTGGATAAAAAACATGCTACTACTTTTGCAGTTTCGGTGCGTGGTTGTTATGTGGGTTTGTTTACAGGGCCAATTTCAGAACAGCAATATAAGGCGGCCGGTTACAATGGTGATATAGGTTATTATTTTGATGATATAAATATTAAAGTGGCACACCAGTTTAGTGCGAAAGACAGGATTGAATGGAGCTATTTTTCAAATAACGACTTTTACAATTTTACGAGACAAAACAGCTCAAGCAGCAATGCAACCACCGATGTTATTAAGGAAACTGATATGACCTCGCAGACGCTAACCTGGGGCAATTATGTTTCCTCGCTGGTATGGAAGCATACATTTAATGACCGGTGGAGCATGAAAACTTCTCTTGCTTTCAGCGATTATAATAACCTGTCTAAAACGCAAAGCGATTATGAGGAGAACTACATTACTTACGGATACGATTATAAGGATGATTACGGCACTTCGCTATTATCGTTTATTGAACAGTTATCGTTAAAAAGTGATGTTGCTTATAAGGCCGGTGCTTTACAAACTTTTAGAATGGGGGCTGAGTTGACCGGCATGAATTTTCAAACCGGCAAGGGTGACGATACAGAATTATACGGGGTGAACAAATATACTACCCAACAATCGCCCTCAGACAATCTTTTTGTGCGGTCCATCCAATCGGTAGCTTATTTTGAGGACGATATTCGCCCCACTGATAATTGGCAGCTGAACTGTGGTTTTCATGCCAATCAATATACTGTTCCCGGTAAAACCTTTGTTACTTTTCTTCCGCGCGTTAACGCGGCCTTCAGCCCGGTAAAAAATTTTACTATCCGCGCATCTGTTTCAGGCACTTCGCAAAACCTGCACTTGCTTACAACTTTATCAACCGATATACTGAGTGATAACTATGTGCCCGCCATTGCATCGGCCCCACCGGAAACGGGGTGGAATTACTCGGGCGGGGTAATTCAAAAGCTGCCTTTAAATTTTGAGTGGAGTGTTGACGGTTTTTACCGGAGCATGACAAACCTGATTGATTACAAAAGCGGTGCAGATTATTCTTTTCTTAACTCATCGTGGAACCAGCAGATTGCAACCGGTGGCAAAGGAAAAGCTTACGGGCTTGAAACTTATGTGGCCCGGAATTTTGGCCGGCTTACAGGTTCAATAGCATACACCCTTGCCTGGAGCGACCGGAAGTTTACCGACTTAAATAACGGTGATTGGTACCCTTACAAGTACGACCGCAGGCATGATGTGGCAGCGCAGTTAAATTTTTTGGTAAACAAGCATATTGAACTGGGCAGTGTTTGGGTTTATGGCAGTGGCAACATGGTAACGCTGCCTGTGCAGTATTATAATTCATGGAATGCTGTTTCCTCATACAACGGCGGGGTGCAGGCCGGTTACCCTAACCCGCAACAGGGCGAGGAATTACCTGTTTATACTGGTAAAAACGGTTACCGGCTACCCTCTTATCAGCATCTGGACCTTTCATTTATCTACAAAATGAAAGTGAAAAAACTGGAGCATTTATTCAATGTAAGCATTTATAATGTATACGATCATTTTAATGTATTTGCAGTATACCAGTCCAGCGGTATAGATGCCAGTGGAAACTCAGTAACCAGCTATAAAATGCTCAGCCTGTTTCCAATACTGCCTTCATTTTCTTACACCGTAAAATTTGGCGTATGAATATAAAGTCTCAGCCCCATCCGTCCCCTTCCCGCGTAAGGCGGGATGAAACAAAAGGGGAAACCAAAGCCGGCTCCGGTTTCCCCTTTAGGGGACCGAAGGGGCTGGCTGCTGTGCATCTTTGTGTTGTGGCTATTCTATTGTGGCTCCTCTCATCGTGCGAGAAGGATTTTAATATTAACGCCAATGGTGCAGGAAATGAAATGGCCATAAACAGCCTTTTTAATGATGGGTCGCCGGTGGTGGTTTTTTTGACGAAGCCTTATGCGGTAACGGCTGATACCAGTAATATAACTGCCATACCGGGCGCGCAAATACAACTATATGAAGACAGTGTTTTTAAAGAAGTAATGCATTACGTTCCCTCCGATACACAAAATGCTTTTGGCTCTTATGTATCCAACTACCTGCCTAAGCCAGGCAAAACGTACACTATAAAAGCAACAGCAGTTAATTATACCCAGGCCACGGCTTCGGACCAAATACCGGTGCCCGCAGAACTTATCAGTTCATCACTGCAGCAATATATAGATACCGGTGCCAATCAACAGGGCATCATGACCATGGTTTTTAAAGATAACCCTGCCGTGCAAAATTACTACCGCATTAATGTTTGGATAAGCGGTAATCAAATATCCATTAACAGGCAGGGTGACACCACCTACACTTTTCAGAATTTTGCTATGATGACTTATCCTATAAGCCTGGTGAACGATACGGTGCGCGATGGCGATTTTTTTCTGTTCAGCGACCGGGGATTTAACGGGCAGGAGAAAGCTTTGCAGATTTCGTTTGGCACCATCAACCCTTATGGTTTTTCAAACCTTACGCTTTACGTTGAACTGCACACAGTTTCGTATGCGCACTACGAATATTTTCAAACGCTTAATTTATATCGCACCACCAGTAATTCGGCCGAGCCCGTTTTTATTTATAGTAATGTAAATGGCGGGTATGGCGATTTTGTGGCCGAGCATATTCAATCTATACCGTTTGTTATTAAATAGCTTTTGGCGTGTTCATGTGTTAAGGTGTTCATGTGTTCAAGTGTGGCATTTGCAGTTATCAACTAAGCCTGCGGTAAAACTTTTGAGGTGGTTTATGTTTTTTATGAAAGGCAGGCAGTTACCTTTAATCTGTAAATACAGGCCTCTCCCGGTCGGCACTTTGTGCGACCACCCTCTCCATGCTACGCATAGAGAGGGCAGATTTACTGTTATGCTGGTATTGCCCTCGCTATCGGTTGCGATGGAGAGGGTGCCCCAGCGAAGCGAGGGGCGGGAGAGCTTGTATCTGGGTTTTAATTTTAAATACTTTACATGTCTGCAAATTTTAAGTTTATACTCTTTATTTTTTTCCCTGCTGTTATACTGACCTCGTGTAACGGTTGCAATCCGAAGCAAGAGGAGAAACTTAACTTTTTCAGATACAACCAGGCATCGGGCCTTGCGTCGCTCGACCCGGCTTTTGCAAAGGACCAATCGGGAATATGGATTTGCAATCAACTTTATAACTCTTTGCTACAGTTAGATAACCAACTGAACATTAAACCCTGTATTGCCAAAAGCTGGGAAATATCGGAAGATGGGTTGACCTATACCTTTCATTTGCGCACGGATGTTAAGTTTCATGATAATGCCTGTTTTGAATCGGGTAAAGGAAGGATGGTAAACGCAGCCGATGTGGTTTTTAGTTTTGCCCGCATTATTGACCCCAAAACTGCTTCGCCGGGTGCATGGATATTTAATAAGGATGTGGATGCTGTAAATCCTTTTACCGCTTTAAATGATTCCACCTTTCAGCTTAAATTGTTGCGCCCGTTCAGGCCCATGCTGGGCATTTTAACCATGCAATATTGTTCGGTGGTACCGAAGGAAGCCATTAAAAAGTACGGCGCTGATTTCAGGGCACATGCTGTGGGCACCGGGCCTTTTATGCTAAAAAACTGGAAGGAAGGCACTGCACTTATACTGGTAAAGAACCCTGATTATTTTGAACATGATAGTGCCGGTGAGAAACTCCCTTATATCGATGGTATAAAGGTATCGTTTATTGATAATAAGAAGACAGAATTTCTTTCTTTTAAACAGAAGCAGATAGATTTTATTTCAGGCCTGGATGGCAGTTACATTGATGAGGTATTGGATGAAAATGGTAACCTGAAACCGGAACTGAAAGAAAAGTTTAATTTGCTTAAAACCCCTTATCTCAATACTGAGTACTTTGGTTTTTTGATGAAGGGCGAAGAAAAAGCCAATCCACTACTCAATAAAAAAATACGGCAGGCCATTAATTATGGGTTCAACAGGAGGGAGATGATAAAATACCTCCGCAAAGGTGTAGGACATCCGGCAGAAAGTGGTTTTACGCCTTATGGACTTCCTTCATTTGATGCGGTAAACGTAAAAGGGTATACCTATGATATTGCCAAAGCCAAACAGCTTTTAAAGGAAGCCGGTTACGTAAACGGTGCAGGCTTACCGGAAATTAAATTGTATACCAACGAAACCTATAAAGAATTTGCCCTTTACATGAGCAAACAACTGGAGCAGTTGGGATTGAATGTGAAAATAGAAATAGACAACCCCTCTATTTTGCGCGAATGGATGACACAAGGCAAGGTTAACTTTTTCCGCGGTAGCTGGCTGGCAGACTACCCGGATGCAGAGAATTATTTTGCAGTTTTCTATAGTAAAAACAGTTCGCCACCCAACTATACCAAATTTAATAATGCTGATTACGACCGGTTATACGAAAACGCCCTGGCTGAAAACGATGATGCTAAACGCTACGAAATATACCACCAGATGGAGCGGATAATTATTGAGGAAGCACCGGTAGTGCCACTATTCTATGATGAGGTGCTAAGGTTTTCGCAAAAAAATATTGAGGGGCTGGAGCCGAATGCGCTTAATTTATTGGATTTGAAACGGGTAAAAATTAAGTGATAAAAAGGGATGAAATTGCGGAAGATATTAGTTAATGGATTTTACTGGTATTTGTTGCTGGCAACAACTATTGTTCTTTTCTTATTTATTGCCGGCTTCTATTATATTGATATTGACAATCCGGGTAGTGGTCTGTTTCATAAATTCCTGAACGTTATTCTAAAGTTTGAGGCCTTACTTTTGGCATATCACCTGCTCGGCTTGTTTTTAATTATACTTTTCAAACGGAAGGAGACAGGATGGACACGGAAGAAATTTATTCTCATAGCTGTGACATTTTTTATTCTTTTCATACTTCCATCCATGCTTGTTTTAATACCTTGGGCTATGGATATTGTGCGGGTTAATTAATCGGTATTTTTCTTTTGCGGGAATTTTATTATACTTGTAACATGATAAACGCAACACAAACATCGGTGGTCACCGTCAGCTGTAAATGCAGAGGGTAAAGCTATTGTATGAAAGATATAAAAAGCCCTCTGTGTAAAAACAGGGGGCTTTTGTTTTAATACAATCCTCACCCCTGCCTACCGGCNNAGAAGGATTTAGGATGAGGATTGTATTGCGGCAAAAATTATATTCGCGGTTGTCTTTGTCTAAATACTTAATACGCTATATTAAATACTATACCAACTACTATGGAACTACCCAAAATATACGACCCGAAAGAAATTGAAGATAAATGGTACGCCTATTGGCTGAAGCATGACCTGTTTCACTCTGAGCCAGATGAGCGTGAGCCGTTTACGATTGTAATACCCCCACCTAACGTAACCGGTGTGCTGCACATGGGGCACATGCTTAATAACACAATTCAGGATATTTTAATCCGTAAGGCGCGGATGGAAGGAAAAAATGCATGCTGGGTGCCGGGAACTGACCATGCTTCTATTGCCACCGAGGCTAAAGTGGTGCACATGTTGCGTGAGCGGGGAATAAAGAAAAGCGACCTGAGCCGAGATGAGTTTTTAAAGTATGCCTGGGAGTGGAAGGAAAAATACGGCGGTATTATCCTTGAACAGCTAAAGAAGCTGGGCGCCAGTTGCGATTGGCAACGCACTCGCTTTACTATGGAGGAGAAACTGAGCGATGCGGTTATCCATGTGTTTGTAGATATGTACCAAAAGGGCCTGATATACCGTGGGCTTAGAATGATAAACTGGGACCCCTCGGCAAAAACCACGCTGAGCAACGAGGAGGTAATTTACGGTGAAGAAAAGAGCAACCTGTATTTTGTAAAGTATATGATTAAGGGCAGTGATGATTTTTTAGCTGTGGCAACTGTACGCCCTGAAACCATTATGGGTGACGTGGCAGTTTGCGTAAACCCTAATGATGAACGGTACCAACATTTAATAGGTAAAACGGTAATAGTGCCGCTGGTTAACAGGGAGGTACCGGTTATTGCAGATGAGTATGTTGATATTGAATTTGGAACCGGTGCGCTGAAAATAACACCTGCCCATGATGTAAATGACTACGAAATAGGTAAAAAACACAACCTGCCCGTTATTGATTGTTTTAATGAGGATGGAACTATTGCGGAAGCTGCAGGTGTATTTATTGGCTTAGACCGTTTTAAAGCACGTAAGCTGGCTTCGGAACAATTGGAGGCTGATGGATTACTGATAAAGAAAGAGGATTACATGAATAAAGTTGGCCGCAGCGAGCGGACCAATGCTATTGTTGAACCCCGCTTATCATTACAGTGGTTTGTGGATATGAAACAGTTTTTTGAACGCAATCCGCAGGTGCTGAATGATGTAATGAATGATGAGATACAGTTCTATCCGCCGAAGTATAAAAATGCTTACAAGCACTGGATAGATAATGTACGCGATTGGTGCATCAGCCGCCAGCTTTGGTGGGGACAGCGCATACCTGCGTGGTATGATGAGGCAGGTAATTTAGTTGGTGTTGCAAAAAGCAAGGAAGAACTATTGGCCAAAGAACCTAAGCTTGCCGACGTTGCAATAAAGCAGGATGAAGATGTGCTGGATACCTGGTTCTCATCATGGCTATGGCCTATTTCGGTTTTTGATGGGTTTGAAGACCCGGATAATAAAGACATCAGCTACTACTATCCTACCAACGACCTGGTTACTGCCCCTGAAATTATGTTTTTCTGGGTAATGCGGATGATAATGGCTGGATATGAGTGGAGAGGAGAGAAGCCTTTTAAAAACGTTTATTACACCGGCATAGTGCGCGATAAACAGCGCAGAAAGATGAGTAAATCGCTGGGCAACTCGCCTGAACCATTGGAACTGATAGAAAAATATGGCGCCGACGGGGTGCGTTTGGGTATGCTATTATGTTCGCCAGCAGGAAATGATATTTTATTTGACGAAAAGTTGTGTGAGCAAGGAAGGAATTTCAGCAACAAGCTTTGGAATGCCTTACGTTTGATAAAAGGATGGGAAATTGTTGAAGGTGAGAACGTTGATAATAAAGCCATTATTGAATGGCTTGAAAGTAAACTGAACAAAACGCTGATTGAACTGGATGCCTCGTTTAAAAGCTTCAGACTTAGTGAGGCTTTAATGACTGTATATAAACTGATATGGGACGACTTCTGCTCGTGGTACCTGGAGTTGATAAAACCCGATTATCAAAAGCCTATTGACCAATATACCTATGATAAGACCATAGCTTTATTTGAAAAGCTATTGCAGGCCCTGCACCCGTTTATGCCTTTTGTTACTGAAGAAATATGGCATTTAATAGGCGATAGAAAAGATGGCGGCAGCATTAACCTGACGGCTTACCCTGCAATTGGTAAGGTTAATGAAGAACTTATTAGCCAGGCTGAACTGGCTTTTGATATTATCGTTAACATCCGCGATATCAGGGCCAGGGCCAATAAAAAGAATACGGAAACCGTAGATGTATTTTTTCTGGATAACGGCTCCGCGTCTTTTAACCTATTTGACAGCAAAATTATAAAGCTGGCGCGTCTTGGCAGATTTGAGAAAACAAAAGAGGAGTTGCAGGGCATGAAAGCCTTTATTATTAAGAACCAGATGTTTTTTGTAGCAACCGGCGAAGTTGCCAACGCAGCAGATGAGCAGAAAAAGCTGAAGGATGAGCTTGAATACACCAAAGGCTTCCTTGTTTCAGTTGAAAAAAAGCTGTCGAACGAGAAGTTTGTAAGTTCAGCACCGGCAGTAGTGGTAGAGGCTGAAAAGCAAAAGAGGGAAGATGCTATCCGCAGAATTTCGTTGTTGGAACAATCATTATTAGCGTAATTTTCACAAATGGAAACTAAGTATTTGAGAAACTTTGGATGTTGCTTTAGTTTTCAAAATCGTTTGTCAGCGCGCCTTCTGTGGAAACTGGAGAAAAAAATAGTTGGTAGGAAATTTTGTTTTGGTGTTATAGAAATATATATTCGTTAACCCAAACTTAATACCCAAACTATGATTGAGAACTCTACCTATGCAAGGAGCGCAGTGCAGCGTAAGCAAATGCACTACTCTCCAAACCTGCTCAGTACGCTGAACAATGCCATTGATAACTGTAAAATAGCCACCATTGAGTACGACTCGAGGGAGAAAGGTGTTTCACTTAGAGAAGTGGAGCCCATGGCGATTGTATATAAAGAGCGAAAGCGTCATTTAGTAGCGTGGTGCAGATTAAGGGGGGATTACCGGTCGTTTAGGTTGGACAGGTTGAATTGCATAAAACTTAAACAGGAAGAGTTTGCACGCAAGCAGGATTTTAAGATTGAAGATTTCCAGGACGACTCGCATAGCAGCTACGATGAGGACTTTGAAGAGGAAGATTAAAATATTTCAGCTTTACACACACTAACAAAGGAAAAAGGTTACCTGCACAGGTAGCCTTTATTTTTTAGCCCCGGACATTAATAAATAAAAAGCAGAACCCCGATTGCTTTTTTACAACCGGGGTTCTGCTTTTGTATTCTTTCAGATACTTTGTTCCTGTATCTTTATTTTAAAGCTTATTTTGTTACGGTAACTTTTTTGCTTACAACAGTGCCATCGGCAGTTTTTATTTCTACTATGTAGTTGCCTGCAGGAAGTGAAGAAACATTTAAGTTTGTTTCAGTTGATTCGGCAATTTGCTCAGATATTTTTTGGCCGTTAATGTCGAACAAAGTAATCTGTGCGCCGCTTACATCACCTGTCTTTAAAGTCAGTGTGCTGCTAGCCGGGTTAGGGAACATTTGCACGTCTTCGCTTTTCAACTCAGGTTGGTTAGAGAGGCCTGTTGCGCCGGTTTTAGTGTCACTATTGCCTGAAACAGGATCCGCTTTTTCTTCCCCGTTATGGTTAGGTGCAAGTGTTCCGTTATAGAGAGAGAAAGGATGATGAGGTTGTGTTGGCTGGGTAACAGTTTCTGAGGCAGTAGAAGTGCAACCTACCGCGTCAGTTACAGTTACATCGTAAACCCCTGAAGTAAGACCTCCTATAATCTGGGTTGTGGCGCCATCGCTCCATTGGTAAGTATAACCCGGGGTTCCACCGTCAACGTTTGCATTTGCTGAACCATTGTTTCCTCCGTGGGTGCCTACGCTAACCTCGCCGGTTGTTACAGTTATTGCATAAGGTTCACCTATTACAACCGTGTAGTTTGCTATCAGTCCGTTGGCATCTGTAACGGTAACAGCGAAGGTTCCGGCAGGAATGTTATTTACCGGGTTTGTAGCTGGCAGCCCGCCACTCCACTGGTAAGTATAAGGGGCTGTTCCGCCTAATACTGATAATTGGATAGAGGCTGTGTTCTGGCCGTTGCAGGTTGGTTCGTTAACAATGGGTTTTACTCCAAAGTAGCCGCCGGTTGCTGATGAGTAAAGCGCTGAACAAACAAGCGCGATTAGTATAAGCTTTTTCATTTTAAAGGTTTTTTAGTTTTAGTTTATGTCAGGGTTGTTTAAGTTTTAATTCCTGACTGGAATACTTTCTTTTACTGATGAGGCGGAAAAAAGATTCATTTAATTTCTCTTTTTTTAAGGGATAGTTACAAGGTAAACTTTGTAGCCCCTGCTATTTTTTACATGCCAGTGCAGTATTGGGCTTATATTGCTTTACCTGATCAGTATTTACACAAGGCGGGCATTGTATATTTTATCGGGACTCTCACTAATAAATTAATGGAGGCTACCTATATATAATAGAGAAGGTCAAAAGCGACATTCTGTAAATCGGGCCCAACGTTTATACCGAAAGGAGATAACTTTGCGAATCCATCCGGTATATACCAACGGAAGGCTTTCATAGATATTCGCAAATCGCCTACCGATGGTATATATTTGCCCCGCATGTTAAAAAAGATCTGGCGTTTTATCTGGAAGGCCCTTTTATTCCTTTTTGTGTTTTCTGTTTTGCTGGTTATTGCCTACCGCTTTGTATCCGTGCCTGTTACTATATTAATGTTGCAACGTTGTGTTGAGCAGAAAACAGATGGCAGGGAGATGGTGCTGAATAAGCAATGGGAACCTATTGATAAGATATCCAACAACCTGCAACTGGCGGTGGTGGCCAGTGAAGACCAGAATTTTTTATGGCACCATGGCTTCGATTTTGGTGCTATTGAAAAGGCCGTAAAGTATAACGAGAAGCAGGAAAAGAAAAAGCATCCGCATTTACGGGGTGCATCAACCATTTCGCAGCAATGTGCTAAAAACACATTCCTGTTTCCCGGCCGCAATTTTATCCGCAAGGGCCTGGAGGTATACTTTACTATATTAATAGAGGTGTTCTGGAGCAAGCAACATATTATGGAAGTTTACCTTAACGTTATAGAAATGGGCAACGGTGTTTATGGCGCCGAAGCTGCTTCGGAATATTATTTCCATAAACACGCTAAGGACCTTTCTCCTTCAGAAGCTGCTTCTATAGCCGCCATACTTCCTGACCCTTTAAAATGGAGTGCGTCTAATCAATCGCCTTATGTTGCAAATCGTACCGCAGCTATTTTGAGTCAGATGCGGTTATTTGGGGGCAGGTTAGATTATAATATGAAGGAGTAGAGTAAATACAGGCCTCTCCCGCCCTTTGCTTCGCTCGGGCACCCTCTCCATGCTGCGCATAGAGAGGGGAAAGGCGCTGTAATAGTTTCCATTGCCCTTGCTATCCGCCGCGGCGGATGGAGAGAGTCGACAAGCGAAGCGATGTCGGGGAGAGGCCAGTATTTTACTTGCCTGATATGTGCTATTAAATTATTTTTGGTACATGACGCGTTTAAGTGTAAACATTAATAAAATAGCCCTTTTACGGAATGCCCGTGGCTCTGATATTCCTAATCTGCTGCAGTTTGCAACTGATTGCGAACGTTTCGGTGCGCAGGGCATTACCATACACCCAAGGCCTGATGAGCGGCATATTACAAAGCAGGATGTGTATGAATTGAAAAATGCGGTAACCACCGAGTTTAATATAGAAGGTTATCCTACACCCGATTTTATGGAAATGGTTTTGCAAATAAGGCCCGAACAATGCACCCTGGTGCCCGATGCCCCCGGCCAGTTAACTTCTGACCATGGGTGGAACACCCTGGAGCATACAAGTTTTTTGAGCGAAATAATAACTGAACTGCATACCCGGAAAATACGCGTATCGCTGTTTATTGACCCGGAAAATAAGTTAATTGAAGCTGCTAAGCTGGCAGGTGCCGACCGCATAGAGTTTTATACGGGCCCTTATGCCCATAACTTTGATAAGGATAATAATGCTGCCATCAAGGGCTTTGTCGCTGCTGCCGGCTATTGTAACAAAATTGGCATAGGCATTAACGCCGGGCACGACCTTAACCTTGATAACCTGAAATTCTTTAAACAACATATTCCCGGCTTGCTGGAGGTTTCTATTGGCCACGCCCTGGTAAGGGATTGTTTGTATTATGGATTAGAAAATACCATACAACTATATTTACGACAACTGGAATGATAGTATGGAAATACTAAAGAGAATTTTTGGATTTTTCTGGGCGCTTTGGGCGGCGTTTTGGTTTATGGTAGTGGTAGTTATTTTTACACCGGTTTATGCCATTATACTGGGTGTTTTCGGAAAGAAATATTCCATGGCCTGTGTTTGGATTAACGTTCGTTATCTCAGCCCTTTTTTGCTGGCGATATCTTTAATACGTTTAAAAGTATTTGGTAAAGAGAATATTGACCTCCGGAAAACATATGTATTTGTTGCCAACCACCTGGCCCAGGTAGATATTATTGCTACCGCATCAGCAATGCCACAGCCTATCAGGTTTTTAGCAAAGGCCGAAATAAAGTACATTCCTTTTTTCGGGTATATGACCAGGATGCTGGCCATTATGGTTGACCGGCAGAATAAAGCCAGCAGAGATAAATCGGTATTGTATATGGTTGAGGAATTGAAAAGAGGTAACAGTATTTTCCTTTATCCTGAAGGTACGCGTAACCGGACACCGCAGTCTTTAAAAGAATTTAAAGATGGCGCCTTCAGGGTGGCCATACTGGCACAAGTACCATTGGTGGTGCAAACCCTGGTAGGTACTAAAGAGGTTAACAACCCTAAAGGTATTCAACTTTACCCCGGTAAAATTGAAGCGCATTTCAGCGCTCCTATCGAAACTAAGGGGATGACTTTAGATGACCTGGAATTGCTAAAAGAGCGGGTAAGAGTTGAAATGATGAGCCATTTAAATAAAACGGGTGCATAACAAATTGTCGTTCTACTTACAAGTGGTTGGCGGGGACGCCAACCACGGGAGTATCCCGGTTTGGCGTCCCTGCCACAGGTGTTCGGAAGATTCAAAATGCATCTACGCAAACCCTCTAACTCCCGAAACGGGAGAACCGCTTCGCCTTTTGGGTCTGC
>PMXD01000384.1 GCA_003165895.1 Bacteroidota bacterium | reverse complement strand
ATCAAACAGGTCGGTAAAGTGGCCGTATTTTTGGTATCGGGCGTGGGTTTGGGGGTCGGTTTCCTGGGTTTTTAGTTTGGTGCCGTCAGGGGCTTCTTTTAGGTGGGTAAAGTCGGCAATGGCTTTGGTGCAGTGCGGGGCAATGGTAACGCGCAGGCCGTGTAGTTCCTTTTCAAATACCGTGTTAAGCCAGTTGCCCCGCATTACTACACTGGGGTTGTGTGTAAGCGTTCGCAGCGTGGGTTGATACTGCGCCAGGTACTGCATAATCAACCGGTAAAAGTTATTGCCTGCCTGCAGTTTGGTATCCTGTTTGGCAGCAGTGGCATCGCCATAAATAAACATACCGGTGCTGTGCGCAGGGTACCGGCGGATAATTTCGTTACAAACGCTTTGCACCGTGTTGGCCGGTGTGCTCAAAGCAATTTCGTCAATCATATTTATGTTGTCGCCTTGCAGTTGAAAAATCCCGCAGGGTAGGTATGGGTTTACATTATCGTCCCAGCTGATGTGCAGTGGCAGGTTAGGGTTATAGTCCGCTGGTGCAATATGTTTATCTGGCTCAAAACATTTATAAAACTCACCACCCGTTTTTAGCTGAAGGTCCCAGTTGCCGTTTACAAATACTTCGTACTTATGGCGGGGCATATTTTTAAGGTTCTCAATATACTCAGGCGTAAGGTATGGGTTGTCCGTTACTTTGCTGGGGATATAAAGCCAGTTGGGTGGCAGTGTGCCATTTTGATACCGGTCGTAAACATACTGTTTTACCCAGTTATTGCCGGGGTTACAGGTAGCCAGTATAACAGGTTTGGGCCTCGGGTTGCACTCCCACCGCCCGGCGCGGCTGAATGCCAGGTCCAGTGAGTCTTTACTACATTCATTTATCTCTTCAAACAAAAAGCCGTTTACTTCAAGCCCCCGCATCCATTGCAGTTCTTTATCGTGGTCGTAGTTTTCGCTCTTAAACAATATCACCGAGCCATTGGGATGGGTATATTGATATGGTTTTTCCTGTATGCGGCCCGAAGGATTTAGTTTACGAAAACTGGGTATGGTGGTAGTGCGTATCTTCTCCAAATCCTCCCGCACCACGCACCATCTCGATTTAGGAAACAGCCTGCACATAATCAACAGCGCCGTAAGGCCCCAGAAGGTTTTACCGCCGCCCATGGCGCCGCCGAATAAAATGAAGTTATACTTTTCACTGGCGATGGCAGCCATAGCCTCAGTTTGTTTGGGGGTAAAGTGCAGCATATTAATTCGGCAATTTGATGATTCGGTAATTTGATAATGGAACGGGCTGTTTGCATTTGCCCTGGTATCCCTTTAAGGGGATGACATAACTGTTCGGAAGATGTTTTTTGCTCTTCGTTTTTCAAGCGAAGCGTCGAAAAACGAAGAATGTCCCCCGCTGGCGGGGGGTAGGGGGTGGTGAGTATTTATAATTATCGAACACACCAACTACGAAAACCGAATCTTCCGAATAGCTATGAGGGGACGGAAGGGGACGGATTTTGTATTTTTAATTATTCCTAATCCCAAAAAATCAATACCATGAAAAACTCTGTTCTTCAGTCAGGCATTATCTTATTTGCTTTTGTAGCATTAACATTTTTAGTAAGCTATACCCGGCCTGAGGGTGGCAATGGCAGCGAGGCTAAGCAGTATACAGTTATTTCGGGGAATATGAATGCTAAAGGAGGCAAAGACAAATTTGAAGCTGATATAAACCAAAAGCTTGCAGAGGGGTGGCGTCTGCAGGGCGGTATATGTGTCGAAAATTTATATAGCTATCACCAGGCTATCGCGAAATAAACTACCTGTGAATAATGTAACATAATTTAATAATGGTGTAACAGGTATGTGAGTTAAGCTACGCACTTTTGTTCTATCGGATTTAGGAAAAACGCAATCCAATTTTGTTGCTTTCGTCAATTCCTTCAGCCGAAAATTTAAATTAACACAGTGCAAAATTATTAACTACTTAAAAACTAAAAACCATGAACCTGTTCTACGACCCATCCCTTATCGCCCTTAGCCAACTAATTGACAACGCCGATAAATCATTGCCTGCACACAACATCGTTGTTGATTACGACGGTGAAGTAATTATTGACCCGGAAAAGAAATTTGCCGGCGTCAACATCAGCCGTTTTAAATTCTGCACCCAAATTAATGATGCAGTTAACAGTGATACCACAAGCTTAATGGATTTGTTTGACACCTTGCGCACTGCATATAATGGTACCAACCAGTATATCCAGATGAATGGGAAGTTGAAAAATGTAGCATAGTAAAAGCGGAACAGTACGGATCCTGCTTTACAGCTATCTCTTTTCATCATTTCCATATCAAAATAATGAGCGAAGCATAGTGTAACTATTTCCCAACACTGAAATAATACCGCCCGTTATTTTTAATTAATACAACCGTATCCGAATCACCGGGCTTATGTATAAAATCTCCTGTAACTGCATTTTCATAAAAATCAAAATTGCTATTGGAAGATAAAGGGGTTAACGTGCATTTGAATAATTGATTCGCCTGCTGGCGCACACTGAAATAATTTGCTCCACTCCTGGTCGCAATGTAATTTAAGCATCCGTCAATCTCAGTGGCGTAAAGGGCTTCTGCACTCAGTGGCATAGCAGAAAGGCCGGATATATTCCGGTTGGCTGCCAGCATCATCAGGCATACCAACGTTATAAATGTAACAGCTACAACCGCCCTGTCAGCCTTTTTAAATAAGGCCCGAATTTGAGCTGAATTCATGGCTGCAAAGATAGTGAAAATCGCTTAATAATCCGTTTTTTTGCCCATGTGATTATTCGGCACCTCCCCTCCTTCCAACCATTAAAAAGGCCAGGGCATTTTGTATTATCATGCATTTCATCATCAAATCTGCATTCCATCCTGATTCAGACATAGAGCTGTTTGCCTTTTTATATATTTACTTCAAACAAAACCTCTATGCGCAAATTCTTAACGCTCATTGTTATCCTGTTTGCTGGTATTGCAATCAGCTATGCCCAAAAATTCCCCGACCTGGCCCCTACTCCACCTATGGGCTGGAACAGCTGGAACTTTTACAACTGCAACATCAACGAGGAAAAAGTAAAGCGCATGGTCGATGCCATGGCATCCAATGGTATGAAAGAATCCGGCTACCAATACATTGTTATTGACGACTGCTGGCAGATATCGCGCGATAAAGACGGCTACATTATTGCCGACCCTAAAAAGTTCCCATCCGGTATTAAAGCACTGGCAGATTATGTACACAGCAAAGGTTTGAAATTCGGCATCTATTCGTGCGGCGGAAAACTTACTTGTCAAAAAAGGCCCGGTGGTGCCGGTTATGAAGCCAAAGATGCACAGCGCTATGCTGAGTGGGGTATTGATTATTTAAAATACGACTGGTGTAACAGCGATGGCATGGCCAGCCAGGTACAATACAGCACCATGCGCGATGCACTGCATAAAGCCGGCCGCCCGATTGTATTCAGTCTGTGCGAATGGGGCAGCACCAAACCCTGGCTATGGGCCGATACCGTTGGCCAGCTTTGGAGGGCCACCGGTGATATACAGGACCGGTTCGGGATTGGCCACGGCGTTATGAAAATATTTGACGAGATGACCAAAATACGCCAATACAACAAGCCCAACGCCTTTAACGACCCCGATATGCTTGAAGTGGGCAACATGGGCCTTACTGAAACTGAATCGCGCACGCACTTTACCCTTTGGTGCATGATGGCCGCCCCCCTTATTGCCGGCAATAACCTCGCCACTATGAAGCCTGATATACTTTCAATACTCACCAACAAAAACGCCATTGCAGTAGACCAGGATAAGCTGGGCCTTGCCTGCTTTTTATGGAACAAAACCGGCGATGTTGAAACCTGGATAAAACCACTGGCCGATGGCAGCTATGCTGTCTGCTTTTTAAACCGCAGTAACAACGCAGCCACCATTAACTTTAACTGGCAACAGTTAGCTACCGATCCTGATTTCCATAAAGTTTATAACATCAATGGCAGCTACCACCTATTCGATATCTGGGGCGGCAAAGAACTTGGCACTACCCAAAAACCCATCACCGCCACCCTCAAAAAACACGATGTGCTTTTCGTAACGCTAAAAAAACAATAAGCCTGTCCTTCTTAGAAGTTGCTTTAAATTACATTAATAATACATTTCAAACGCAGGAACCAAAACTAATTCGTGCCACAAAGGCACAAAGACACTAAGTTACTTTTTAAAAATTGCGGCTACATACAGTGCGTTTAACCCAAAAGTCAAAAAACCTAAAGCATTTTCTTTGTGTTCTTAGTGTCTTAGCTGTTAAATATTTGTTTTTATAATTTTAGAAAGCTTCTAAGGTAAACCCGGCAACAGAGTCCGCTTGTTATAAAACGGGGTAAATTGTAGAGTTGCCCCACCTTACAAATAACTCAACCACCATTTTTCTTTGTGGTTCATTTTGTAGTTATCAAATCTTTTACACAGCGGATACATGGCAAGGACAACCGTTATCCATACAACATATACCACCCATAACCTGAAACCAAATCCTTTTAACGCAGGCATTTCGGTAACCCAGTTTTGAAGTATCATGGCGCGCCAGCCAAACCCGGTTAGCTGCGCGGCAATAAGCGCCAATAAGTGTATCAGGTAAATATGAATGATGTAAAAGAAAAACGGCACCCGGCCAAATGTGCTAAAGAAGTTTACCACGGGCCCTTTCAGCTTTTCGCTGTTGGCCAGGAAAATGAGTGCCGGGCCGAGGGTCATAAGCAGGTACAGCCACGATGGAGGATATTTACCCGGGTTCAAAAACGACATCAGCGTGCGCGACGCTGTGTTAAGGTGCTCAAAAGGATGCGGGTCGCCGTAGATATTAATATACCTGAGCATAATAAACAGCGCTACAGCCGCTGCGCCGGTAGTATACAGTATGCCGGTACGTTTTGAAGCATCAACCGAAGGATTATATAACCCACCAAACCAATAACCCAGCGCCATCACCGCTACCCAGGGTATAAGCGGATAACCAACCATAAGCGTAAACCCATGCCCCAGTGGAAAGATGCCATATTCATGCAACACCGACCAAAGGATGCTACCTGGAAAATGCACCCCATCCAACAGGTCATGCCCTGCAATTATAATAATGCTGAAAATAAGAATTGCTGTGCGTGGCAAATAAACCAGCGCAGCTAAAACCATCATGCTGACACCTAAACTCCAGATGGTAAGCAGGGCCGGGCTGCTGAAATGAATATCAAAAAACCACGAGAAGTTTACCACAGTAAGCTCAATAAAAGCAAGCCACAATCCACGTTTAAAAAGAAAGGCCGATAACTCTGTAACAGATTTACGGCGCCCCACCAAAAATGCTGATGTACCTGCCAGAAAGCTGAACGTGGGTGCGCAGTAATGAGTAATCCAGCGCGTTAAATAAATGGGCCAGGTGGTATGCAGTGGGTCGGTGGGGCTATAGATAAAGGCTGGCGCATGAAAAAAATCGCGCGTATGGTCCAGGGCCATAACAACCATAACCAGCCCTTTAAGAAGGTCAATAGAGTCTATTCTGCTTTTAGGAGGTGTAGACATATTAGTAAACCTACACTTTTTTTATGAATGTTATAAATGGCAGAAAATTTAATTTAGAAAAAGGGCGTTATCTGAATTCAGAGCTGCGCATTACCTGAAACTTCACAATTCGTATTAAAACCGAACGGGCATAAGTAATAGCCGCCGGCTTAAATCGTTGACCGCAATCATTTCTTTTTATGATGCCGCTCACTATAAAGCAATAACGCCGGGCGTAGTTTTACGCCCGATAAATTATTAATTAAATACTTAAATCAAGGTTATGTCCCTCTCACATGCATTGTTCGTAACAACATCTGCTTTCGCAGTTAAACAGATTACGGTAAAAAGCCCGGCCTTCAGCAACCTGGGAAAGATTCCGCAAAAGTATTGCAGGGATGGAGAGAATATCAATCCTCCGCTTAACCTGGGCAAAATTCCGGTTGAAACAAAAAGCCTGGTATTAATTGTAGAAGACCCCAATGCACCGGTTGATACCTGGGTACATTGGCTGGTTTGGGATATTGAGCCCACCGGCTTTATAAAAGAAGGCACTATACCGGGTGTAGAAGGATTGAACGCATTTCAGAGGCACCATTACCAGGGCCCCGGTTCTACCGAGTATACCCGCTGTTATTCGTTTAAAGTGTATGCCCTTGATACCGTCCTGCGCCTGCATTATTGCTCAAGTAAATACGATGTTATGAAGGCCATAAAAGACCATGTAATTGGCTATGGGGAGTTAACAGGTGCCTATAGCAATGGCAAGGTGATAAAAATGCCCGCTACCCCGGTGCCGGAAATATATTATTGAGAAAAGGGGATTAGGGAGTTCGGCAATATGATAATGTGCTAAACCCAATATCACAAATTCACTATAGTATCAGGTGCTGATTTTTAATGGATTACAAAGAAAAAGAACTATTCAATGAAACCCTTATTCCTTAATATCTTCTCATATTCAGTTTGGCTCATAGGGCATTTAGCCAAATCTATGAATTCATTTTTACTGAGCAATGTTTGCTTCGACATGCACGATATTAAATAGTCATTTAACTCCTTTTCTCCATGGCTAATTTTGGTTCTTGCCCTCGTAAGTTTACCATTATACCAAAACTCAATCCAGTTATGGTCAACGCTTTTGGACTTCGCAACAGCAAATCCTTTGCTTTTAAGGTTTTTAAGAGTCTGTTTGGCGTCTAGTGTAGCCATTTCTATTTACTAACTTTTTTTACGAACAAGTTCAATAACTTTTTTATACTTATCACGTCCTTCGTCAGTTTTTTATCGGGTAATTCGTTGTATCTATTATATATATAGTCGAACTCCACTGCAAAAGATTTTTCCGCTTCATCTAAAGTTTGCCCGCTACCAAAAATGCCCAACATGTCATTTTCGATTTGCGTCATGCCGTCTACCAGATCTACAGAGCAATGAATACTATAATTTAGTTCATAAACAGTTCCACCAGAAACAATAGTATCAGTGAAATAATCTGCACCCACACGTTGATCAAAAAGTTCGACTAATTTCTTTTGATAAATGACGCCCCCCTTTTTTTTATCTCGGGTAACAAGCACTTTACCCATTTGGTAATTCTTTTCCTTTTCAGAAGAAACATTACTTTGCTTTACTTCCGTAATCATCAAATCTCTTACGCTTTTTTTGAATTTTTTGATTCGAAATTGTGATTTATGGTTTTGATCCAGAATCTCAACAGGAGCATTTTTGAAACTCTCCACAAAGGAGTAGACAGCCCCTACAATTGCGTTTCTTCTGACTGGTTCACGGTAGTCTTCTCTCAACTTCAAATAATCACCAGAGTTTGCATATGACATTATATGGTTAAACTTCTCATGAACTTTTTGCCTTTGCACGGCAATGGCACCAATTGAGGCTTGATTTATGTTTTCGGTAAAAACAAAAGAGGGTGTTGCGCTCCCACCAGTAAACTTCGCCAGTTCAATCTTAAAATTGCCGGCATCAATCGGCTCATCAGATGGAATATCGTTAAGAGCCAATTGTTGAATTAAATTCTGCAAATTAACAGCAATATCCACGAGCATATCAACGGGAATAGTATGCCTTTTTGTTAGTTCCCCTTCAATATGAAGTATGAATTCATCTTTACCCGTTGCCACAGAATTTTGAAATTTATGTTTCAAATGTAAATTATTTTTCTGTTTACGAAAAATTCATAGTCCCGGTTACCATCTTTTGTGCAAAGGAAATATTAATCAGGATGTGAGCGTACTTTCTGCAATGCCGTTAAGTATTTTAAGAATTGCGATTAGATAATATTTACATAGCTTCTGCAATCCGCATTAAAATCACAGCGGTATCAACTTTCCTCCCCATTCAATCACATTCCCTTGCACCGCATCATCAACCTTTCCTCCTGCCAGTCCTTTGTCGCCGTATTTTTTCGGCGATAACTTGCCGGCTTTCCATTTACGCGCATCAATTCGCAGGCGGGCGCGGGCTATATCTGTGGCGCTTTCCTTTGCATCACCGGTTTCATCCGCTATTTCAATAATTTCATCGCTCAGTAAATCTGCCTGGGCTTCGCGGGCACATAAGTAGCTTTCAAGAAATTCTTTCTTATCCGGATCACGAAGCCAGCTAAGGACGGTGGTAAGGTGGGGCAGTCCTTTTCCTCGACAAAGTTTAACCAATCCGGTGTTTCCGGTGGCTATTTTATCGCAAATAAGTTGCCCTAGTTGGGAAGTGTATTGGGTAGGTCGGCCTTTGTGCATAATGCCGTTACAAAAATACTAATTTTATTGGCTTTTTACTAATTTAATTAGTATTTTTAGGCCATTAAAATATTAACCCAGGGATGCAAAGAACCCGCAACCGGTAATAAACCCGAACACTTGTATACCTGCACACCTGAACACCCTCACTCCCAACATATACTATGGATCACGAAAGCATGCCTGTAATGGCATTCGACTCTGCCACGGGGCAATTGGTAGCCACCTTTGCCAGCATTTCTATTGCCAGCCGAAAGTTATTTATACGCAGCACAGCTTCAATCTGCGGGCATTTAAATAAAGGCGGTTTTAAAAAAGGCGTCAGAAGTTATAAAGATGGCCGCCGGTATTTGTTTGCCAAAGTGAAATAATTGCATCTCCGGGTAATTACCTGAACACATGAAAAGACAAGCTAAAACACACATGGCTCATGTGAATATAAACAGATATGACGAGTGTCATAATTTTTAGTCTGAAACAACCCATATATTTGCATTGTATTTATTGCCAGATCGGGGGGTATGACAATAAATTTTTAAGCCCGGGCGAAAGTCGGGGCTTTTTTTTGTCCTTCAAAATAATTTGCCCGCACCCAATAAATATTAAACAACACAACCATTTATAAAACCAACCTTTAGGCGAAGCCCGTTTTTAACAAGTTTTCAACAAACATTCCACACCCGTTTTCAGCATGATGAGGGTCATAATTCCTGGTTCAAAACACACACTACATTTGCATTACATTTATTGTCAGATCGGGGGGTATGACAATAA
>PMXD01000199.1 GCA_003165895.1 Bacteroidota bacterium | reverse complement strand
TTTGCCTGCGATACCGACCACGACAGGCACGGCATTGTTACCCGAAGCGCAGGGCTGCTTAATCCGAATCATTATTTATCGGTTGCAATTCTTTATCTTTTTCAGCACCGGCCTAACTGGCGGAAGGAGGCGGCTGTTGGCAAAACCGTTGTAAGTACGGGTATGATTGACCGGGTTGCAGCTAAACTGGGGCGCAAACTTTACGAGGTTCCGGTGGGCTTTAAATGGTTTGTAGATGGTTTGCTGGACGGCTCGTTAGGATTTGGCGGCGAGGAGAGCGCAGGGGCTTCTTTTTCGCGACTGGATGGCAGTGTCTGGACCACAGACAAGGACGGATTTATTCCGGCTCTTTTATCTGCCGAAATAACTGCAACTATGGGCAAAGACCCGGGCGCAATTTATAAAGAGCTGGAGCAGGAGTTTGGGCAAGCTGTTTACCAAAGGGTTGAGGCCCCCGCAAACCTGCAGCAAAGGGAGAAACTGGCAAAATTATCTGCCTCAGAAGTAAAAGCCGGTGAACTGGCCGGTGAGAAAATTGAAAGTATGTTAACCACTGCACCCGGAAATAATGCCGCTATTGGCGGATTGAAAGTGGTTAGTAAAAGCGGTTGGTTTGCTGCCCGGCCGTCAGGCACTGAAAGCATTTATAAAATTTATGCTGAAAGTTTTAAAGGGGCAGAGCATATAAAGCTGATTTTAAAAGAAGCACAGGAGATGGTGGATGGGGTTTTGGCGGAAGGTGCGGCTTCAAATAAAGGGTAGTGGTTTAAATAAAAATAGCCCCCTGAATTTCAGGGAGCTATCAAGTGACCTCGGAGAGGTCTGGATATTGTCTTCATATGCCTTATCCAGTCTATGTTGCAGCCAAAACATCAAAGCTTTGCTCCAGGAAAACCCTGATCATATCGCGCCTGTAAAGGCGCGAATAATAATCGTTATCAATTACCCTTGATTTTTTAAAGACTTTAAGAATAAGTTCATCTCTAAGTGCAATGGAATCACCTTCCGCTACCACCGGCTTTGGATCAACGCCACCCAGTGCAATTTTTATCCTGCCCTGTTCATTTTTCGATACTGCTGTGGTTAACGAACTAAAGTCAGCGCTTTCACGGGGACGCAGCTTTTTAAAAACCGATTGATAAGTGTTGTCAAGTGGAAGCATAATGGACCTTATAAGTGCCGTTTTGCTTAATGAACGGGGATTGATGCCATCACCTGTATAAATATCTTCCAGCCTGAACACCTGAAGGCCATTGATGTCCAAAACTTCTATTTGGGCATCGTAGCAAATTAAAACGGGAGCGGTGTCCGACATGAATTTTGAGAAACAGGCTTTTTTACCACCGGTGGCAATGCAGATATCCCCATTACATTTTAAACAATGGCCTGCCGCCTCGCGCCACCACGCACTTTGGTTGTAAAAGATACAACGGTTCTCGCACAGAATATTTCCGCCGATAGTGGCAGTTTTTCTCAGCATTGGTGTAGCCACGGCATGTGCAGCTTCTATCAGTGCAGGAAATTTTTTACGGATGATGTCATTTTCTTTCAAATCATCCAATTTAACCAGCGGGCCTATTTTGAGTTTTTTCTCATCGCTTTTTATCTGCTCCAATTCTTCAATTCCGGTAATATCTATCAGGCAATTTTTATCCTCATTACCCTGGAATTGATTTACGATAACATCAGTGCCTCCGGCCAGGTAGCGGAAGTCGTTGGCATGTTCGGCGGCTTTTGCAATGGCATCTTTTACCGACTGTGCTTTGTAATATGTTTTCTCTTTCTTCATCATAAGATTGGGTTCATTTCAGCCTGTTTGTGCAACTTCATTTCTCTCAAAATGTCCTCGGGCATGATGGGAAGTTTTTTGATCCGGACGCCCACTGCATCAAATATTGCATTTGCTACGGCAGGAATAACCGGATGCAGTGCACCTTCTCCGCATTCCTTGGCGCCAAATGGCCCCTCAGGCTCGTTGGTTTCTATGATGTTTGTTATGATATCGGGCGTATCAAGAGAGGTTGGGATTTTGTAATCAAGAAAATTATTACTCATGATCAGCCCTTCGTAATATTTCATTTGCTCAGTCAATGTTTGCCCGATGCCCATGTGCCAGGAGCCTTCGAGTTGCCCCTCTACCGCCATGGGGTTAATTGCTTTTCCACAATCGTGCGCCCCCCATACTTTAAGGATTTTTACCTGCCCTGTTTCTAAATCTACCTTCACCTCGGCTGTGCATGCACCAAATGAATAGGAAGGGCTTAGTCCCGCCCCGGCCCCTTTGAAATCTCCTCCCAGTTTTGGCGAAATGTACTTGCCGCTGATGCTTACGGCGCCGCGGTTTGCGGTCAGTATATCAATTGCTTCAAGCCAGCTAAGATCTATTGATTTATCGTTATTGAAGACGCGTTCACCAACCAGGTTCAATTCTTCTTTTGCTGAGTTTTTTGCTTTTGCTACTGCTTCGATAATTTCATTGCATAATTTTTCTGCGGCGTCCTTAGCGGCATTGCCTGCCATAAAAGTTACCCGGCTTGAATAGCTTCCCATATCTACCGGTGTAAGCAGCGTATCGGCCGCCAATACAAATATTTTTTCCATCGAAATACCCAGCACTTCCGCAACAATCATGGCAAGCATGGTGTCACTGCCTTGCCCGATATCACTGGCACCGCTGGTTATCACCACTCTTCCGTCAAAATCGACTTTGAGATGCACTACCGATTGCGGCAATTCATTCCAGATAATCGGAAGAGCACTGCCGCTGATAAAAAAACCGCAACCCACACCCAAACCATGGCCAAATTCAAGATTACCATGACGGCTCTTCCATTCGCTTTGTTCAGCCACTTTCATCAGCGATTCACGGCTTCCGTTGGAAGTGATGCGGTAATGGCCAACCGTAAGCGTATGCGGGGTAAGAAAATTTTTCATCCGCATTTCAACCGGATCAATCTTCAGCTTGTGTGCGATGTCATCAATTAAACTTTCAGTAGCAAACCGCGAATTAACTGCACCGTGCCCGCGCATAGCGCCGCATTGTGGTTTGTTGGTATAAACTCTGAAAGTTCTGAACCCGAAATTATCCAGTTTATAAGGCGCCTGCAGTAAAACTCCGTTGTAATAGGTAGTCACTACTCCGAAGCTTCCGTATGCACCGCCGTCAATAGTGATATCGGCGTCAAGGGCCGTTAAGGTGCCATCCTTTTTTGCGCCTAACTGTAATACCATCCTGGATGGGTGCCTTCCGTGATTGCTGATGAAAACCTCTTCACGCGAAAAGCGGATCTTAACCGGCCGGCCGGTTTTACGGGCAAGGTGGGCTACAATCATTTCATGGGGAAACGGATCTCCCTTACCGCCAAAACCACCGCCTACATATGGCTTAATAACGCGAACCCTGCTTAACGGCACTTCCATCACCTTAGCCAAAGCGCGGTGAAGATAATGCGGCACCTGGGTTGCGGTGATGATGGTTAAACCGTTTTCATCCCACCAGGCGGTAGCGGCGTGTGGTTCAGTGAATCCGTGACTCACACCTTCAAACTCAAACTCCATTTTAGAAACAATATCCGATTCCTCCAATCCCTTTGCCTGGTTGCCGAAACGCAACTCAGCTTTTTTGTGCACGTTGTTGTTGAACTTTCCTTCGGGATGTATTTTTTCATTTTCACCCACATCTTTCAATGAGTCATCCATGGTAAGAAATTCTTTGATGCGCCGGTATTGTACTTTGATGAGCTTAATGGCTTCTTTAGCTATGTCTTCGGTATCAGCGGCAACCGCAGCAACTACCTCGCCTACATATCTTACTTTATCAATTGCGATTGCAGTTTCATCGTTTGAAATAGGAAGTACCCCAAATTTAACGGGCAGCTCTTTCCCGGTAGCAACAGCCCGTACGCCAGGAAGCTTTTCTGCTTCAGTCGTATCGATACTCTCAATTTTTGCATGCGGATAAATGCTGCGAAGGAACTTTGCATGCAACGTGTTTTTTATGCGCACATCATCTGCATATTCGGCGGCGCCGCTTACTTTTTTACCGGCCTCGATATACGGCCTTGATTTACCTACGGTTGATATAACCACGTTTTCAGGAGCTGGTACGGGTTCTTCTGTGGCACTGTTTTTATCCTGCGAAAATCCCTCCTTCGAGTATTCCGAAACCGCTTCAATTATTTTTTTGTAACCGGTGCAGCGGCATACATTACCTGACAAGCTATCTTTTATTTCATCAACCGAAGCGCCGGGATTTTTATTGATAAAATCCAAAGCGGTGATAACCATACCGGGGGTACAAAATCCGCATTGAACGGCTCCTTTATCAACAAATTTTTGCTGCAGGCGATGCAGTTTGGCATCCGTTGATATTCCCTCGATGGTTGTTATGCTGGCTTCGTTAAATCGCATGGCAGGAGTAATGCAACTCAGTACCGGTTCATTGTTAACCAACACGGTGCAGGCGCCGCAACTGCCCTGTTCGCATCCTATCTTCGTTCCTGTTAAACCGATTTTCTCGCGGATTACGGTGGAAAGCATTTCATGCTCGTTGATGAGCACTTCATGTTTTGCACCGTTAATGGTTATTGAAAGTTGTTTCATATTCTTAAAGATTGGCTATTACATTTTTTAATTTTTGCTGCACTGTTACCGCCACCTGGCCAAGCTGTTCATTTTTTATTGCCATCATAGAAGCCACCGGATCAACGGCGCTTACCTCCACTTTGCCGTCATCATGTTCCTGTACCACTATGTTGCAAGGCAGCATGGTTCCTGTTTTGTCTTCTGCATTAATTACCTGGTATGCAAAATGAGGATTACAGGCCCCCAGAATTTTGTAGTTCCTGAAATCAACATTGATCTTCTTTTTGAAGGTCTCTTTGATGTCAATTTCTGTTACAATACCGAATCCTTCTTTACTTAATTCCTGTGTAACTTTGGTAACTGCGTCATCAAAGCTGTAATTCACAATTTTAGAAAAATGATAACTCATAAGTCCTGGTATTTTATTAGTCAAATTCCTGCTCCTATATTTTTTCCTCCGTCAACATAAATAGTTTGCCCGGTAATAAATTGTGTTTGTTCAGCAACAAGGAATGCCACCACGTTAGCCACATCAGCCGGCTTACCCATTTCGCGGGTTGGTTGTGCGGCAATAAGTTTTTCAAGCACTTCATTACTGAGCGACTGTGTTAACGGTGTATCAATCAATCCCGGCGCTACCGCATTAACGCTCACGTTATATTTACCCAGTTCAAGCGCAAGTACCCTTGTCAGTGCAATAACACCTGCCTTGGAAGCAGAGTAATTACTTTGGCCGCGGTTACCCAACCAGGCTCTCGAAGCAATATTCACAATCCTTCCGCTTTTTTGTTCCTTCATTATCCGGGCAGCTTCACGGCACATCAGCCAGGCGCCTTTTAAATTTACGTTTATCACTGAGTCAAAATCCTCAACACTCATTTTCCATATCATGTTATCGCGGATAATTCCGGCATTGTTAACCACCACATCAACCGAATGGTATTTGGTAAGGACCCCTTCAAATAATTGTTGAACATCTTTTTCATTACAGATATCCGTTTTTGCAAAAGTAATTTGGGCTTCGCCGTATTCATCCAAAAGTTTTTTACCGTTTTCATCATCCACATCAACTGCAACCACAAAAAAACCATCAGCTATCAACCTGCCTGTAATGGCCTTGCCGATTCCTTTTGCAGCACCTGTTACAATGGCAATTTGTCTTTTGTTCATTTTACCTCAATTTTGTTTTTTACTGCAATCAGCTTTGCCAGAATACTAATGGCGATTTCTTCGGGGCCTTCGGCACCAATCGTGATGCCCATCGGCATATCTACTTCATCTAATTCATTTTTTGTGGCAATCATTCCTTCTTCAAACATTTTTTTTGTCATCTCTACCTTGCGTTGACTCCCTATCATACCAAGGTAAGCATGTGGCTTTTTCAGGCAAAAGGCCAGGATATCGCGGTCAAAAGGATGGCTGTAGGTCATGATAGCTATGTAGGTATTCTCATCAAAGGGCAATACCGGAAGAACCTGCCGGTAATCATTATCCAGCTTATTAATGCCGGGGAATTTAATCTGATCAATAAATTCCTTTCGGTCATCTATCACTACCACTTCAAAATCAAAATCAAGGGCATACTTTGCCAGCGCACAACCGGTATGCCCTGCGCCAAAAATATAAAGCCTGTTTTTTCTCATAATCGGTTCAATGTAAATTTCCATCATTCCGCCGCAGCACATATTATGCTGCTGTAATAATTCATGTCTGAAAGTGGCTGGTTTTTTATCTTTTAAAACTGCAAGTGCATTCTCAATAACCCGCTTTTCAACACTCCCTCCTCCTATAGTCCCTTCAATTTTACCGTTCTCAAATACCAGCATCTTGGCGCCCTTCTGTCGTGGTGTAGATCCTTTTGTATCTACCACAACACAAAGTGCCAGTTCAAGATTTTTTTTTCTGGCTTCTGCAATGCTGTTAAATATATCGGGCACGTTTAATCAAAATTGACTTCTCCATTCAAAAAATATTTTTCATAATCAACGGGGGTATTGATGTTTACCAGAACTCCCTCATCATTCACTTCTATAACAGCGCGGTTAAAAGCTTTAAGCATCCCGTTTAACTTAAAATCATCACTTTCCATATCTATAATATGCTTAACAACATTATTTGATAATAGTACCGGGTGTCCTCCATCACCCCGGTAAACGGGCACTATGTAATCTGCGCTGGTACCGGCTTCCAATAGTAATTTAATACAATCAACAGTTACTAAAGGGCTGTCAACGTTTTGAACCAATACATAGCCGTTTTCAACCAGCTGAAGCCCGGTTTTTAGTGATGACATTCTTCCACGTTCCGGTTTAGGGTTTACGACAAATCTTACTCCTTCATAATCTTGTTTATTGATGTCACTTTCTATCTGCGGACTTAGAACGATAATGATGTCTTTAATGCCAGCTTTTTGGTAAACATGAATGATACGTTGCAGGAAGTTTTCTTTATCCGAAAATTTCAGAAACGCCTTCGGAGCATTCATTCTTTCAGACCTCCCGGCAGAAAGAATAACACAGGAGGCTTTCGTGGCCCGGATAAATGATCCCATGGTATTTTTTGTGATTAAGTTCTATCCATTTCAAAACACTAAGTAACCGCAATTGACCAGCATATTGCCTGATCAGAGTCATACAAAACCCCATAAATATCAGACAACTGCATGATTTTTATCATTCTCCGGGAACGATGGTGAGCATAACTTGTAGTTGCATTTAAACCCTCATTTTATTGCAGTAAGATGTTGTATTTATAATAGATATTATATCGTTATATGACTGAGATCCCGCACAGATTAAACGCCATCCTTGAAGAGTGTAAAGCTCTGGCATTCGACTTGAATTTTACGGCCGCCAAAGACTGGAAAAAAGCGGGAAAGGACAGATTGCTGGTGGGATATCTGCCAATTTATATACCGCGCGAAGTTGTTCATGCTGCCAACGGCCTGGCGGTAGGAATTATGGGCGGCGGTGACCGGAAGCAGATAATTAAGGGCGATGCCTACTACCAGTCATATATATGTCACCTGCCAAGGGGGGTTGTGGAAATGGCCCTGGATACAAATTTAGAGTCCTTCGATGGTTTTCTATTCCCTTCTATATGCGATTGTGTCCGGAATCTTTCGGGCATGTTCAAGTTGCTGAAGAAAGGGAAGTTTACAAGGTATTTCGACTATCCTCAAAATTTCGAAAAGCATATTGGCGGAACGTTTTATAGCGAACTGATTGAAACCATCATGAGAGATATGTTTCAGCTGAACGGAGTTCAGGTAACACCGGAGAAGCTGAATCACTCTATCGGGCTTTATAATACCAACCGCCGGTTGATCGAAGCCATTTACAATATCAGGCAGGAGTTTCCATGGAGATTATCTGCCGTTGATACTTATCACGTTTTAAGGGCGGGCATTACTATTCCTGTAGAGCGGCACAATGAGATATTACAGGAAGTGGTGGATATTATAGAAGAAGAACAAGGTGAACCGCTGGATAATATCCGCGTTATCATTTCCGGTTCATTTTGCGAGCAACCGCCAATTGGTTTAATAAAATCGGTGGAGATGGCCGGATGCTATATTATAGATGACGACTTTATGTTGGGTTCAAGATGGATACAGGGCGATATTGACGACTCCTCCGGGGATCCATTGAACGAAATAGTAAACGCTTTCCTTACAAAGAGTGCACCGTCTTCTGCAGTTTACGATGTCGGTAATCCAAGGGCTGCCCGGTTGGTTGAACAGGTAAAAGCGAGAAACGCAGATGGTGTTATTTTTTGTGCTGCAAGTTTCTGCGACCCGGCTTTGCTTGACCGTCCTGAAATGCAGAAAGCCTGCGATGCCGGGCATATAGCTCACATTAATTTCCAGTTTCACGAAAACACCGGGCAGTTTAAAGTAATTAAAGAACAGGCCGGCACGTTTTCCGATTCCATAAAATTATGGGTGTAGTTCAATATATAATGTACTGATAAAAACCAGACCAATGGCAGAGATAAAAGAAGCGGTGAAGGAAAAAAGCATGGTCATCCAGAAAGAGATGCTGGCTGATCTGTTCACAGAACTCAGTACTGCAAAAGAAAACGGCAAAAAGGTGGTTTACACTTTTGTGCCCGGAAATCTTACAGAACTTATACTGGCCATGGATATGTTGCCCGTATATCCCGAAATAAATGCCTTGCAGTCGGGTATGCGTAAAAAATCAGGCTCTTATATAAAAGACGCAGAGAAGGTAGGCTTTTCAGAGGACGTTTGCACTTATGTGAAATGCGACATCGGTATGATGTTGAACGGAAACATAGGGCCCACGGGCGAAAAGCTTCCTCCACCGGATATGTTGCTGTTAAGCTATACCGGCTGTTTTACTTTTATGAAATGGTTTGAAAACCTGGAGAGGCTTTATCCCGGAGTTGAGATAGCCATGTTGCATACTCCTTACCAGGAAGATGGAAAAATTACTGACGATCAGGTGAAATATATGATCAAGCAGTTGACAGATGATGTGATACCTAAAATGGAAAAAGTTGCAGGTAAGAAACTGGATTATGACCGCCTCTCAAAAATGCTGGAAAACAGCGCAAAGGCAGAAGATCTTTGGGTGAAGGTTTTACAATCGGCAAAAAGCACTCCGTCACCGATTGATGCATATTTTGCCGGTGTATATTACATGGGGCCTATGAACACTGCTTTCAGGGGAACAGAAAAGGCCGTTGAATATTACCAGGAGTTATTGAACGAAATTACCGAGCGGCAGCAACTTGGGTTACATCCTGTTACACCGGAAGGTGAAATGAAGGAAGAACGTTTCCGCCTGGTTGTTGAGGGCCCGCCAAACTGGACCAACTTCCGCGAGTTCTGGAAAATATTTTATGATATGGGAGCTGTGATTGTGGCTTCAACCTACACAAAAGTTGGAGGGTTATATGACCAGGGATTTCGTCATGACCCGGATAAGCCGCTCGAAAGCCTGGCTAAATATTGCATGGGTTGTTACACCAATCTGAATTTACCACAACGGGTTGACCTGCTGGAATACTATATTAAGGAGTATAAGGCTGATGGCTTTTTAATCAATTCGATAAAGAGCTGTAACTCATTTTCGGCAGGTCAGTTACTGATGATGCGCGAGGTTGAACAACGTTGCGGCATACCGGTGGGCTTTATTGAAAGCGACCTTGTGGATCCGCGATATTTTTCTTACGCCAATATTAAGAACCGTTTGGAATCATATTTCCAGATGCTGGGTCAACGCAAAGTAATTATGGAGCAGGAAGTCAATGCAGATTGATAATTGAAAATCACTAACGAATTAAATATTCATGAGCAAATATTATCTCGGAGTTGACCTGGGTTCAACCACATCAAAGGCGGTTATCATTAATGAAAATGATGAGATCATCGGCCGCGGCATTACCAACACCCGTGCCAATTATTCCGTTGCAGCGGATATTGCCCGCGATGAAGCTCTTTATAATGCACGGTTTTCGGTGTTGAAGAAAAACCTGGACTTTGAAATTAAATCACGCCCGGAGTACAAAAAATACATTGACGACCTCGAAAATGTTTTTCAGTATGAACAGTTTAAAGTGCGTTTAGACCGATTGGGCGAAGAATTGGTAAAGACCTGCAAAAGTTTTTTTAAAGACGAAGAAACACAGGAAAAAATGCTGATCCACCTTCGCAATATCCGCAGATCTTTTAAACCGAAAATAAAGCACGATTATATCTACAACAGCCTGGGCTCAAAGAACCAGTTCTTCCGCGATATTGTATCTGAGAAATACAATGAAGAAGTAAATAAACTTGACAGCTCATTATTTGAACCGCTGATGACCGTTTGGGATAAAAGTATTACCCCGGCTGAAAACGAAGTGGTAACCTTTGATTTTAAAACGCTGGTGCGGGAAGCAATGGAAGTGCTTAAAGAGAAATATGATAAGCTTCCTGAGCGCGCTGAAAATATTTCAATTGAAAGTGACAGTACCTTTGATGCGGAGATGTATTTGCTGAAAGGTGACTTTAAAAATGTTTCTGAATCTTTACGCGAGCGCATAGACGAAGTTGCTGAACTGGAGTTCAACATTGCCAACATGACTGGTACCGGCTATGGCCGGGCCCTGTTGCCCTTCCCTGAAAGCTGCATCCGGTCCGAAATTTTATGTCATGCGTTTGGAGCCCATGCGGTTTTCCCTGATACAAGGACCGTATTAGACATTGGCGGACAGGATACCAAAGCTATACAGGTTGATAAATATGGTTTAGTGACCAGTTTTCAGATGAACGACCGTTGCGCTGCAGGATGTGGAAGATACCTTGGATACATTGCCGACGAAATGAGTATATCATTAAATGAACTGGGCCCTATGGCCATGAAAGCAGAAAAGGAAGTTACTATTTGCTCAACCTGCACAGTTTTTGCCGGTGCCGAGCTACGTGAGCTGACTAATGTTGGAGAAAAAAAAGAAGATATTTTGGGAGGGCTGCACAAGGCCATTATTATGCGGGCTATGTCACTTATTGCACGCTCGGGCGGTGTATTTAACGAGTTTACATTTACCGGTGGGGTAGCCCGTAACCAGGCGGTTATTAAATACCTCACTCAATTAGTGCGGGAGAATTACGGAGAAGGAATTAAAATAAATATTCATACTGACTCCATTTTTATGGGGGCACTGGGGGGAGCGATGTTTGCCAGGCGAAACCTGGATATTGCTTTACCGAGTGCGAAAAAAGCAAAACTGGAAGTTAGCGCAAAGGTTTAAAAAAGAAAACATGAACGAGACTATTTACACGATGGGAATAGATGTTGGTTCCAATTTCATCAAGTTGGTGCTGATGGAATATTCAGAGAACCCAAAACTGATTGACAAGCATACGGAGAAGATACGCAAGCGGAACCCAACACTTGTAGCAGACGAAATGGTGTCGGCCATGCTTGTAAAAAACGGATTGAAATATGAGCAAATAGCTTATCTCGCATCAACCGGTGAAGGTGACCTGGTGAAGCGTAAAAGAGGACACTTTTATGGTATGACAACTCATGCAAAGGGGGCTAATTTCTTTTTCCCTGAAGCCAGGACGGTAGTTGACCTTGGTGCATTGTATGTGAGAGCCATCAAAGTGTCAGCCGAGGCACGTGTTGAAGATTACAAGATGACCGGTCAGTGTGCATCAGGTTCAGGCCAGTTTCTTGAAAATATTTCCAGGTACCTGGGATTAAGTATTGAGGAAGTGGGGGACGTTTCATTGCAGGCTCAGGCGCCTGAAGTATCCTCGGGTATCTGCGCTGTGTTGGCTGAAACTGATGTTATCAATATGGTATCCCGGGGTATCACTACTCCTAATATCGTAAAGGGCATTCACCTTTCCATTGCTGCGCGCATTATAAAATTGCTGAGTTCACTGAGGGCTGAATCGCCAATCGTATTAACCGGGGGTATGGCGCTTAATAAGGGGATGTTGCAGGCTATAGAAGAACAGTTGCAGGAGACCGGGAAAAAATTTGAGATCAGAGCCTGTGCCGATGCCATTTACGCCGGAGCTATCGGCGCCGCTATGTGGGGTGGGTTCCGTCATTTTAAATTAATAGAAAAGCAATCGTTGGCAGTTTAAATATATCGTCTTATGCAAGTCTTAAACAGCGATCAGGTATCAGGTGAGGTAATTCCAAATATTGCCCGGTTGCTTGAGCGAAATGTGATGCTGTATGAAGAGAAAATTGTTTACCAGGAAAAACAAAATGGAATATATGCTGGCATAAGCTGGAACGAACTATATGAGAATGTGCTGAATGTAGCTTTTAATCTTCAGCACCGGTTTGGTTTTGTGCGGGGCGATAAAATGGTTATTTTTTCGCCCAACCGCATGGAAATGCTGGTGCTTGAACTGGCAGTAATGGCTTCAGGAGGAATAGCAGTTCCAATATTTGCTTTCTTTTACCAGGAAACGGCTGAATTACTGATTAATCATAGTGATGCCAGGTTTCTTGCAGTGGCTGGTGATATTCAACTGGGCCGGTTAAGCGCTCTGCTTAAACTAGATGCTGTTTTTACTTTTGACAGCGGATGCCAGAAAAAATTTCGGCAGCAATATTCGTTTGATGATCTTATTGTTATGCGGTCAGACAAAAATTACAGGCTGCGTTATGATGCTGATCCTGATGAGATTTGCCTTAATATGTATACCTCCGGCACCATGGGAACACCCAAGTGCGTTCAATTGATGCATAAGAATATCCTGTCGCAGCAGGCAGCCCTTTCTGAAATATGGAATATAGACAGCAGTGATCGTTTTCTTTCTTACCTGCCATGGCACCATAGTTTCGGGGGAATTTTTGAACTCTTTGCAGCACTTTGTAATGGTGCAATGATGTCACTTGAATCAGGTTACGGTAAAGAGCCGAAAGAAATCATGCATAACTGGAAAATGATACAGCCCACAGTTTTCTTTAGCGTTCCTAAAGTTTACCAGGCCCTGGTTGATCTGACAATGTTTGATAAAGAAGCAGAGGAATTGTTTTTTCATTCGCAGTTGAAATTTGTATTCACTGCTGCTGCTGCTCTTCCTCAAAAACTTTCGGATGAATTTGAGAAACGGAAAATAGCTGTAATGGAAGGTTGGGGATTAACTGAAACATCTCCTTGTTGCACTATTACTAACCCAAAAGAAAAGCGCCAAACTGGTGTTGTCGGAAAACCTATCCCCGGTGTTTCAATCCGGATAGCTGATGACGGAGAGATACAGGTATCAGGCCCTAACGTAATGAAAGGGTATTATAAAAATGATGAGGCCAATAAAGGCATTTTTACTTCTGATGGTTGGTTTTGTACCGGCGATATCGGAGAATTTACAGAAGGAGGACTAAAACTGATCACCCGTAAAGACCGCATTTTCAAATTGCTGAACGGCGAAAAAGTGATTCCTTCTGATTTGGAAAAGCTGATTGAGTTAAAGTGCCACTATATCTCCTTCGCTGTAGTAACCGGCAACGGCCGTGATTATCCTGTGGCCCTTTTGTTTCCAAATAAGAAGCTAATAGACCAACCGGATTATCTGAAGGGACCTTTTGATAGTTGTTTCTGTCCGCGCGATTTGCGGGAGTTGCAAAAATGCCTGCATGGTTGCCTTCACGATGCTAATTGCGGCATCGGTCAAAAGTTTTCAAAGATTAAGGCGGCCATGATTATTGACGATGAACTGAGCATTGAGAACGGCACTCTTACTCCCAGTATGAAAGTAGCTCCCCGGAATGTAGTTAGTACCTATAAAGCGCATCTTGAAAGTATTTATGGGGAAGCGAAAGACATTCCCGAAGAAGTTTACATCATCAAACTTGAAGACGTTGCTTCGTTAAGAAATATAACCGTGTAAAATGTACGAAATAAAGGCAACACAACAGCTAAAGAATGTAATGCGCGATTATTTCACCGGTATCAAATCACCGGTGGCATGGTGCACCAGTGTGGGACCGGCAGAGTTGTTGCGTTCGTTTGGCTTTGAAGTTTACTTTCCTGAAAATCACGGAGCCCTGTTGGGAGCCACCCGGTTGGCAAGTGATTACATACCTTCGGCCGGAAAGATAGGCTACTCAGGTGATATCTGCTCGTATCTTACCAGTGATATAGGCGGCTACCTGACAAAACAGACACCGCTTAAAAAGCAATACGGATTGGAATCTGTCCCTCATCCCGACATTATCGTTTATAATACCAACCAATGCCGCGAAGTGCAGGATTGGTTTTCTTACTTTGCCAAAGAATTCAATGTTCCTTCTTTCGGAATTATGCCCCCGCGATATCTTACTGACGTAACACAATCGGAGATAGATGATGTGGCAGCGCAGTTCAAAGCCCTGATTCCGCTTTGTGAGCAGGTAAGCGGAAATAAATTTGATATCGACCGCTTCAGAGAGACACTTAAACTCAGTAAGGAAGCCACACATTTGTGGAAACTTGTTTTACAAACTGCCAGGAATTCGCCGGCGCCACTTAGCTTTTTCGACGGAACGATTCACATGGGGCCGATCGTTGTTTTGCGTGGAACGCAGCAGGCAAAAGACTATTACCGCATACTGTTGGACGAGCTTCTTGAAAATGTAAAATCCAATACCGGATTTCTGCAAAAGGAAGAATGCCGTATTTATTGGGAAGGCATGCCTATTTGGGGCAAACTTCGTTCGCTGAGTGATCTGTTTGCAAAGAACAATGCTGCGGTGGTAGCTTCAACTTACTGCAACAGCTGGGTCTTCGATTCTTTTGACGAAGCCGATCCATTTGCCTCGAGCGCCCTTGCTTATACTGAGATATTTATTAACCGCAGCGAGAAAGCAAAAACAAGAATGCTTAAATCACTGATAGAGGAATTCAAAATTGACGGAGTGATATTTCATGATGCCAAAACCTGTTTCAATAACTCAAATGCGCGTTTTGGAATGCCGGCAAGGCTGAAAAGCGAAACGGGAGTTGAAACCTTAATTGTTGAAGGAGATTTATGCGATCTGCGGTTCTATTCCGAAGGGCAAACCCACACCAAAATTGAGGCTTTCATCGAACAACTAACATAAATAAAATGGATACAGCAAAGAAGAATTTAAAGATTGGAGTTATCGGCATGGGGCCGGTAGGTCAGATTCTTGCTGTTCATTTGAAGGAAGCAGGTTGTGAGGTAGCTGTTTGCGACAGGGACAGGGATAAAATGAACCTCATTCGTAAAGAGGGTATCCGGTTGGAAGGGAAAATTATAAAGTCAACGCATTTTGATTGCGCTTACACCTCAGCTGGAGAGCTTGCTGCACAAAACCCTGATCTCGTTATTCTGGCCGTTAAAATTTATCACACCGATAAAGTAATAGAGGAGTTGCTCGAAGTGGATAATAAAACTATGCTGCTGATGAGTGCCCAGAATGGAATTGACGTGGAAGAAAAACTTGCAGAAGCATTTGGCGAACAACGTTCTTTCCGAATGGTTTTAAACTTTGCAGGTAACCCGGTTGGTGCAAATGCGGCCAATGTGACTTTTTTTAATGCCCCTAATTATGTGGCTTCGGTTGATGATTCGCAAAAAAAAATAGCGGATCAGTTTGCAGGATTACTTACAAGTGCAAACCTTGACACTGTGGTAGTTGATTCTTTTGCTCTTGTCAATAAGGTATGGGAAAAAACGATTCTTAATTCCTCTCTCAGTGCACTATGCGGAATATCAAGGCTGACTATTCGGGAAGCTATGTTGCAGCCCGGGATGGCCGAAATAGTAGAACAGGTGATAGAAGAGGCTGTAAACGTTGCCCGCGCAGAGGACATTCATTTTGGTGAGAATTTTATTAAGCTCTGCATGCGCTATCTGCGCAAGGCCGGCAACCATTTCCCTTCACTGGCAGTTGATATGATGAATAATCGTGAAACGGAAATTGATTACATGAACGGTCAATTGGTGAAATATGGCCGTAAACATTATGTCCGGACTCCTCTTAACCTGGTTTTTACCAATCTGGTGAAAGCACATACTAAAAGAGGGGCTGTAGTTGCCGCTCCTGAACCGCTTTCTGTGGCAAGCATGTTTACTGCAAACGGGCTAGGCGTTTTAAAGGAGAAAAGCGAAGGGAACCACTTTGTGGGAATTGACCTGGGGTCTTATTATACCAAGATTACCGTAGTTGACAGCGATGAAAATGTAGTTTACCGCGAATTGCTTAAAACTTTAAACCGGGATAAAAACGCGTTGTATAATACATTGCAGGAAATTGAAAGCCAGTTTAATGTTGAGGCTATTTGCGCTTCGGGTTATGGCCGTGAGCATTTCCCAAATGCGGATACGACTAAAACAGAGGTAAGTTGTGCGGCTTACGCGGTTTCAAAATTATATCCGGGAAGAAAAAATATCGTTGACATCGGGGCAGAAGATATCAAACTTATACGCGCAAGCGCAGAAGGAAAAGTGGAGGAATTTTACATGAATAATAAATGCGCTGCCGGTACCGGCGCGTTTATAACCGAAGTAGCAGAACGGGCGGAAATTGATTTACGGCAAATGAGTGACCTGGCTTCAAAATCGTCGGCTATGAAGGAACTGAATAGTTTTTGCACTGTTTTTGCCAAAACCGAGATTATGAGTTGGATCTTTGATGAAATGCCGGCAAATGATATTGCCAAGGGGATCTACCTGAGTATTGCAAACCGCATTTATAAAATAAAGATGGAACCCGGAATACCAGTTTACCTGGTTGGCGGGGTTATCGCTTATCATCCTTATTTCAAAGATATTCTTTCCGTGAGGTTTGGTGAGGAGGTGAATATACCCGACCATCCTCAATTTGTTGTTTCGCTGGGTGCTGCATATTATGCCAAACAATATGCCCTGAAAAAGAGAAATGAAATTAATGAAATAAAACCTGTTAAAGTATAAAGGAAATTATGAAAGCTTACCATGATAACGAGAAAGGATTTGGGATTATATATGATGATATTTATCTTCTGAACGGTGCACGAACGGCCTTTGGAAAATTTTGCGGAACACTAGCGCGCATTTCTCCAACTGATCTCAGTATTTTTGCCAGCCGGGCTGCCATTGCAAAATCGGGCATCACACCCTCGGATGTTAATCAGGTAATGATGGCCAACATTGGTCAGAGTTCATATGATACTTATTTTTTACCGAGACATATTGGTTTATATTCTGGAATACCAACCGGTGTGCCGGCTGTTATGCTGCAGCGTATTTGCGGTTCAGGGTNNCAGATAACATTGGGCAAAGCTGATGTTGCGCTTTGCGGCGGAACTGAAAATATGTCATTGGCTCCAACTGTCAGTTATGGAAACCGCATGGGCTATGCATTGGGGCAGATTGAATTCAGGGATTTCTTATGGGAAGCTTTGAACGATACGGCCGCTATTCCTATGGGTTGCACTGCCGAAAACATAGCAAGGCAATACAAAATAACGCGCGAACAGACTGATGAATTCGGTAAGCTTTCAGTTGACCGGGCAGTAGCTGCAACACAGGCCGGGTTTTTTAAAGATGAAATAGCGCCGCTCAGCTCTACTGTGTTTGAAGTGGATGGACTAAAGCCCCGTAAGGTTTCGTTACCTAAAAAGGTGAGTGATTTCATTACAGATGAAAACATCCGGGTGTCCAGCCTTGAAGATATGGCAAAGCTGCCGCCGGTTTTTGAGAAGAACGGTGTTCAGACTGCGGCAACTTCAAGTGGTATTGTAGATGGGGCCGCCTCGGTTATTGTTGCCAGTAAAAATTTTGCTGACAAAAGGAATTTGAAGCCGCTCACAAAAATTATTGCTTCTGCTACCGCTGGTATTGATCCGAAGGTAATGGGGCTTGGCCCGGTACCTTCCATTCGCTTATTACTTGAAATGACCGGTTTGAAAATTTCAGATATCGGCCTTATAGAAATAAATGAAGCTTTTGCTGCCCAGTTTATCGGTTGCGAAAGGGAACTTGGGTTAGACAGGAGCATTTGCAATGTAAACGGAGGGGCCATAGCTTTTGGCCACCCGCTTGCTGCCAGCGGCGGAAGATTATCGCTTACACTTTCGCGCGAAATGAACCGGCGTAAAGTAAAATACGGGATTGCATCGGCGTGTATAGGCGGTGGACAGGGAAATGCCATATTATTTGAAAATATTAATGCATAAAACATGAGTAAAAATATGTATCAGTGGCAAATGACTGAACTAAACAAAGAGTTCACGCTTGCGGAAAAACCTTTTCCCGAAATTAAAGAAGGCGAAGCATTGATAAAGATTGCCGGTTGCGGGGTGTGCCATACCGACCTGAGTTTTTGGCATCAGGGTGTAAGAACCAAACATGCATTGCCGTTGACACTTGGTCATGAAATCAGCGGAGTAGTAATCGGCGGCCCGCAGGAATGGCTCAATAAAAAAGTGATCATTCCGGCAGTTTTGCCTTGTGGTGAATGTGAGTTATGTAAACGGGGCAGAAGTAATATTTGCCGTAACCAGTTAATGCCAGGCAATGACTTTGACGGTGGGTTTGCCTCGCATGTTGTTGTGCCCGCAAAATATTTATGCCATGTGCCTGAGAAGGTGTTGCAGAAATACAGCCTGCAACAACTTTGTGTTATTGCCGATGCAATTTCAACTCCATACCAGGTTGTAAAAAAATCTGAGATCGAAAAAGGAGACCTGGCTATTGTTATCGGCGTTGGCGGTGTAGGTATTTACGGTGCTCAGATCGCTAAAATATTCGGTGCCAAAGTTGTTGCGCTGGATGTAAATGATGAGAAGCTTGCTATAGCTAAAAATCATGGAATAGATGCAACAATCAATATTAAGGGTTTGGATGCTGCCGCTGTAAAAGAAAAAGTTAAAGGAATTGCCAGGGAGCTGAAGGCCCCTTCCGTTTGCTGGAAGATATTTGAAATGTCGGGAACAAAAGCCGGACAGGAAATGGCTTTTAGTCTACTCACTTTTGCATCTACACTTTCGGTTGTTGGTTTTACAATGGATAAAGTAGAAGTGCGCCTTAGCAATTTAATGGCCTTTGACGCTAAACTGATAGGAACCTGGGGATGCAAACCTGAATTATACCCTGAGGTAGTTGACCTTGTTGCCAATGACCTTTTGAAGATTGATCAATTTGTTGAAACATTTCCTTTGTCTAAGATAAATGAAGTATTTAAAAATACATTGGAGCATAAATATACCAAGCGTTCAGTTTTGGTACCTGACTTCGAATAAAAATAAATCTATGAATAATTTACACAGTCATAACCTGGTTGAAACAGATTTCAAAGAGATACTTTTTGAAAAACGGGTTTGTTTAGATAGAGACAGTACACCTGTTGCAGGTTTGTATAATGCCTGGATCATCCTGAACAATCCCAAACAGTTCAATTCTTATACCACAGCGGCGGTTAAAGAGGTGATTCTGGCTTTCAGGCAGGCATCCAAC
The DNA here is from genome assembly GCA_003165895.1 of Bacteroidota bacterium. Lineage (GTDB taxonomy): Bacteria > Bacteroidota > Bacteroidia > Chitinophagales > LD1 > Bog-950. The sequence continues at coordinate 15,159 of PMXD01000199.1, read as the reverse complement.
GACAGAAGTGTTGTTGCGGTAGTTTTCACGGCAATAGGCGATAAGGCTTTCTGCACCGGTGGCAATACAAAAGAATACGCTGAATATTATTCGGGAAATCCACAGGAATATTCACAGTACATGCGGTTGTTCAATGATATGGTTTCGGCAATTTTTCTGTGCGAAAAACCTGTTATCTGCCGTGTAAACGGAATGCGGATAGGAGGGGGGCAGGAAATCGGAATGGCCTGCGATTTCAGCATTGCAAGTGATATGGCGCGTTTCGGGCAGGCAGGGCCCAAACATGGTAGTGCACCTATAGGCGGGGCAACCGATTTTCTTCCGTTACTGGTAGGGGTGGAAAGAGCAATGGCATCGCTAACCCTTTGTGAACCATGGACCGCTCACCAGGCGTATTACTATGGCGTTATCAGTGACCTGGCACCGGTATTAAAATTAAACGGAAAGTTTGTTGTTAATCCTTTGGTTGTTACTGACAGGATTACGGATGAATATGGCCGGATTATTTTCGGTTCAATGAAAACCGGTGAGGCCCTGGCAAAAGCAAAAGAGATAATAGCGTCTGCAGAGACCGATCTGAGTATGCTTGATAAAGCTGTCAACGATCTTATTGCCAAAATACTTCACACTTTCCCTAACTGTATGAACAAGACCATCAGCGAGGTACGCAAGTTTAAGCTGGAACACTGGGACAAGAACAAAGAAAGCAGCCGTGAATGGCTGGCTCTGAATATGCTGAGCGAAGCTAAGGCCGGTTTCCGGGCCTTCAATTATGGACCGAAGGATAACAGGGAAGTTGATTTTATTAAACTACGCCGGTTGCTTGCTGAAGGACATGAATGGAATGAAGAATTACATGAAATAATTTCACCACAATTTCAGAAAGAGAAAGTTTAAACCGGAATAATGGAAAAAATAAAAGTTAGTTACACGCATGATAATTCGGTGGCCCGGATCATCCTGGATGATGGAAAGGGGAATGTTCTGGATCATATCATGATGGATGAATTGCTGATGCTATTGGATTCTTATAAGGATAATAATCATATCAAGGTTATCATTTTTGAAGGCGCGGGCAAACACTTCTCGTTCGGGGCAAGCGTTGATGAGCATCAGAAAGACATGGCTGCGGCTATGCTAAAATCATTTCACCAGTTATTTTTTACGCTGCGCGATCTGTCTATTCCTACCCTTGCTAAGATAAGCGGGCAATGCCTGGGTGGTGGTATGGAGCTGGCCATTATGTGCAACTTTTTATTTGCTGATAAGACCGCGAAACTTGGTCAACCGGAACTTGTACTTGGCGTATTCCCACCACCGGCCTCCATTATATTACCTGAGAAGATAGGGCTGGCCAGGGCTGAAGAATTATTACTTACGGGCAAAACAATTTCAGCAGAAAGAGCAAAAGATATCGGTTTGCTGAATGATGTGTTTGATGATAAGGCTGCATTAGAAACAGAGGTGAATCTGTTCATTGAAAATTTTATCCTTCCCAAAAGTTCTTCTTCACTGCGTTATGGAGTAAAAGCCTCACGGATTAAATTTAACCACGTACTGGGTAATTTCCTTCCGATACTTGAACAGTTATATGTTGACTCGTTAATGAATACAAAGGACGCTAATGAAGGTATCAACTCCTTCCTCGAAAAAAGAAAACCTGTGTGGCAGGATTGCTGAAAAATAATATTTAAGAACATGAAAGTCATAAAAGTAGTAGGAGTAGTAGGGGCCGGAACCATGGGTGCTGCGTTGGCGCAGAAATTTGCCCAGGAAAACTTTAAAGTTATTCTGGCCGACAGGGATGTGCAGTTTGTTGAGCGGGGTATCAGCAATATCAGCAAAATGTTGACTGAGGGAGTTGAGAAAAAAGTTTTCACCGCTGACCAGGTAAAAACCTACTTGTCTAACATCACCGGAACGGCAAACCTGGAAGATCTGAAATCCTGTGATGTTATTATTGAAGCGATTTACGAAAACTTCGGGGCTAAGACTGAGCTTTTCAAAATGTTGGACGGGATAGTAGGTAATGAAACCATCCTTGCTACTAACACTTCATCTTTTTCGGTTAACGATCTGGCCGGTTCCGTTTCACATCCCGAAAGATTTATTGGAGTACATTATTTCTATCATGCCGCCAAGAACCGTTTAGTCGAAATTATTCCCGGGAACAAAACTTCAACAGATGTTTTCGAGGCGATGAAGGTATTTGCAGTGCAATCAGGTAAAGATGCTATTACATGCCGTGACGCTTATGGATTTGTGGTAAACCGGTACTTCGTACCATGGCTGAATGAAGCCTGCCGGCTGCTTGAAGATAATTGGACAAACATTGCCACCATTGATGATGTATGTGCGAAAACATTCGGAATAGGTATGGGCCCTTTTGCGCTGATGAATGCAACCGGTGTGCCGGTGGCTTATCATGCTCAAAAGACATTAGAAACGTTCGGTGATTTTTACAAAGTTTCAGATAGGCTGAAACAACAAACAGAAGCAAAGCAAAATTGGGATTTGCAGGGAGAAGTTTCTGCTGATATTGCCATAAGACAAAAAGTAGCTGAAAGGATGCTTGGAGTTGTGTTCCTGGTTTGTGCGCAATTGCTTGATGAGGAGGTGTGTACCGTTGATGCAATCAACAGGGGCGCACGAATAGGATTGCAATGGAAAAAAGGGCCGGTTGACCTGATGATCCAATATGGGGAAACGGAAGTATTAAAGCTGGTGGGTAAGGTGGCGGCTATCTACTCAACTGAAATGCCATTGGCCATTGGCGGCGGTTTTTGGAAAATGAACTTTGTCGAACTGAAGAAAAATGGAAACGTTGCGGTAATTACAATGAACAGACCGGAGGATATGAATGCTTTGAATGAAGAAGTGATGAGGCAACTGGATGAAAAATTTTCAGCTGCAGACAGCGATCCTGTAATTGCCACGATTTTTATAACGGGCACCGGTAAAGCCTTTGTGGCAGGGGCAGACATAAGGTTTTTTGTTAAAAATATAAAGGAAAATAAAATTGACCTTATTGAGTCATTCACACGCTACGGGCAAAAGGTATTTCAAAAAATAGATGAGTCGAAGAAGAAGGTAGTGGCAGTTCTTAATGGCCTTACTTTGGGTGGCGGCCTTGAACTGGCCTTATGTGCAGATGTGATTCTTACCTTGCCCAAAACACAAATGGCATTTCCTGAAACCGGGATAGGAATTTATCCGGGGCTGGGAGGAACGCAGAGAAGTGTAAGACGGATCGGAAAAGCGCTAAGCAAATATTTAATCCATACCGGGAAAATGCTGTCAGCTACCGATGCTTTCGAAATGGGATTAACTGATGGCAATATCACCATTAACGAAATGTTGGACCTCTTTTCCGGCGCTGCGGAGGTTCCTGGCCGGAGGGCGGTGGAATTGAATGAGAAGTGGAGAAATGTTCAGCACTTTTTTGAAAAAAACCCGGTTAGTGAGGTATTAACCCATCATTTTGTAACCAACGGACTTAAAAGCGAAGAAGCCGAAAAAATATTCAGCAATCTTAAAAGGAAGGCACCTATTGCATTAAGTATCGCTGATAAATTAATTGACGAATCAAAAGGTTGTGAGTCAGAATTAACTCACCTAAAAGAAATATTTTCTACTTCAGATGCGTTACTGGGCCTCACCTCTATAGGTAAACAGGTAGAATACCAGGGCAGGTAGTTTCTACTTCATTTTAACAGGAGTCTCCGGGGTGCAGCAATTGACATTATTTGACACAACCTTATACGCTGGCCCATGATAAAATTTATCTTGCATTTGATAAAGCATGAAAAGCAATGCATATGATTTCAGTTGAGGAAGCGAAGGAAAGGATAATAAAATCCACCAGCCGGATTGCCCCTGCCAACTCGCCAACATCAAAAAGCCTTTTGAGCGTTCTGTCAAGCGATGTAATTTCTCCTATATGTTACCCGCCGTTTAATCAATCTTCAATGGATGGCTTTGCCATTTTGTTTTCTGATTTTAAAGAACAGAATGAAATTGAAGTGATAGGCGAGGCACCTGCCGGAAACCCTTTTACAGGGAAAATCAGATCAGGTCAGGCTGTTCGGGTATTTACCGGGTCTCAAATTCCTGAGGGCGCTGACACCGTAGTTATGCAGGAAAAAGTTATCATTGAAAAAGATAATCTGGTTGTCCATGATAGCGAGCTCGTTTGCGGGGATAATGTCCGAAAAAAAGGGTCACATATAAAAGAAGGAGAGGTCGCTTTAAAGAGCGGTACCATGCTAACCCCTGCAGCTATTGGCTACTTAGCGGGACTCGGTACCGCAGCTGTAAACATTTTTCCTGTTCCTAAAGTGACGGTTATTGTTACCGGCAATGAACTGCAATCACCCGGAAATTCCCTTGCAGATGGCCATGTGTATGAGTCAAATTCAACGATGCTCCAAACAGCCCTTGCATCGGTAAATATTGGTTCAGTTACCATGATCATAATTAAAGATGATGAAAACCTGGTTACAGAAACAATTGCCAACGCTGTGGTCAGTTCAGATATGGTAATTATTTCAGGTGGAATATCAGTAGGTAAGTATGATTATGTACATGGGGCATTAGGCCGGGTGGGGGTTCAGAATATTTTCTACAAGGTTCATCAAAAACCCGGTAAACCTTTGTTTTTCGGCAAACACAAAAGATGTTTGATATATGCCTTGCCGGGGAATCCGGCTTCGGTATTGACTTGCTTTTACGAGTACGTTTACCCCGCGTTGAGAATAATGCAAGGATATTCTAATCCTTTTATGAAGCAAATTCATTTGCCTGTTTCCTCAAATTTCAACAAAAATTCAGAGCTTTCTTTTTTTCTGAAAGGAAAGATTGCCGGTGATGCTGTTGAAATTCTTCAGGGCCAGGAATCAAATAATATGGGTTCTTTTGCATTGGCAGATTGCCTTGTTTATCTGCCTGAAGGGAAAATGGATTTAACGAAAGGGCAATCAGTAGAAGTTCATTTGTTGCCATGAAAAAATCTTTATCAGCATGATTCAAACTATGCCCTGGTTATTTTTACTATGTCTTTTTTTTATCTCATTTCTCTATGCATCGGTAGGGCATGGGGGAGCCAGCGGATACCTTGCCCTGATGGCCTTATTCGGAATGGCCCCTGCCGTTATGAAGCAATCGGCCCTCATTATGAATATTTTTGTTTCGCTCATTGCGTTTTACGAATACCATAAAGCCGGCCATTTTAAATGGAAATTATTTGTGCCCTTTGCCATTGCTTCCATACCCGCTTCTTTCATCGGGGCTTTTGTAACGGTTGATCCTGTTTTATATAAAAAGGTGCTGGGGCTGATTCTTATCTTCCCTATTCTCAGGTTGCTTGGTGTTTTCGGCCCCGGTAGTCAGGAAACAAAACCTGTCAATCCTTATTGGGCATTCTTCATTGGTGGTGCTATTGGCTTTCTTTCCGGCATGATTGGAATTGGTGGCGGAATTATTCTCTCCCCTGTAATTATCCTGCTTAAATGGGGTAACATGAAAGAAACAGCTGCAGTTTCGGCGCTGTTCATCTTTGTAAATTCCACTTCAGGAATCATTGCATTACTTGGCAAAGGAATGGTTATTGACCATGCTGTTTATATTTGGGTGATGGTAGCTGTAACCGGTGGCTTTTTAGGGGCGTACCTGGGTAGCAAGAAATTTACAAATCCTGTTCTGAATAAAATTCTCGCAGTTGTGCTATTCATAGCCAGCATTAAACTGCTAGGAGTGCCCGAAAAACGGTGAAGGTTTTGAGTAATGAAATAATGAATTGTAAAATGACGATACAAGTAAAACTTTTCGGAAATCTGGTTGATGTGACCGGAACGGCCAACATGCAATTGAAAAATATTGCCGACACCGATTCGCTGCTACGGAAAATGTTCTCAGATTTTCCACAACTTGCCGGACATACTTTTATTGTAGCGGTAGAACGAAAAATTTCAACTGAGAACCAGGTTTTGAATGAAGGTGATGTAGTGGCATTTTTACCTCCTTTTGCCGGCGGATGATTTGTTTGAGAAGAATCACAGCGGAAATACGGCAGTTGGAATAGTTAAACATATAAGCACACAATCAACAATATAACCTTGAGCGAAAAAAAGAGACATAAAGTTTTTATTGAAGGGGCCATAAGCCCCGCATTTATAGCTGATTCAATTGCAATGCACAGCACCAAAACAAACATAGGCGCGCATGCTATTTTTCTGGGCCAGGTGCGTAATGATATGATTGATGGGAAAAGGGTCCGCGAAATTGATTACAGTGCATACGTCGAAATGGCGGAGGAAAAAATGCATGAAATACGGGAAATGGTTTTTGGCAAATTTAAAATTACTTGTATGCATATCCATCACAGTCTTGGGGTTGTTAAGACAGGGGAAATATCGCTTTTTGTTTTTGTTTCGTCTGAACACCGGGCTGGCGCATTTGATGCCTGCAGGTGGATTGTGGATGAAATAAAGGCAGAAGTACCTATTTGGGGTAAAGAAATTTTTGAAGATGAAACTTATTCGTGGAAGGCAAACTCAAAATAATTTATGGTCGACATAACATCTAAAACATCCACACTCCGGAAGGCTATTGCAAGCGCAGTGGTGAGAACCAGTAAAAAGGAAACTGTTCAGGCCATAAAAGATAATAAGGTGCCTAAAGGGAATGTACTGGAATGTGCACGTGTTGCGGGATTATTTGCTGTAAAACGAACCAGCGATATGATTCCGGACTGCCATCCCATACCCGTTGAATTTACGCAGGTAAGATATGAAATAACCGATATGGAAATAGCTATCGAAGTTGAAGTGCATACCGTTTATAAAACAGGGGTGGAAGTTGAGGCCATGCACGGCGCATCGGTTGTGGCGTTAACTATATATGATATGCTGAAACCTATTGATAAAGGGATTGAGATTGCTTCCATTAAACTGAAAGAAAAGACGGGTGGTAAATCTGATTTTATTGATAAATACCGGGAAAATATCAGAGCGGCTGTAGTAGTTTGCTCTGATAGTATTTCGGCGGGCAAAAAAGAAGATAGGGCCGGCAAAGCAATTACCGGTAAATTAGAATCCTGCGGTGTGCAGGTTTTTGATTATTTGATTGTACCCGATGAAATTGATGCGGTGCAACTGAAAGTAAATCAGCTTTTCGAAGCCGGGATTGATATTATTATACTTACAGGGGGAACAGGACTTTCCTCCAGGGACACAACACCTGAAGCTATCCGCCCATTACTTGACTGTGAAATACCCGGCATTATGGAAGCCGCCAGAAATTATGGACAGGAGAGAACCCCTTATTCTATGCTATCCAGAGGAGTAGCGGGCATGAAAGGGAAGACTTTAATACTTGCTTTACCGGGCTCAACAAAAGGAGCGAAGGAGTCTATGGATGCCTTGTTCCCTTCATTACTGCATATTTTCAGGATTGTTGATGGCGCATCGCACGATTAAAAGGGGGTAGAGATGACATCTTTTAAAAGATGTTATCTCTGCTTCCATTCTTAGGACATTGCCCTCAAAAGAGATAACATCTTGAAAAAAGATGTCATCTCTTCGTATTACCCGCCAATAGCTATCATACTCCTGTTTTTCTGTTTTCCGAAGTCATCAATATTATCTATTCCTGACCTCAGCGCTTTCTTTCTCATTATGTTTCCCCGAATCAGCGGTACAATATCTTCTCCATTTCTGAATGCTGATAGCAGATCCGTTTCATCACCTGAGAATAAACAGTTTTTCATTTTTCCGTCAGCCGTTAACCGCATCCGGTTGCATGTATCACAGAAAGGATTGGTGATGGAACTGATAATAGCAAATGTGCCCGGATAATCTGCAATACAATAGTTTTTAGCAGTATCGTTTTTGCCGTCGGTAAGTTTTACAATTGCCGGGCCGAATTTTTCTTCAACCGCATGCATGATATCGTTGTATGAAACATTCTTTTCAAAATTCCAGTTATTGCCATCAAAGGGCATAAACTCAATAAACCTGACATGCACGTTCTTATCACATGCCCAGCTTACAAAATCGCAGATTTCATCGTCGTTTACTCCTTTTGTCAATACCACATTAACTTTTACATGAAAGTTTTTCTTCAGTAAAAGGCCAATGTTTGAAATTACCTTATCAAAATAATCCTTACCGGTAATAGCTTTGAATTTTTCCTTCTTCAGCGTATCGAGGCTTATATTCACCGACTTCAATCCGCATGCCCTGAAAGTGTCTATGTGTTCGTTTACCAATATTCCGTTCGTTGTAATGGCAAGTTCAACCGGTAGTTTTGAAAGAGATGCGATAATTTCATTTACATCTTTCCTCAGCAGTGGTTCACCACCTGTTAACCGTATTTTTTTCACCCCGAGCGAAACAAATATTTTTGCTATCCTCAGTATTTCTTCCGCCGTCATGTATTGTGAGTGGGGTTGAAGTGAAATGCCGCCGGGTGGCATACAATATGCACAGCGGAGATTGCACTTGTCGGTAAGTGAGATGCGCAGATAATCGTGGCTACGATTAAATTGATCAGCTATTACAGCATTTTGGAATTGCATTTTATCGGGTTTCGAAAGGGTTAATGTTTCAGCAAATTCCATATTCATTATTATCAACGCTATTCCGGATTATTTCAAAGATAACGCTAAATATTTGAATGCTAAAAGATGATGGATGGGTGGAAACGCGCGCATAAAGATCTGCTAAGCCTGGCGTCAATGGGCTCTGGTTGATAACATTCTGAATACCAGAAGGCAGAGCTTAAAGAATTGAATCGAGATTCTTTGGCTCTACTAATGAGGTGTTCAAAAATTTCTGGCCTTTGCTGATGTGTATTTCCGGCTTGGGGTGGCCCAAGCCGACGGACGGGAGAAAATATTCTAACAGATGCCATTTTGCTATAGATGCCAAAGGAATGGATGAATTGGTGAGCACCTTCAATGGTTCATTTTATGTATAATGGCCAATTTAATACCTGAACCGGATTTATGAATTTGATTGGTTGAGGTAAATCATGTTTAAAGTCGGAAAAATTCTCTCCCTTGCCTCTGTTTACCGCCTGACCGGGGCTTTCATTTCTATCAGCTGGTTTTATGGCGGCTGCGCTCATAATATGAAGAGCGTTTTAATTTCATCACCATCAATCCGGCAGTTTGAGAGGAACAACATATGATGCAGAAATTTTTTGACTGTCCCTGATATATTAATTCATATAAGCATAAACTCTTCTCACAGTTAAAACAATCAACCATGAAAAATTTATTACTCCTTTTTACCGTTTTTATCAGTGCATTAACGCAGGCGCAAATAACCATAACCGGTGCTGACTTACCGAGTGCAGGCAAGGCCTTTGTTATGGGTAATGATACCGCGCCTTCTGTCTCGCTCGGTACGCCCGGCAGCAGCCAGCAAACATGGGATTTCACCACGCTTACCAATAATTACCCCAAAGCGGCAGTGTATGATTCAACGTCGTTAACGCCTTTCGCAGGGCAATTTCCGGCTTCAAACATTTATACCTACGGTCCGGCGGAGTTTTTTGGGGTGTTGTATGGCGGTGCACCGGTTTATGCCAATCAAAATGGTTACTGTTTCTGGAAAAGCGATACCACCGGTTTATGGGTTGAAGGCTTTGAGGCCGTTTCAGGGCCTTATGCCAACATGCCTGTGCATGAAAACGCTGCTGAACTGCTGATTGGGGCGCCTGTTACCTACGGTACTACCTTTACCGATACTTCGCGCTGGGCTTTGGTTTTGGGCGGTCCTTATACTGTTGATACCACCTGGGTTACCGGCAGAACAAAATCACTTACCTGCGATGCATGGGGGCAGTTAAACACACCTTTCGGAAACTTTTCCAATGTTATCAGAATTCACGAAAATGTAACGGAGACAGACAGCATCATAGCCACCTACAATGGAATAGTTGAATATCAAATGCTTTTCAGCCGGCAAACAACCAATAATTATATGTACCTGGCAAATGGTATTGGTTACCCCCTGGCGATTGTTCAGGCCGATTCAAATAACAACATAAAAAATATCGAATACCTGCTTGATACCTCCTGTTTTGCATATTCAAAGATTATGGGTTCAATAGCCAACGATAGCGGTAATCTTATCAGCAGCGGCGTGGTTTACCTATACCAGTTTATTGACAGCCTTACCCCCATGTTATTGGTTGACTCAACTGTAATTAATAGTAACGGGTTTTATGTTTTTATCAATGTTTCTGTGGGCAATTACATTATTTCGGCACAGGCAAATCTTACGGTTTGCCCTACCTGCATAACAACTTATTCGGGGAATGCCAATTTCTGGTATAACGGAAATACAATCGTGGATGCATTATGCACGGACACTATGCTCACCAATATCATTCTGGCGCAGCTTGCACCCATGACCGGCCATGGCGCATTAAGCGGGTTTATCCAATTTGGGCTTGGCGCAAGAGCAGTTGAACCTGTGGCTGGTGCCGGTGTTTTGCTGCAACAGGTTTCCGGTGGCACCGTAGCCCATACAACTTCCGATGCGGGGGGTAATTATTCATTTGCAAACGTTCCTCCGGGCAACTACACAATTACTGTTGATTATCCGGGGCTACCTATGGTATCTACTTATACCGTTGGCGTTACTTCCAATAACATGGTGTTTAATAATCTCAACTTTACGGTTGATACCGTGCATGGCAACGGAGGTATTTTTGGCGCCAATCCGCTTGCGATTCACAATGTTGAGCAGGTTAGTCCGCAAGTTGTGGTTTATCCAAATCCTTCAACCGGTCAGTTTAACCTGGCAGTAGAGACAACTATACCATGCGAAATGGGAATAAAAGTTTACAGCGCAATTGGACAATTGGTTTATCAGGAACCTTCAACAGGAATAAGCGGCAATACCAATATAATCATTCACCTGGAGCAACTGGCTGACGGCATCTACACGTTGCAAACAAAACTGGGTGATGAAATGATAAACCGGAAGCTGGTGGTGAGAAAATAAATGGCTTCATCAGCCNNAAAAACTGCAATTTTCCATTAAGAAATCTTCCATTGCGCTTACATAAAGCATTGGTTTACAAAGGGCACTTTTTGTCTATATTCCGATAAATCTCCCTAAAAATGGCAGATGCGACAGAACCGTTTACACCGCCAATAAAAAAGGGTTTCAGAAAAACTCTGAAACCCTTGCTGTTACTATGTGACCTCGCAGAGGATCGAACTCCGGACCCATTCATTAAGAGTGAATTGCTTCGTAAATCAATTTATACCCTCAATCCAACCTTTATAAACATTCACCAGCTTATAATCTTTATGCATTTCCACGATTTCTGGCCAGAGGGAGGTCATTACTGTTATAAAATCCTTTAGCCTTAAATTGCCAAACCGGATATGAATTATTTTTGGTGGAGGGCTTACAAGTAATATCCGGTTCGAAAAATCTCCGTCTTTTGTGATGATAGTGTAACCATGTTTTTTAGCAAAGCCCCATATTTGGTTATCCGGTAACCTGATATCTAATTCCGCAACATGAATAAAATTATCGTTATCAAACGGTTGAACTCCATTAGGAAGGTTGACATCAATAATAAACTTGTGCATCAGGTCAGGCTACTTCTTTAATCGAATATGTTCTATTCAAAACCGCCATGGCAAAATGTTTACAAGCTTCAATGTCTTCTGCTTCAAGCATTGGGTAATGTTCAAGTATTTCTTTAGGTGTATCTCCTGCAAATAAAAATTCAAGTATTGTTTGCGCGGTTATCCTCATCCCCCTGATGGTGGGCTTGCCATTGCAGATATTCTCATCAACAGTTATTCTATCGCTTAATTGGAACATAGTATAAAGTTAGTGAAAGATTTTGAACCCGATTACTTTGGGTAAGATACAAAAAAAATAGCCCCCTGAATTTCAGGGAGCTATGAAGTGACCTCGCAGAGGATCGAACTCTGGACCCATTCATTAAGAGTGAATTGCTCTACCAGCTGAGCTACGAAGTCGTTTTAACGCCTGCCTGCCGGTAGGCAGGGGACGCAATAATAGCTTTTCATTCGCTATTTTTCAAGTATAGGCTGCAACTAAGTTACATTTTGCCCTAAAATATCAACATTCCTCCTGTTTGCAGGCCAGGTTTCCGCGTTCGGTTTCAAGGGTGGCGTGCTGAATATTCTGGTGTTCTAACTGGTGTTTTATTTTTTCTTTTAACTGCTGTTCTTCAACGGCAGAGAGGTTTTCGTCAATTACTATGTGGGCTGTTAATGCATTGGTAGTTGTGCTTAATGCCCATACGTGAATATGGTGTATGCCGGTTATGCCTTTCATTTTTGCCAGGCCTGCCTTTAATTTGTCCATATCAATATCGCGGGGCACGGCATCCAGCGAAAGGCGCAGGCTATCAGTCAGTAAACTCCATGTGCCGTATAGTATTACCACCATGATAACCAAACTCACCACACTGTCTATCCAGTATAAGTGGGTAAAGTAAATAGCAATACCGGCAATAACTACCCCCAAACTTACTACAGCATCGCTGGCCATGTGCAGGTAAGCACCTTTTACATTCAAGTCGTGGTCTTTATCGCGCATAAACAATAGTGCCGAAGCTGAATTAATAAAAATACCTATACCGGCAACTATGGCCATAGTAATGCCCTGCGTGGGCTCGGGTTTTAAAAGCCTTAATATGGCCTCGTAACCTACTCCGCCAATACCTACCAAAAGCACCACTGCATTTACCAGCGTTACCAGAATGGTTGTTTTGCTGTAGCCGTAGGTAAATTGTTTATCGGCCTTTACTTTGGTTAGCTTAAACGCAATGAGGGAAAGCGCCAGGGCGGCAACATCGGCAATGTTGTGGCCGGCATCGGTTAATAATGCCAGCGAATTGGTTGTAAAACCTGCAATTATTTCAATAATAACAAAGGCGGAGTTAAGGCCTATACCGATAATAAAGGCCCTGTTAAGGTTAGTAAGCGTTGGGGCGTGATGATGATGGCCATGCGAATGGCTATGCCCGTGGGAATGCTGTTCATGTGAATGATGTTGATCCGAATGATGTTCTGCCATAAATGCTATTCAATTAAAAATTCACAAAATATGATGTTAACCCCACCAGGATAAGTACCGTACCTATAATGGCTTTTTCATTTTTCTCCAGAAACTGAAAGTTAAAGCGGTTTATTCCTTCAATGGCCAAAGCTACGTAAGTTATCATGGCCGCAACAGTTACTACTAAATATACGGCTGAAACAATTATAATTCCTAACCAACCGAAGGCGCCTGCGGTAAAATAATACGATTCAAGTTCAATACAGGGCGAAAAGAACATGCCAACACTGAGGGTTAAAACAACAGTGGCAAACGGGGTATTGGGCGCCGGGTTTTCGCCAAAATGGGTGTGAGGTTTATGTGGCCAAAAGTTACGCATGATGTAAATGATGCCGAGCAAAACCAAAATGGCCGGTGCGGCAACAGACGATAAATAATGATAGGATGAAGATAGCCTGTAACCTGCCCAACCAACTCCTATACCAATTAAAATGGTACTGGCCACATGTGCCCCGCCACTAATGGCCGTAGCCCAAAGGGTTGTGCTTTTACTCCATCGCTCAACTTTACCAATAGCTACCATGGGCAGCCAGTGGTTGGGTATAGTGGCATGTATAATGCTTAAAACAAGACTGCTGATAATAAGATGAAACATTGCGCTGATAAAGTGTAAAGTTAAGGTTTTTGCAGGTGTGCCTTAAATTTTAGGGGGGCAGGGCAGCGGTTTAAGCACGGTAGACCCGGAAAATGGCAAACAGCCAACTCACCCTGTCCTGAGGACACCCCCTCTTTTTGAAAAAAAGCTATGCCTTACTCAAATTTCAAGCTTGGTCTGCTAACAACAATTGCCGTTCTTTTGTCTTGATACAAAAGAACCAATCCCGATAGCTGTCGGGACAAGGCTGCTAAGCAATTTCCTAAAAATGCTTCTCCACGCAGGAAATAAACGANNACGATTAGTTGAAAAAAAGAGAGAGGAAATGCATAACACAAAAGGGATTGCATAATATTAATGAGTCAGATTATTTTTGGAAGAGGCGTGGTGATTCATTGTTCAGTTTATCTTAATCCCCCGGCGCATATTTCACTGCTTTCCTTTACAATGGCAGTAATTCTTTCGGGTGAGATACCAATTTTTGAAAGGGGGGCCTGGTTGTGGGTAAATTCTTTGCTGAGTACAATACCTGCCGAAAGCAGGCTGGCTTTTTCTTCATCTCTTAATGTAGTTAAGCAGGTAAGCGGATAAAGCCCTGATTGATCTATCTGGTCGCGCAGGCTGCCATTGTGCGGGTGGTCCCAACCTACCAAATGAAGGCCCACACAATTGCCATATTGAATAGCATCGGATGAAAACCTGGTGTTGGTTACTACCCATCCCTGGTGAAATTTACTATTCTGATCCGGCATTCTGTTCAGGGAGTATTCCACATCCTTAAACCGTGATTGGATGTATAACGGAATTTTTACATCGCATACAAAACCAGTCTGGTTGTGGAACTTGCACTCTACCATAAAATATTTTTCTCCCTTTTCTGCTATCACATCAATTTCATGGCTTACGCAATGCCCTTGTACCACCTGGTCAACTTTGGTTTTAAAGCCCTGATGTTTTAATATCTCGGCAAAATATTTTTCGAATGGAAAACCAGAGGGGCCCAGTTCCATAATGGCGTGTTTAAGCTTATATTTTGCGGCGCTTGAACTTGTTTTGTTTTTCAGCAACTCAAAAGCGATATGGTAGATTTCTCTGGTAGTAATTCCTTCAAACAGGCTGTTTGTTACCTTTTTTACNNTTCGTCAATAACCGGGGCTGCGGCACCGGCGCGTTTTAAAGAGTTTTCAAGTTTATGGGCGGAGAAGGGAACCCTTTCGCCGGATGCTTTGGTGATGATATTGCTTGCTGTCATATAATAGAATGTATATCAGGATATTTTCTGCGCCGGTAAATATAACAGACCTCTTCGGAAAATAACCGGCAGCCAGCTTATCCCTTCCGATGAGGCATTGGGACAAGCTCTCCTGCGGCCCTCCCCCTCTCTTTGAAACTAATCGGTACCCAAATTTTAAGCTTTGTATGCTAACAACAATTGCCGTTCTT
>PMXD01000212.1 GCA_003165895.1 Bacteroidota bacterium | reverse complement strand
TTGCACCAGCCGAATGCCAACCTGTATCCCCTTTTTTATAACAGCCGAAAAGAAAAACTTACTCGTGCCGGCGTTCATTATATCCTTCAGCATTATGTAAAGAGCGCAAGGGGAAAAGATTCTAAACTAATACCTGAAAAGATCAGTCCGCATACTCTTAGGCACTCCAAAGCGATGCACTTGCTGCAAGCTGGAGTAAATCTTGTTTACATACGCGATATACTCGGTCATGAATCTGTGCAAACAACGGAGATTTATGCAAGAGTTGATTCTAAACAGAAACGTGAGGCTATTGAAAAAGCCTATTCGGAAGTAATTAAAAGAGAGGTGCCTGTGTGGGCAGACAACAACAATCTTCTTGAATGGCTAAAAAGCTTCCAGTAAAAAAATGAAAACATAATGTAAAGTAGAATGCAATTGGGTTGTTGTATTACAATGCTTTGCGTGTTNNCTCTGGTAAGAGCTTCCTCGCCTGTGCCTTCGGCAACCAGGCCTGTGTAATGGGCTATAAAACACTTTATCTGAACCTGAATCGCTTTACTGAAAGGATTATACACTCCAAGATTGATGGCTCCTGTATCAAACTACTCAATCAGATTGAAAAAGTAAGCCTGTTTATACTGGATGATTTTGGTCTTGCACCTCTTGACCAGACTACACGGTTGGCTTTACTGCAAATACTGGAAGACCGTTACGGAAAGAAATCTATTGTTATCGCTTCGCAATTACCCATCGCCAAATGGCATGAGTCTATTGGTGAACCAACTTTAGCGGATGCTATCATGGACCGGTTACTTGCTAACGCGCATCGCTTTGAGTTAAAAGGGGAATCATTACGTAAAAAAACAAAATCAAAAAACTAATACATTTGCAACATCAAATCCGCACCCCGAAACGGGGTGTAGGAGTATAGCCCGAAATGAGTGTGGGACTATGCTCCGAAATAACCACCCTAAAGGGTGTGGGAGTATACCCCGAAATGGGTGTGGGAGTATCACCGAAATAGTCAGATCAGCAACAACAAACCAGCAACCGCCACTATACCTGTTTTAAGTATATTTAAATATAATACTTTTACGGCTTTTGCAAAAAAAATAAGGCAGAATAGAATTCTTTTAAGCTTGGGACTGTGCGATGAACGGCTGTGGGATTGCCTTTGTCTTACTTATCAACACATGCTCTTTTAAAATGTTACTAAAATAAATAGGCAAATACTAGTTTATTTAGTTTTTGGTTATTATACTTGCACTATATTTCATAAACATACAACAAAACAAATAGTATGAAAAAAGTAATCAAGTATACCCTTTTTGCTCTGGGGGCCTTTCTTGCCCTGATGATTGCAGGAGTAATTGTTGAAATACCAAAAGCCGATAAGGAGATTGCCCAACAAGAAAAGACAGAACAGGATTCGCTGGCAAGGGTATATAATATTGATACTTTAATTGCGCGGATTAAGAATGATACCACTTACAAAGTTAAGGACGTTTACTATAACAAGGTCGACAGCAGCCTTAGTATTGCTTATATCTATAACAAAGAAACAGATGTTGCTTACCCCAACGCTTTTGATGATGTTTACCATTTAAGCGATTATAAACAGGTTGACGGAGTTACTCAATATGCCTATGTGCAGGGAAAGTCGCTGGCCAAAGGGGATTACAAGGAATACCTGGCAGCCAATAGCCATAGGTGGGGACGCAAAATGGCTGAGTTTAAGGATAAATTCTTCACGCCCTACGGAAGATGGATGCCTGTTAAAGAATACCTGGAGAAGAACATTGATGACCCAGGTAGCCTTGAAATTGAAGGTAGTTTCGATCCTGAATTGAATAATAACGGAACTTATCGTATAAAAACACTTTTCAGGGCCAGGAACTCATTTGGGGCGCTGATGAAACACGCTATTTATACGGATATTGATTCTGCAGGGCGTGTGGTGGATGCGCAGGTGGATATTTAGCGTTGGGCAACGAATCAGCTAATGAAGCGGCTTCTTAAATTTTATGATAAAAAGCTTTATTTTTACTACATGATTTCTACTTACCACATCAATGAAAAAGAACTGACTGCTGAGTTTTTAAAAAATATCAAAGCACACTTTAAAAACAAAGCGCTTACGCTTACTATCAGCGAAGAAATTGATACTACAAACTATCTTTTAGCATCTGCTGCTAATAAAAAACATCTGAAAAA
Source organism: Bacteroidota bacterium (assembly GCA_003165895.1). Taxonomy (GTDB): domain Bacteria; phylum Bacteroidota; class Bacteroidia; order Chitinophagales; family LD1; genus Bog-950. The sequence continues at coordinate 52,359 of PMXD01000212.1, read as the reverse complement.
AGCAAGTTCAGACCTGCAAAAAGGAAAGGGTAAAGAATTTACGGTTGCCGAGCTGAAAAAATTTGCTGATAGCAAATGATTACCTCGTTAAATCATAAATCGCATAAAATATTTCCTTTCCTATACGCTATATTCGCCTTAAATTAAACTCTTAGTTCCTTAACATACGAACCAATGGCACTAGTATTTACTCCTACCTCAGTAGCAATAAACGATTTATTTGGTAACGATATAAAATTCATTATCCCGCCCTACCAAAGACCTTATTCATGGGATTGTATAGGAAAAAGTGATAAGAACAATCAGGTAAACGTAATGTGGGACGATTTAATTGATGCATTTGAGAACCGGCATAAGGATGATTATTTTTTTGGTTCGATGGTTATGATTCAGGATGACCGCGAATATGTAGTAATTGACGGCCAACAACGCCTAACTACAATGGTGCTTTTATTTACAGCCATAAAGTGCTTTTTACAAAAACTTGTTGATAATCAAAGCCTTATTGATGCAAAAGGCGAAGAACTTCTGGAAATTGACAATTTTGCCAAACGGGGCATAGAAACAATCACAGATGTTATTTTTAATAAAGAGACTTTTGGGCTAAAGCAGATAAAAAAATTGAGAATTGAAAAAAACGCAGGTTTTGATTTAGATTTTGATATTATTTTAAGTGAAACGCTGGGATGCGGGCCAATAGANNACCTTGACGAGGAAAAAAGCGTAGTTGCTGCAAGGTATTTTAATAACCGTGATTTTTTTATTGAAAGGCTTCTTTCTAAATTTATGGTTAAAGGTAAATTCAATAGGCAATGTGCTGTTAATCTTGATGAATTTACAAATTTTATAAAAAATAAAGTATCTGTTGTTCGCATAAACACTGACCAGTTTAATACAGCCTATAAAATTTTTGAAATTCTTAATAACCGTGGCCTGCCCCTTTCCAATAAGGATCTTTTACGTAATTTGATAATACAGGAATTTGACAGTTTGAAATCTAAGGGCGGTGTTTACAAGGATATTAAACCCGAAGAAAAATGGAATCATCTTGAAAACGACTTTGAATTTCAAGATGATTTTGTTGGCCGATGGGTTGAGAGTACTAACGCAACACAGCAAAAGTACTCCGCTTATAATGACCTTACCGAAATTTATGACAAAAAATATATAGATACACTCAACAATAAAAAAATTGAGCTTTTGTATAATGACCTCGAACGTGATTTGAAATATTTTTCCATGTTTTATGATGATTCTATAACATGGTTACCTTTGAAAGGAAAGATAAATTTTTTATTAAACGCGCCAAACCTTAGATATACATTAAACCTTCTTATAGCCGCGTTTAGGCATTATAAATATGATGGCGGTGAGAACATTAATCTAAAGAAATTTGTCACGGCATACGAAAGGTATGTGATTTATCTTTTATTGCACCCGATGGCTGATAGATTTTCAAGTAAACCAATTTACAAAGCCATACATGAATTAAATAATAATCAGCCTGGAAATGCAATCAAGGTATTCCTACATAGCACAGATGGTATGCAGGCAATTGATGATAAATTGATTGAAGATATTTTGAACCTTTCTATTCACGACAACTACATTGCCAAGTTATTGATTGCAAAATACGTTTGGTACAAGGAAGGCTCATCATCTGAAGATGTGATTAACCAATATTTAGACTTTGATAAATCAACTTTAGAGCACATCTGTCCTCAGGAAATAAAAAGAACGGGATGGGAGCCTCTATTTGGTGATAAAAAAATGCCGGATATTCGTTATAAATTGGGCAATATGACATTACTTACCCAGAGACTCAATTCGTCCGCAAAAAATGCGGATTGGATACAAAAACGTATCCGTTATGAAAAAACAAAGCTATTTATTACCCAAGAGCTAGTAGGAATAGACACAATTACGCCCGAAGTTATCATAAAACGGCAGAAAAAAATTGTTGATGGTATCATGCAAGACCTTAAAATGTGACCGTTATAATATCAAAAACTAAAGCGGCGCTTTAAATTGTTTTTAGCCTCACCAAAAAGTCTTACCGTTAGTTCGTAGTGTATATTCATGCGTTGTTCAGGTGAAAGGCTGCGATAATATGCATAATCGGCTTCAGCCGCTTCTTCAAAAGAATGAAAAACGCTAATCCTGTTTCTGCGGGAAATACCGTAATCAGAAACTCGCTCACTTACCATATTTACAGGTAAATGGGCCTTATTATCGTCATTTTCCATGTTTTAAAGATAATCTGAAATTTACGTAACTACAAATACGGCCATTTTGGGCAGTTTCTTAGCCCCTCAAAATTGTGGATAACGTGTGGATACCTGTTAGTTTCTTTCAGTTTTAAGGGTGTGGCGTTTTTCTATTTTCGCCTTCCCCATAAAGTGGGGGACGTAGCACGACAGCGCAGCACCAGTTGCGCTTTTAAATTGAACAGGATATGCAGTTAACGACGCTTGAAATCAAAGGTTTTAAAAGCTTTGCTGAAAAAACCACCATACATTTTAATAATAAAATTACCGGTGTGGTAGGGCCAAATGGTTGCGGCAAGAGTAATGTTGTTGACTCTATACGCTGGGTGTTGGGCGAGCAAAAAACCTCTATGCTTCGTTTGGAGAAGATGGAGAACCTGATTTTTAACGGCACCAAAACCCGCAAGGCCGCCGGTATGGCCGAGGTTTCGCTTACTTTCGAAAACACCAAAAACCTTGTTTCATCCGATTATAAAACCATTACTGTTACCCGTCGTTTATTTCGCGATGGGGAGAGCGAATACCTGCTGAATGGAGTGCCTTGCCGCCTGAAGGACATAAACACCTTGTTTATGGATACCGGCGTAAGCAGCGATTCATACTCCATAATTGAGTTGGGCATGGTTGATGAAATACTGAACGACCGCGAAAACAGCCGGCGTAAATTATTTGAACAGGCCGCCGGAGTTTCCAAATACAAAAAGCGCAAAAAAGAAACCATTGATAAGCTGAAAGGCACCGATGGCGATTTGGAACGGGTAAAAGATTTGCTGTTTGAAATTGAAGGCCAGTTAAAAACACTCGAAAGCCAGGCTAAAAAAACCAAGCGTTATTACGAACTAAAGGAAGAATACAAGCAACTGAGTTTACTGCTGGCCAAATACAACCTGCAAACCTACAAGGTAACCTACAAAACCCTCGAGGAACAAAAGCAGGTAAACGACGATAAAAAGCTGGAACTTGAAACCCTGGTAAACCAGGCCGAGGCGAAACTTGAAAGGGAAAAACTGGATAACGTTGACAAAGAAAAGGCCCTTTTTGAGGTTCAGAAAAAGCTGAATACCCTGGTAGCCGGTGTGGGTGAAAAAGAAAACGAAAGGAACATCCTCAATTCGCAGATAAAATTTGCGCTTGATAAAAAAGACTCGGCAGCCAAACAGATATTAGAAGCCAACGAACAGGTAGAAAAACTGAGATTCTCCATTGAAAAACTAACACTTGACAAAGGAACCGAAGACACAGTTTTAGAAACCCGCCGCGCCGAACTGGCAGTCCTTGAAACAGAGCTAAATGAAATTCGGAATGTCCATGGCAATCTGAAAAACACCCTGTCAACCGACCAGAAAACATATTCTGAAAAAGAAAAGCAAATATTTGAACTTGATAAAAAACTAGCTGTTAACCGCAGTAGTAACGAAAGTCTTCAACGCGACCTTTTCCAAAGCGAGGAAGACGTACAAAAGAAACGTGTTGAACTGGAGCAGCTGCAACAGGGTTTCGACCAGTTAAAATCAGATAAAGAATCAACTGAACTGAAGTTAAGCTACCTGATTAAAGAAGAAGAAGGCAAAAAGAAAGAGATAGCTGAATTGGAAAGCTCTGTTGAGAAGACCCGGGTTGAACTTACCCAGGAAACACGCACGCTGGATGCCAAGAAGAATGAATATGACTTAACCAAAAGTTTGGTTGAAAACCTGGAGGGCTTTCCGGAGTCTATCAAATTTTTAAAGAAAAATGCTAAATGGAGCAAGGATGCTCCTCTCCTTTCAGATATCATTTATTGCGCTGAAGAATATCGGGTAGCCGTTGAAAATTACCTGGAGCCGTATTTGAATTACTACGTGGTTCAAAACATACAGGAAGCTGCCATGGCCGTAAACCTGCTCAGCGATTCAGCTATGGGCCGGGCTAACTTTTTTATTATTGATGAGTTTGAAAAATACCAGCCACATGCCATGCTGGAAATTGACGGCATAAAATCAGTAAATGCATTGGTTGAAATGGATGCCCAATACAAAAAACTGGGCGCCTTTCTGCTTGACCGCGTTTATATGATTGACGACAGCGGCCCATTCGATATTTCAAAACTCGATACCCAGGACCGCAAAATTGTGCTGCTTTCAAAAAGCGGTAAATACATCCGCAAAGACTTTTNNCGGTGGAGCTGTTGGATTATTTGAAGGCAAAAAAATTGGCCGCGCCAAGAACCTTGAAAAATTACAGGAAGAAATAAAGATATTGGAAGTATCTACCTACAAACTGCACCAGCAAGTTGCAAACGCGCAGGTAAAAATCAACCAGCTAAAAGCATCCTCAGTAGTTAAAGAAATTGAAGTACAACGTAACCTGGGGGCGCAGCTAAATGGCAAGTTTTCTGCCGCACAGGCAAGTATTCAAAGCCTGGTAAAATTCCTTGAATCGGCCGATGCTAAAAGCAAGAATATTACTGAAAGGCTGGAAGCCTTAAAGAACGAAGTAGAGAAGATAACTGTTGAGTTGGGCACTTTGCGCGAAGAACAGGCGGGTGCTAAGTCTATCCTCGAAAAAACGGATAAAGACTTTGTTGAGATAACCAATAAACTCAGCGAAGCTTCATCGCGCTACAACCAAAAGAATATTGAGTTCCACCAGCAGCAAAACCGGGTTAATACGCTTACCCAGGAACTCGGTTTTAAGAAAAGCCAGATTGATACATTAACCGGCCAGCTAACCCGCAATAACGAGGTTATCTTAGAAAGCCAGATGCAGATTGAAGAGAGCCAGAAAAAAGCAAAAGAACTGGAAGGCGCTTTATTAAATAACTACGCCGATAAAGAAAGCTACCAGTCGGAGGTTGAAGCTGCCGAAAAGAACTACTACGATTCGAGAGGCGAAATAAATGAGCTGGATGCCAAAGTGCGCGACCTTGCACGCAATAAAGACAACATTGTTACCATCCTGGCTGATATTAATGAGAAATTTAATGAGCTTAAATTATCCCTCACCTCGCTAAAAGAAAGACTGAGCGTTGAATTCAACATTGATATCAATGTGATATTGAATGAAGAGTTTGAAATGGTTCAACCGGTTGAAGAAGTACAGGCCGAAGTAGATAAAATAAAAAAACGCGTAGATAATTTTGGCGAAATAAACCCGATGGCGCTGGAAGCTTTTGAAGCAATGAAAAAGCGTTTTGATTTTATTGTAGCCCAGAAGAAAGACCTGGAAGATGCCAAAGCTTCGCTTTTGCAAACCATTAAAGAAATTGATGATACCGCCAGAGGGCAGTTTCTTGATTCTTTTAATAAGGTAAGGGAAAGTTTCATTAACGTATTCCATACCCTTTTCAGCGCTGATGACCAGTGCGACCTGTTCCTTGAAAACCCGGACGACCCGCTGGAATCAAAAATTGAAATTATAGCCAAACCTAAAGGTAAACGCCCAACGGTTATAGATCAGCTTTCGGGTGGTGAAAAGACGTTAACAGCTACTGCCCTGCTGTTTTCGTTATATCTGCTGAAACCCGCGCCGTTCTGTATTTTCGATGAGGTTGACGCTCCGTTAGATGATAACAACATCTCCAAATTCAACAAAATCATCAGCGAGTTTTCTAAAGATTCTCAATTCATTATTGTAACCCATAACAAAATGACCATGTCATCGGTTGATGCCATTTATGGTGTTACAATGCCTGAGCAGGGGGTATCAAGGGTGGTACCGGTTGACTTCAGAAGTTTAAACTAGGTAAAGACGGGGACGCTGATTTGTTATGATGGTTATGATTAAATGCAATATTTATTTTTAAAATAGATCGCGCAATTTGAAGGATTTACGACAATCTAAAAAAACTATGGCCTACAAACTCACACAAAAATATCCGCAGAAACGCGCATTTATAACCGGTGGTGGAGGCGGCTTAGGCAGGGCACTAAGCCTTAAACTGGCAGCTGATGGCTGGACGGTAGGTATTACTGATATTAAAGCTGAAGGGCTTGCCGAATCTGCGGAGCTTATTACCCAGGCGGGTGGTAAGGCTTATACCTACCAGTTTGATGTTTCGAAAAAAGATGAATTCAAAAAGGCTTTTGATGATTTTATATCTAAAACCAACGGCTTAGACCTGATGATAAACAACGCCGGCGTGGGCGATGGTGGTTTGATTGGCGAGTATAGCCTGGATAACTGGGAATGGATAACCGGTATTAACCAAATGGCCGCCATTTACGGCTCGCACTTTGCAGTGCCGGTAATGAAGAAACAAAAAAGCGGTTACATAATCTCAATAGCCAGTGCGGCAGGCCTTGCCAACATGCCTAATATGGGTATGTATAATGTTACAAAAGCCGCAGTCATTTCGTTGATGGAAACTATTTATGCCGAGGTGAAGGCCTTTAACATTGGCGCAAGCGTGGTTTGCCCAACTTTCTTTCGCAGCAAAATAATGCAATACAACCGGGGCGATAAAGACGCTGCGGCCATTGGCCAGGCAATCATCAATAAAGCCAAATTCAGTCCCGATGAAATTGCTGATTATATCCTTACCCAGGCGGGCAAGGGTAAATTCTACATTCTGCACCCATGGCAGGCTAAAGGGGTTTTCCATTTAAAACGTTTCTTCCCTATGNNTCTTCCTTAACCAAAAAGCAAAACGCTTTGCCGGTAAGAAATGGGTGCAGGAGGCTTTGAAACAGAAGTTTTAAAATCTTTTTTTTCGGATGTTCCTTACCAGATTACCCAACTTAATTGGTTGGTATAAACCGGAATCAATTGTTTTATGGAACTTCCGGCGTCATTAAATTGGTTATACTAAAAGCTCAGATCAGTTGATTCACACATTAGTGCATTGTAAATGCCCGGTTGGCATATAGCACAATATTAAAAAAATAAAATTGGTTAGAACAAAAACTATATTGTGTTGATTTACTAATTAATAAAACTATTATTTAATATATAAATTATCAAGGTGCTGACAGGTTTTAAAAAAAAGATACTCGCATTATACAATTGNNGCGATGAAAAGGGCAGAGGAAGATTTTTCAAGCGAAACATCCGGAATTGACCCTGACCCGGGAGCTCATGGCGTAGGCAGATATAATGAAGGATATATACAGCCCGCAAATGTTCTGAAGGGCTTTTCAGAAAACCTCCCCTACGATAACAAGTCATTTGATACCGTATACAGCTCATGTTTTAGAACACGTAAATGATGTTTCAATGACTTTAAAAGAAATGAACAGGGTAATGAAAGATGATGGGGTTTTGATTATTGGAATGCCTACTGCAACCATGGCGTTTATGAACGGACTTACCCCTTATTTGCTGACAACCCACCATCGTATTGTCAATTTCTTCTTCTCGCGGATTATTACTACCGGAAAAGGCACATTTAAGGAGATATTTTTCCCTCCTTCCCATAGCCATGCAGGCCATAGTTTTCTATTCGACATGAAATATTACAGGGTATCCAGTTGGAAGAAAATGTTGGAAAAGGAATTTGTGGTTGAGCAGACTTTACTACCCCTTCTTTACTGTTATCCTGAATTCAGGGAATTTTTTAAACCTGTAAAATCTAAAAGATTTGCCAGTAGTGTACTTTTCATTTGTCGGAAAAAACAATAGCCTCTCAGGTTCAGATTAAAGTAATTACTTTAAATATCACCTGCTACATACCAATGCTCTGAAAACAAAAATATTCTATTTTCACCCCCGCATTTAAAAACTGTAAAAACAACTTATGGGCGCTGATAAATACCAACACCACGACTACTACCTGGTAGATGACCTGCTTACCACAGAACAAAAAATGATACGCGAATCTGTTCGCGCGTTTGTAAAAGAAAAGGTTAGTCCCATTATTGAAGATTATGCGCAACGGGCAGAGTTTCCGCGCCACCTGGTAAGGGAGCTGGGCGCTTTGGGTGCGTTTGGCCCTACTATACCAACTCAATATGGCGGCGGTGGTTTAGATGAAATATCCTATGGCATTATCATGCAGGAATTAGAGCGGGGCGATGCGGGTATCCGTTCTACAGCTTCGGTTCAGGGTTCGTTAGTGATGTATCCTATTTACACCTACGGCAGCGAAGAGCAACGCATGAAATATCTGCCAAAGCTTGCTACCGGTGAGTTGTTTGGCTGTTTCGGACTTACGGAGCCAGACCATGGTTCAGACCCCGCCAGCATGAAAACGAATTTTAAAGATAAAGGCGACCACTATCTGCTAAACGGCGCCAAAATGTGGATCAGCAACGCACCGCTTGCTGACATTGCAGTAGTTTGGGCGCGTAACGAAGCCGGAAAAATTCAGGGCCTTATTGTTGAGCGTGGCATGGAAGGTTTTACAACCCCTACCACCCACGGCAAATGGAGTTTAAGAGCCTCATGCACCGGCGAACTGGTGTTTGACAACGTAAAAGTGCCTAAAGAGAATTTATTACCAAACGTGTCAGGCATTAAAGGCCCCCTTGGTTGCCTTTCTACCGCCCGCTTTGGCATTGCATGGGGCGCCATAGGTTCAGCTTTGGATTGCTATGATACGGCATTACGCTACTCGAAAGAGCGGATACAGTTTGGAAAGCCCATTGGGCAGTTTCAGTTACAGCAAAAGAAACTGGCTGAAATGATAACTGAAATTACCAAAGCGCAATTGCTGGTTTGGCGTTTAGGCGTTTTAAAGAACGAGAAACGGGCAACCCCTGCCCAAATATCTATGGCCAAACGCAACAGCGTTGAAATAGCCCTGGATGTAGCCCGCAATGCCCGCCAGATGCTGGGTGGCATGGGCATAACCGGCGAGTTCCCCGTAATGCGCCACTTAATGAACCTTGAAACCGTTGTAACCTACGAAGGCACCCACGATATACACCTGCTTATAACCGGGCATGATGTTACGGGGTTGGATGCGTTTAAGTAGGACGTAATTGAGAAACATAGTTTAGTGAAGCAGGATGCTTCGCTAAAACATCACGCTACGGACAGAGGGGTATTTATCCGCCCGGTAAAATCAGCCGGTTAAGCGCATCGACCTTCCACTGTTAACACCCATTCCGGAGACACCATTTCTTACAAAGTTTACATACACCTTCTTCCAGGTTGGTCTGCGTCACACTCGGAAGAAGGAGGTTTGCAGCAAATCTAAGGTGGAATTTGTTAACTCAATTATATTAATGCGGTGTTTAGTAAACTATTTAAGATATTAGCAAGATGATGATGGTTGACCCACAGCTTATATTTTTAGAACCTGACAAATACGTAGATTATTTGACTAGCTCAAATCCTGAGGGCCAATTTTTCGAGAGAAAGGAAGTTGTATCGGGGGGAGCTGGAATGAAAGATGCCCGTGAGAAAATTATAAAAACTGTTTCAGCCTTTACAAATGCAAGTGGTGGGTTACTAGTTTTGGGGATAAAAAATAATGGAACAATCAATGGACTTAACCACTTGTCCGAAAGTGAACATATATCACTGGGTAAAATCATTTGGGAGAATTTACGAAACCATCAATCGCAGTCAAAGGAATGGTCAAAAGATGGTCGTCGAATCTTATTAATTTTTTCGCCTGAGGGCATAAGTGGCGTTTGCGCTACGGTGGAGGGTCAACCTAGAGCTTGGAGACGAGAAGGAGCCAGTTCCCTTCCTCTTTCTATGGAACAAATCGAACAGCTAACATTACAAAGGAATAAGAAATTCGAGCAGCTGACGGTGACAGAATATGATCCATCATTATTAAATGAAAAGGTTTATTCCATTTTTAAATCTAAATACTTGAATGAATTGGGCTCTAATTTCGATTGGAGCGATGATAAGGATTTAATGCTTCACCTAGGGATTTTAAAAAAGATAGGCGAAAAATTATTTTTCACAAATGCAGGGTATTTATTTCTAGCTAAAAATCCATCGGGTCTAATTCCGTCGGCAACAATTAGATTTTTAAAGTATGACATACCAAGTGCTGAGAAGGCATCCGACTATAATCCGTCATTTGATAGAACTTTTGATGGTTGTTTACCTATATTATTGCAAAAAATACGTCTGTTTGTTAACGATAGTGCTTTTTTTAAAAAGTACTCATATCGTAACCCTTATTCAAGCGGGATAATCGAGGAGCCAGAACTGCCACCCAACGCAACGGAAGAAGCTATTGTTAATGCAATTGTTCATAGAGACTATTCAATTAATCTGCCTATTGAATGCATTTTATATAAAGATGCCTTTGTAGTAAAAAGCCCTGGGAAATTACAGCAACCTTCGTTTGTTCCGGCTAAATTTTCGTTGGAATCTCAACGCCTTGACCATTATCCAAGAAACCCAAAAATTATGGAGTGGGCAAGAAATATGGTTGATGAAAACAATCAGAAATTTGTTAAGGCGTTAAGCGAGGGAAATAGAACTATGAGAATGCAAATGAAGGAAGCGCATCTTCCTTCCCCTGAATTTGAAACTAATGGATTTACTAAAGTCACTTTATATAACAACTCCGTTGAAAGGGAGGCAAGAATTAACAAGTTGACCCAGCCTTTAACCGGGGAGTACACAAATTTATTTGAAATTCAAATAGCTATTAAGCAAGTTAGTGAACCCGAGGTACCTGAAAAATCATTGCAAACTATTTTGCTGGGTTTAATAAAGGACAAACTTAATGCCTTGGGCTGGTTTCTTGATAGGGAAGGGAAGTCTCGAATAACAGCGCACCAAAAGGCTAGAAATATTTCGCAGGGTGAAGGGATAGATAAAGTCGTTAAATTTTTCGCCGCATACTCTATACAAATTCATAAATTTAAAAATAAAAATTACTTATCTATAGATTTCAGCCTACAGGTAAAAAATTCATTAACACTTGACCAACTAACCAGATATAATTTTTTGGACTTTAGTGAAAGAAAAACTCTTGCCAAATTCGAAAAAAATTTATGGGCTCATGGAATTATTAAAACAAGCGATGAAATCTACTCGGAAATATATTTTTACGATTATGATACAACTCTTAAAGTTCTAAATAAAGAGGTTCTACCTAATCTGAGCAAAGTAGAAATTAAGAAAATACTTTATTATGTAGATAAGCGGTTCAATATCGATACTAAAATTAAAGAATTGAGTCTGGCAAAAAGTGTAAATGCTTCTAGGGAACGTTGGGCAAAAATTGAAGTGATAAGTCATTATTTTGCGCAAGAGGTTTTCCCGATTACTTATAATGACTTTACTGCTAGCCTTAATTCTAAACCAGTGTCTTTACTTAGTAATTATAATGACGAAAATGCGGTTTTTAGTGTCCATCACAACTTAAAGGAACCTGACGTAAAATTTGCAGACAATTCAACAGCACCCAATATTGCCAGCGGCCTCACAAAGTTTGGTTCCTTTTCAAATGATAGAAGAGAAATTGAAATTGTTCCATTTGCTATGGAAGGTTTTGAACATAAAATGCAAGACCTTTTAAAGGTTGTTGTCAACGGTTCGAATCAGTTTAAGGGTATAGAGCGCACGTTTAAGGTTAAAGCGCAATATAGGTCTATCATTACTCGGAGTGATGCAAATTTTTTTCTTGAAGAAAGTGAAAGACTACTAGAAGCCAATCCATCTTGGGTTGAAAGTCAATACTTGGACAAGATTTTCATGATTCATGTTCCTGAAGATATTTATCCGGTGACAGATATCAATTCTCCTTATTACTCTATTAAGGAATTCCTATTGTCGAAAGGGATGCCGGTCCAAATGTTGGACACTCCTACACTAAATAATGTGCAGTACAAAGATTTAAACCTTGCTTTAAATATCGTTGCTAAAACTGGCGGCACGCCTTGGATACTTCCAAATGCCTTAATAGACGCTGATTGCTTTATCGGCTTATCATATGCGCAATATTGGGACGACAAAAAGCTAAGGCGTACAATGGGCTATGCTAATGTTTTTACAAGTTACGGAGAATGGCAATTTTACAAGGGTAATTCTAGCTCATTTGATTTTTCCGAGAAGCATATTCATTTAGCAAATTTGGTAACTGAAACGATCAAACATCGTACGGATTTGCCTCAAACTGCAAGTATCCATATTCATTACACCAACAAGTTTTCGAACGAAGACATAGCATATATAAGCGCCGCTGTCTTTAAAATTAAACCCAAAGCTACTGTGACATTTGTGTGGATTAATACACATCATAATTTACGAATGTTTGATTCCCGAATTGAGGGAAATGGTAGTTTAAGTCGAGGTTCATATGTTGTTACTGGAAATAATCAGTTCTATCTTTCAACTACTGGCTATAGCCTATTAAGAAAAACTTTGGGGATGCCAGTAATGTTGGAGGTTAATTTTAAAAGCCTGCCTAATGGTGCGTCTTTGCCTATGCACAAAACTATTGCTCAGCACTTGCTTGCTCTTTCAAAACTTAATTGGGCGGGTACACAATCAGTAAATGCCGAGCCGGTCACGACCAAGTATGCACATGATATCGCAGTACTTTCCGAAGTATTCTATAGAAAAAGTGGAAGTTTTAAGCTGCATGCTAGGCTCGAAAAAACCCCATGGTTTATTTAAACCCTTTCCTCCCAGCCTGCCTTTGCGCCTATTGCATCCTATTTCGTCGTAGCCTGCCCTTAACCGCCTTCTAGCCAACGCCTCCCGCCCTCCTATTCTCTAACCTCTAACTACGGCCATCTACACCCTCTGCGCGTTGCATGATGTTTAAGCGAAGCATCCTGCTTCGCTTTGCTATGTTTTTAGCGTTACGCTAGTGTATTTTTTTTTATAACTATACCATAAAATATGGAAGGAGGGGGTGGTTTCCGGGAAAGGGGTCTTGAGAAATTAATATGTTGATAATCAAGGAAGTAGTTTTAAAAGTGGAAACCACCCCCTACCCCTTTCCAGCAGTGGTTATACTCCCCTACTTCATTTTGTTAATCGCCGTTTCAACCACATCATCACTGCTGTTAATGATGTAGTAAAAGCCGTCCATGCGCCAGATTTGTTTGGCTAAAAAGGCCTTCAGGTTCAGTTTTACCTTTGCACCTATTTTTGCCTGGCGGGCTTCGTTCTTCTTTAAACCGGCGGCAAAAGCGTAAGTGTAAAAGTCATTCAGCATCCCGTCGCTAACCTCGTAGTCTTTCTTAAACTCTTCTTCAGTTTTAAACCTGCTTAAAACATCGGCGTGTTGCGATGAGTATTTGTAAACAAACTCAGGTATAAACGAGCGCACTGCGTAAAAGTATTCGCTCTCAGCGGTTGTATCCATCGGCACAAAAATATCGGGCCTTATGCCTCCTCCGCCATAAACCCTTCTCCCTTTCGAGGTGCGGTAAACAGTAGTATCCAGGCTGGCTATCGAATCTTCATGCACAAACTCTCCGCGGCTATAGCGGTCGTAAATCTCATTATAATAGGCATCTGTCCCCTTATCATAAGGCCGCTGAATACATCTGCCACTTGGGGTATAATAACGCGCTATGGTAAGCCTGAGCGCTGAACCGTCTTTTAATTCGTATTGCTCCTGCACCAGCCCTTTTCCAAACGAAGTTCTGCCAATAATAGTTCCCCTGTCCCAATCCTGTATAGCGCCCGAAAGTATCTCGCTGGCCGAGGCCGAGCCCTGGTTTATCAATACGCATAAATCACCCTTCTCAAAAAGTCCCGGCTTGCCTGCCAGGTAATCTTGCCGGTCGTAGGCCTTTCCTTTGGTGTATAGCATCAATTTTTCGCCCGATATCAATTCATCAGCTATTGATGTGGCCGCCTGTAAATATCCCCCGGGGTTATCGCGCAGGTCAATGATTAATTTCTTCATGCCCTTATCCTGCAGGGCGTGTATTTTTTGTACAAACTCCTCGTGGGTATTGGCGCTAAATTCGGTAATGCGGATATAGCCTATTTCGGGTGTTGCCATGTAGGCTGCGTCAACGCTGTAAAGGGGTATCCGGTCGCGGGCAATCTGAAAATCGAGGAGGTGGTTTACGCCACTGCGCAGAACTGTAACTTTAACCTTGGTGTCTTTGGGCCCCCGAAGGCGTGTCTTCACCGAGGTATCTTTTATTTTTACACCGGCCACAATGCTGTCGTTAATTTTTATAATGCGGTCACCGGCCCTTATGCCAATTAATTCCGATGGGCCACTGGGTATGGCAGTTACCACCGTAATGGTATCCTGCACAATGTAAAACTCGATGCCGATACCTTCAAAATTACCTTCCAGGCCCTCATTCATCTCACTGACATCCTTGGCAGGTATATAAACCGAATGTGGGTCCAGGCTCGAAAGAATCTTATCAATACTCTTATCTACAAGCTGGGTGCGGTTAATGGTATCAACGTATTTAAGGCTGATGTAATTGAGAATATCTTCAATCTTATCATAATTGCGGTTACCTATAGTTTGCTTGCCTACGGTAATTGAATTGATAACAAAGCCCAGCATTACGCCAAAAGCCAGTATCAGGGCATAAATAAACGGGGCATAGGGGTTTGATGTTGACTGCGGTTTCCGGATATTTGAGTATCCGGGTAATTTATCATCGTTGTTATCCATTCAGCTAAATTGAGCGGCAAAAATAAAATTAACTTTGGCACTGATTAACCAAAAAATGCAAAGGGTGTGCCGAAAGGCATGGGAAGACGATTTGTTGTGAGATTTCTGAATTATGATTTATGAATTATGAATTTTTAAAACAGAAGGCAAGAGGGTGGGTTTAAGTATGCGTATGATTTTCTTTTAGAAGCCCTTGTTTGGTATTTAATCCTAAATCACAATTCATAAATCAGAAATCATAAATCAGCAATCATAAATCCGTCCACCGAAACCAAAATGAAAATAACAGAGTCACCATCCTTATACCGCCATCTCGAAAAGATGGACACCCATCAATTGCTGGTAAACATTAACCACGAAGACCAAACTGTGGCATTGTCTGTACAAAAAGCGTTGCCGCAAATTGAAAAGCTGGTTGATGCCATTGCCGATAAAATGCTGGCCGGGGGGCGTTTATTCTACCTGGGCGCAGGCACCAGCGGACGGCTGGGTATTGTAGATGCCAGCGAGTGCCCACCCACCTATGGGGTACCGCAAGGCCTTGTAATAGGATTAATTGCCGGCGGAGACAGTGCAATCAGAAAAGCAGTTGAGTTTGCCGAAGATAACACGGAACAGGGATGGAAAGACCTGCAGCAATACCAGGTAAGCGATAAAGATGTAGTTATAGGCATTGCGGCATCGGGCGGCACACCTTATGTGGTGGGGGCTTTAAAGGCTTGCAGGGCTAACGGTATTATAACCGGTTGCATAACCTGCAATCCTCAATCGCCCATAGCTGAACAGGCAGATTACCCGGTGGAAGTAATTACCGGCCCCGAATTTGTTACCGGCAGCACCCGCATGAAAGCCGGCACTGCCCAAAAACTGGTTTTAAATATGATAAGCACGGCAGTAATGATAAAAATTGGCCGGGTAGAGGATAACAAAATGGTGAATATGCAATTAAGCAACGATAAACTGGTAAACCGCGGAACTTTGATGGTAATGGAGGATACAGGGCTCAACCACGATGACAGCCGGAAACTACTACTACAACATGGCAGCGTAAAAAAGGCGGTTGAAAGTTTCAGGCTTATGACCTGATCTTTTCTACATTTATGCTTTTAATTTAAACAGAAAGCATACCAGGGCACCGGAGTTAAACCAACTTATAAACTATTGATTTACGCAGGTATAACCCTGGGCTTCCCATCCTTTAACAGTCAGGTTAAGGCCTTTGGTTCCATCTGGAAAGTCTTTTGAGCAATAAGTTGACACCTGAACCGGGGCACCTTGGAAAGTACAAGTAACGCATTTCTTACAGGAAGAAAAACAAAAAACAGCTGCAGAAAAAATGATAAAAAGTAATACTGAACGTTTCATAGGCGAATTTAATGACAACAAATTTGAAAGAAAGAATTGTATTTCCAAAATTTGCGGCATGAGTAAATACCGAAACCTGCTGTGCCTGCTACTTCCTTTGTTAAGTTTTGCCCACATTACCTGCGCCCAACCCGAAACCACCAAATCAGGCGACCTGTTCTCCATAAAGCTCGTTGACGGGTTAAATACTATTCTGATGCCTCTGTCCCAGGCGGTCAATACCGAAATTACTTTCAGTATAAAAACCGGTAGCATGTACGAAACAGACTCTATAAGCGGCATGTCGAACCTGGTGGTGAAAATATTTAATCAGAAAATTATCAATGCCCTTAAAAGCGGTAAAGGGCTATTAACTACTCAAAATGTAACTTTTGAAGGTTATGCAACCACCGAACACGCTATTTTTAAATTTACTACTAGCGCTCAAAATCTAACGCCGTGCCTCAGCCTGTTCCGCGACTCGGTTTTTAACGGGAAAATATATCAGTCAGAAATTAACCCNNTTGCAGCAATTTGAAGATGCCAGGCACGACAAAAAGAAAATATTTGAGGAAAGGCTTTTACAAGGACTGTACGTTCAGGACCATCAAAAACTTGAAGTGGCCGGCAACGGAAAAGAAATAAAAGATTTTGACAGAAGTAGCATAACCGGCTTTTTCAAACGGTATTATGTACCTAATAACACCTTTATGACCATTACAGGGCCAATAGATGGCGTTACAGTTGAAAATACCCTTGAAAGTTTATTTAAGACCGTGATGAGAAGCGAATTTGACCCGGAAACAGTAACCAAAATTGTTGACCTGCGGCCTATGGCTTATAATACCCAGTTTATTGTAAATGATACATCAGCTACCCCTGAGTTTCAGATATGCTGGCAGTTTCCGGGTACCGATAATAACTTTCAGGATAGTTATGCAGCGTTTTTACTAAACGCCATATTGAACGACAAAAACAATTTTATCCAGGCTAAGGTAGCTAAAATGGGGTGTAAAAAATTTACGGTTCAATACGATGCCAATAACTTCAACGGCATTTTTCGCATAACGCTGCAGCCATCAAAGAAAAACATGTTTGAAACTTACCAGTTTGTAATAAACGAGCTGGGCCGTTTAAACAAAACCCTGGTTAACGATGTAATGATTACTGCGGCCAAAATACAATTCAAAAAGGAATATGAAAGCCTGAAAAAATCAAAAGAATATCCGCAATGGATTGTAAAGTACACCACCTTTAACGACGAGAATTATTTCCCCGCTTTGCTTGATAGCGTAATGGCAGTTACCCCTAAACAACTGGAAACCTTTGTAATTGATTACTTTAACCAAAGCCCCCATATTGCAGGTTTAAGAATTAGCCAGGCTGACCGCGAAGGTTTAAAAGTTGATTCCTTTTTTACAGACCTCGATCAATCTGTAGCCAGATATGTTTTTACCTACCGGCAAAATGTTACTACACTGGAAGGCGCCGATAATGAACTTAAACTTCGTAACCTGTTACAGTGGGTAACCATTAATCCGGATATTAATATACAGGTAAACGGTTTTAGCGATGAGCATGAATATAACCGCACTACCGATGAAGACTCGATTGTAGCTTTTATTGACTCAATGCCATCGTTCAGCAGGGTAACTTCCGAAATCATAAAAAAGAAGCGCACTATAAGGCCTGAACTGGCCCGCGCTGCAAAAATTGTAAGGTATCTGTATGACCATGGCATTTCGGCTGAACGCCTGGATGGAACCGCTATGATGTATAAGTCCGAAAACAAACAAGATGCCGCCGACAATATGAAATGCACGCTTACACTCAATAAACTTAGAAAAAGCCCATCGCTTTACGAATACCATTATGGAAAAAAGAAGGAGTGACATGATGTGTTCAGGTGCCCAGGTGTTCAAGTGTTCAGGTATTAAATCGCCATTTGGCCTAACCAAACAACTTTAATTCATTACAACAAAATCACTTGAACACCTGAACACTTGAACACATAAACACAACAAAACAAAACAATGCACGGAAAAACGCCTAAAGAATCGACCGTTATAATGACGGAAATAGTGTTGCCTAACGATACCAATTCGCTGGGAAATTTACGGGGTGGAAGGATTTTACATTGGATGGATATAGCCTCTGCTATTGCGGCTGGTAAACATTCAAATGCTGTAGTAGTAACCGCCTCGGTAGATAATGTTTCCTTTGAAAACCCTATCAAGTTAGGGGATGTGGTAACTATAACAGCAAAGGTTACGCGCACATTTCAAACCTCTATGGAAACCCACATGCAGGTATGGGCCGAAAACCTGCCTTCGCAAAACCGGTATAAATGCAACGAAGCCTATTACACATTTGTGGCGCTTGATAGTAATGGAAGGCCTAAAAAAGCCAATCCGCTGATACC
The DNA here is from genome assembly GCA_003165895.1 of Bacteroidota bacterium. Classification (GTDB taxonomy): domain Bacteria; phylum Bacteroidota; class Bacteroidia; order Chitinophagales; family LD1; genus Bog-950. The sequence continues at coordinate 33,827 of PMXD01000212.1, read as the reverse complement.
CGAAACGGAGGAGGAGAAAAAGATGTTTGATTCTGCCATGGCCCGTCGCGAACTACGCCTTGTGCTANNCAATTAATCAGCCGACTATCTCTGATTAAGTGGTTTTTTGTATCATACGGTGACCCCTCCGTTTGCGGCTGGTCTTTTGTTTAAAGTCATTCGAGATAACGCTTACGTTACCGTCTACTTCAAGCACCGCAAGGTCAACGTCTTCTATTCTTTCAATACCGTGCTCACGCACCGCAGCTTTCAGTTCATCCATCGAAAACAAAGCATGGTCGCAATTCTGATGAAGTACTTTGCCGTTATAAATCAACAATACGGCATGCCCCTGCACAGCGTCACTGAACTTTGGAAATTTCTTAATCAGATATTTAAAGATATAGTTAACCACAAAAAGGCCCGATGCTGCAGCTATGCCACCTGCCACTGTCGAGTCCTGCCCTACCATGGCGTTTTGCACCGCATTGCTTATCAGCAAAATAAATACCAGGTCAATAACCGATAACTGCGCTAATTCCTTCTTGCCAAAAAAACGGATAGCAAAAACTATAAAAAGGTAAATGATGGTAGACTTTAAACTGATAATTAAAAGCCCTGTAATATTTTCTATCCCCATATCAATTAAAATTCTTTAACCAGTAATCCAAACAGGCTATCCGCCAAACCAGTGCTGCATTTTTTATGTTCCCGGCTTTATACTCATCCACAGTTTTCTTAGCTACCTGCGCGTTTATCCAATCCATCTTTTTATAATCAATATCCAGCAGGTGCTTTAACGGCCCGTTTAACCATTCCACTTCGCCCGGGGTTACAAACCCCTTTTTGTCCTTCCGGGCATATATATCATAAGGCAAAATATCCTTTACCGATTCGCGCAAAATATACTTTGTCTCTGCTTTAGGGCTTATCCGGTCTTCATCGGTAAGGCTAAACGCAAACTCAATAAGTTGGTGATTTAAAAACGGCACCCTCGACTCAATTGAATACTGCATGCTCTTTCTATCCTCAAAATACAGAATGGGCTGCAAAGTGGTATTAAAAATAAGGTGATACAGGAAATTATCGAGCTTGCTGCCCGGTTTCTTCGCCACATGAATACTCATTTCATCCTGCAACAATGGCTGATATTTCCGGTACTCCAGCTGCAACATCATGTCTTCATCACTAAATGCGCTTGCAATACCTTTAGCTAAAAAATCAAGCTTCTTGCCGGCGCTAAAATTTTCACGCGATGCAACACCATTCAAAAGTTTAAGCGCCTGGCCAAACTTGCCACTGCCTATTTTAGTACCCAATATGCGGTAGATTGAGTGAAGATACCCCCCCAGGTATTCATCAGCCCCCTGCCCGTCATTAACCACGGTAACACCGTTTTCCTTAGCCAGCCTCATTACAAAAAATCCGGCTAAGTGACTTGAACCCCAAACCGGCACATCACTCTGGTAAGCGGCTGAGTGCCATAAATCTGCCACATCATTAGCCTTGGGCTCATAATAGTAAGGCACTACGTTGGGATATTTTTTTACTACCTCGCGCACAAACGGGCGTTCATCTACCTTACCGGCACCTTCAAAAAATATAGTAAAACTCTTAATCTTTGTTTCCGGATATAAATTGCAAAAAGCCGAGGCAATAGCCGAGCTGTCAAGTCCACCGCTCAAACAAATTCCGTTCGCCACATCGCTTCTTGAATGTAGTTTAACCGAATCCATAAACAGCGACTTGAAAGTTTCTTTCTTCTCCTCCCAGGTCAGGCTGCTTTTCTTAATATTCTGAAGGTCAATATCCCAGTATTGTTTAATCGTAATCCTGTTATTTTCCCAAACCAGATTATGGGCTGCAGGTAAAGTTTTTAAATGTTTATAGGCCGTTTGCTCCTCGTTCTCTACCCAGCCAAAGGCTAACCCCCTGTTTAGCTGGGCCGTGTTTAATTCAAAATTAAAGCCATGTATCAGTTTCAGCGCCTTTATTTCGGAACCAAACCACATACTTTCGCCTATCTGGTAAAAGTAAAACGGCTTAATACCAAAGCGGTCGCGGCTGCAAAAAAGTTTATTCCTTTGCTTATCCCATAGTGCAAAAGACCACATGCCAATAAAGCGGTCAACACAGTTTTCTCCCCACTCCATATAGGCGGCACAAAGCACCTCCGTATCACTGCTGGTCCGGAACTGATGCCCCGCCTTTTGCAATGTTACCTTTAGCTCTATATAGTTATAAATCTCCCCGTTAAAAGCAATCACCAAACCCTCGTAATGAAAAGGCTGGTTAGCTTCTTCCGAAAGGTCTATAATCTTTAACCGGTTGTGGCCAAGGCAAATCTGGTCCTCAATAAAAAACGACGATGCTTCAGGGCCGCGGTGGTTAATGCTTTTCAGCATCCGCCCTATTAATTCTGCTTTTTCATCGGCCGTTGAACGCCCGTCTACCATTCCGGCTATACCACACATGTAATTGAATTAAATTGTCTGAACCTTGATTTATAGGATTAAATGATTTTCTTAATTTTCAATCCGTCGTAAGGCAAATATATCAGTATATAATCAACGTAACACCCACTATTGCAAATCACGGTTCAGAAATTTGTCCTATTTTGAGCCCGTTATAATGAGCAGTGCCATACATATTTACATTTCGCCCGATACCGCCCGGCAGGAGCTTATAAAACATACGCTCAGTCTTATTTTTTTCAACAAGGGGCATAGTTGCGCTTTTACTGCTCATAAAGATGATGCCCTCATAACAATTGGTTATAGCGACCAAAACGATTTTATAATCTCTGAAAATTTCCATCAGTTATTAGGTCAAAATGTTTTCAGTCACCAACAACAACTGTCACACAACGGAAATATTGTAAATAAGTTTGGCGGCACCGACTTTATTAGCACAATTTCATACCTCGTTAACTCTTTTCAGGAGTATTACGATAACGACCCAGACCAATACGGCCGGTTTAAATACACCAACAGCCTGCAGCACCAGCTCAGCAGTGTTGAAAACAATACTGCTCAACAGATAATTGATTACCTGTTTACCTCACATCCAAAACTAAAAGAGCTAAAAACTTCGGCCAGAAAATCGCGGGTGTTTTTAACCCATGATATTGACTCTGTTTATGGTTCAGTTAAAGAAGATGGCCGTTACGCTTTGGATAAGTTGATGCCCATGCAGATTTTAAGGCTGATATACAATGCTACCCTGGGCACACCCGATTGGCTGAACATGAGTAAAATAATGAAGCTAGAAGCTGAATATGGCTTTAAATCTACCTTCTACTGGCTGCTGGTAAAAAACAAACAAAACAGCGATTATGACTTTCATTCGCCTCCAATTGCCAAAGCATTTGAAGGAGTTAAACAAAGCGGGGGCGAAAACGGCCTCCACAAAAGTATGGGAGAAAGCAGTTTTAGTGAGGAGATAAAAACCTTTGGCACCATGCCCCGGGGAAACCGGTTCCACTTTCTCAAATTTACTTTGCCGCAAGGATATGATTTGATAGAAGAAAATGCATTGCAACTCGATACCTCGCTCGGCTTTAGCCCGGTATTCGGTTTGCGCAATTCTTTCGGACAACCATTCCGCCCATTTAACCTGGCAAAAAACAGGCCTTATAATTTTGTGGAAGTACCTCAAATATTGATGGATCGCACCTTCTACAATCTGAATATGCCCATTGTCGAAGCAAAAAAGAAGTTTTTTGATTTTGTAGAAAAGAACAAATACAACTGCGTGTTTACCTTAAATTTTCACAACAACTTTTTTACTGAGCTAAAATACCGCGGCTATTCGCAACTTTACCGCGATATACTGGCAGGGTTAAAGGAATTAGGGATTGAAGGAATAATGCAGAGCGAGATTATTGAGGAGTATTATAAATTATGAAAGAGAAAAAAAGCAAAAAAAGAAACGGCACCAACAAGATGCGTCATTGCGAATGCCGCTTTGGGCATGAAGCAATCCCGAAGCGATGAAGGCTGACTTTAATATTTCAGACAACCCCAGATAGTTCTGGGATTGCTTCGCAAAGCCTTGCAATGACGCGTACTGTCAAGAGATTTGACAACTTTTAAAAANNATTATAGACTTATGTGGTACGCAAAAAGCTTCATTGGCGATGTTTTCGAAATACTCCCGAAAGAAATTTATCATTAACGAGGCCCAGAAGAACGAAGCAGGTTTTATAACCGACATTATTAAAATCCTTTCAGAAGAAAAATACGACCTGCTGATGCCCGTGGGCTTTAAGTCTTACAGGGCTTGTGCAAGGCACCAGGATTTGATTAAAACCCACACCAATCTAATCATCACCTCTAACGATAACATTGAACTTGCGGCCGATAAAAGAAGGACTAACGCCGTTGCGGAGACCCTTGGCGTGCCGGTTCCACGAACATTTATACCGTTATCAAGTGAGGAAGTGCAGAGCCTGCAACTATCTTTCCCTTGCGTGGTTAAAGCTCCTTTTGAATCAGGTAAAAACATCGTAGAATATGCCAATAACCGGGAAGAATTATTGAGCAAATTCAACGCCATGTGCGCAAAGAATAACTTTAAATCGCCCGATCTGCCCATTGTTCAGGAGTATATTGTAGGAGAAGGTTTCGGCTTTTTTGCCTACTATGATAACGGCGTTTGTAAAAGAACTTTCACTCACCATCGTATCAGGGAATATCCTGTAACCGGTGGTGCCAGTGTATGCGCCGAATCGTTCCGCGACCCAAAATTGAACGAATACGGCAAAAAGATACTCGACCATTTAAAATGGAACGGTGTTGCTATGGTTGAGTTTAAAAAAGACAATAACGATGGCGTTTACAAATTAATGGAGATAAACCCAAAATTCTGGGGCTCGCTGGAGCTTGCCTTGTCGTCCGGGGTTGAGTTTGATGAGATGCTGATTGCAAAGGCTTCGGGTGAAGAAATTGCTGCATCAGATGCATTTACTGATACTACCTTTCAGTGGGTTTTAAACGGTGAGGTGTTTCACGGTTTGGAACGTCCATCAACCATACCCAAAATTATAAGCACCCTATTCTATTCTAAAAAAGACTGGAGGCTGTTAGACCCTCTGCCAAACCTTTACCAACTGGCCTTCATTTTTGTACACTACTATAAAAAACTAAAAGGCTGAAATGTTTGCAGTAGATTTCCATACCCACACCAACCACTCGTACGACTCTATGATGAGGCCGGAAAAGATATTGCGCCTGGCTAAGGCCCGCGGGTTAAATGGAATTGTCATTTCCGACCACGATACAATTAAAGGCGGGGTTGAATGTGCTGCCTTAAACAAAGACGAAAACTTTAAAGTTTACATAGCATCAGAAGTAAAAACCAGTGTGGGTGATATAACCGGTATTAACTTAAAGGCGGAAATAACGGCCACTAACTTTAGCGAAGTAGTGCAACAGATAAAAGCACAGGGCGGATTGGTGTTGCTCGTCCACCCCTATCATCACCACAAGCTGGATGAAATAAACTTTGATGCCATTGACCTTGTAGAAGGCTACAACGGCCGCGAGTTTCCTGCCAATAACTTAAAGGCAGTTGAACTGGCAAAAAAATATAACAAGCCTATTATAGCGGGAAGCGATGCCCACGTTTACAGCGAAGTTGCCAATTGCCGCACCTTTTACCATGATTTAAACGACCTTACCAAGCCCGTCAGTTTTGAAGGCCAGCGCAATTCTGTTTTTGCTGAGCCAGCCAGCCAGTTTATTAAGGCCTACAAAAAGCAGAGCCCTGAGCTTTTATTTAAATGGGTGAAGTGGGTGCCTAAGTATTTGGTGAGGAGGATGAAGTAGATTGGCATTAAGCCATGAAATTGTGACTGGTTTTTCTTATCTTTAAATCATGCAAAAGGTAGTGCGCATATTAAAGCCGGGAGAGAAATCTAATGACCGGGATTATTGGATGAGTAAATCACCTGCCGAACGTATTTCCGCCATTGAATTTCTTCGCCTTCAATACCCAGGATATGAGGATCAACTTTCCCAAGGACTTCGCCGGGTTTGTAACATTATTAGAAAAACACAAGGTTGAATATTTAGTAGTTGTAGGATATGCCGTTGGCTTTTGGGGCCATGTTCGGTTCACCGGCGATCTTGACATTTGGTTAAAACCTACATCAGACAATGCTATAAAAATCCTTTCGGCAATAAATGATTTCGGGTTTGGAAGTTTAAATCTGCAAAAAGAAGATTTTACTACGGTTGGCAATGTAATCCAGTTGGGCTATCCTCCGCTGCGAATTGATCTGATGAACGATATTGATGGCGTGACATTTGATGACAGTTTTAAAAATAAAGTAGTAGAAAATTTTGATGGCTTTATCTATAAGTTCATCAGCTATGACGACCTCATAAAAAATAAAAAGTCGAGCGGAAGAAATAAGGATCTTACTGACCTGGACCATTTATGAGATAGGTATATTAAGTATTGGCTAAGAAGAACGTTTTAACCGATATTCGCTTCGACCTTTCTACTCTTATTGCAATAAAAGATTACACCTTCCTATACCCCTTCGGTTTCCAAATCCGCAGATTAAACGCCAGTCCTCCGGTAAACTTCAGTTCATCTAAACGCTGGGTCGTCGGCAAAGTGCTTGTTACCTGACCCACTACACCTTGCACCTTTACAAAAAAGTGAAAAATGGAACCCACGTAATAATTGCAACCGATAGATGCAGAAGCCAATGGTACCGGTGTGTATGGCGTATTTTTTATAATCCCTTCTTCGCTATACGCAACCTGCACCAAGCCAACACCGGGAGTAAAAGAAACAAAAGGGTCCCAGCGGCTGGGTTTTAAAAAATGGTATTCTGCACCCCAGAATAAAGCTTCATTCTTTTTAATTCCGGTTGGCCCTGCGGCGGCGGTGGCGAAGGAACCCCAGAGGGCGCCCTCCATCGCAAAGTTGTTATCTAAAAAAAGGGCAGCATCACCTTCCACATAGGCAGTTACCGTTTTTTGTGCAAATAAATAACCCGGTGCAAGGTCGCCCTGTGCAATGGCGCAACCGGTGCGTTCTTCCCATATTTTTTGGGCTTGCGTTGTTTTGCAAATAAATGCAAGCATCAGTATTAGCATTATCTTATTTAACATGGTGCTCATTTTTACAGGTGAAGTAATTACGCCATTTTTCTTTTCGTATTCCATAATCTGCCAATCTTGTAATGGGCACTGAATATGATCATGATGTGACCCTCCCACCCTGCTCCTTTTTCATTGGTAACTGTAACTGTGCCATCAGGGTTCAGGTTTGTATCCAGGTCATCGCCAAGGTGAAGGTCGTATAAGGTAGAAAGAGAGACATCAAAACGCGGGGTTATATTATAGTGACAACCCAGTTCCATTTGTACTGCTGCGGTAGCTTTACTGTGTAGTTGCTGGTTTTCGCCATCCAATTGAACGCTGGTATAATCAAAACATTGACCTGCAGCTATAAAAGGTGTAAATTTTCGTTTAAAGCCGTTTGGGTCGAGCACATAAAACATAACGTTCCATCCAATGTGCGCATCAACCCGGTGGGCTTTGTTGTAAAGATTGGAAGTAACATAATCGCCAAACCACTCGGTGTTTAACCTGTTCAGCAATTGCAGGCGCAGCGATCCACCGGTGCCAATACCCGGCGACTTAGGGGCATCGGTAAAAATATTTATATCGGTACGCGCTCCAAACGATACCATACCGCCATCATCATCTGTAAATATTTTTTTGATTTTGTGTGGGGTTGTAACGGTATCCTGGGCCTGCAATTTCAACTGGGGAATCAGTGAAAGGAATAGCAAAACCAAAAGCAGATTGCGGCTTTTCATAGGTATGGGTTTTGAAGAACAATCATGTTATATGTTTGCCCTTTCAATACTCAACGCAGGAATTTTACCGATATTGTAAAGTGTGGGGAACGCTTAGCTTATAAGATGTCGCCATCTGACAGAAACCGGTTGGCGAGGACGCCGAACCGGGAGCCCTGGTGGTTTGGCGTCCTCGCCAACCACTTATACGTCGATTGACAATTTGGTTTGCGCCCAATCAATCTTTTTCTTCTCACAGAATAGATTTTTAACTTACATTTAACGGCAATTCTACCATCAATAAACGCTATGTTAACCAAGAAGGCCAAGTACGCAATTAAGGCAATGATTTATCTTTCTAAGAAGAAAAAAGGGGAGCATGCTTTAATAAGTGAGATATCTGAAAGCGAGCACATCCCAAAAAAGTTTTTAGAAACCATCCTGCTCGACCTGCGCAAAGCCGGTTACCTGGGCAGCAAAAAAGGAAAGGGCGGCGGCTATTATCTTATCAAACCACCTGAGGAAGTGAACATGGCCGATGTGCTCCGCTTGTTTGAAGGCGCCATTGCCCTGGTGCCCTGCGTAGCGCACAAATATTACGAACGCTGCGAAGAATGTACCGATGAAGAAACCTGCGGTATCCGCGAAGTATTCAGAATAGTCCGCGAACAAACGGTAGCTATTTTGAAAGAAAATAATTTTGCCGAGGTAATTGCGAAGGAGAAGAAGTTAAAGAAGCAGGCGGCGAAGAAGTAAATGCGGGGACGCTGATTTATTATGATGGTTATGATCAATACAAAATTTTACAAAAACTTCGCTGTATTTTTCAAGATAGCGAGGCTCCCGGCCGTTGATAGATTCTTATGGATTTAAATCATAATCATCATAATAAATCAGCGTGCCCTGTACTAAGTATTCACATGCAACCCCTTCAGCACATAAATATTAAACACAAAAAAGAGGTAAATATAAATCCATAGCCCGTCAACAAAGTGCCAGTAGGTGCAAAGCAGGCCCACCTTCATTTTATTTACCGGGTCCGATTCGAAAAGAAGCAGTTTAACGGGGTCTGTGCTTTTATCAAGTGCTTTAATGGCAAACCAAACCAGCAACATTACTCCCACCGCCAGGTGTAAAAGGTGCATGCCCGAAATAAAATACAGGTAGGCGCCGGCAATATTATTCTTCAACACAATGCCATGAACCTTTAGCTCCTGCCAGGCAGTTATCTGAAAAAACATAAATGCAATACTAAGTCCCGCAGTAACCAGCAGGCCTGTTAAATATCCTTTTGCATCGTCATTATCCATCGCCTTGCGCACCATCGCCATGCTATAACTCGAAACAAGGATAATAATGGTATTAGCATGAAAAAGGAAGGGCAATTTGAAGTTATTAAACCCTGTACCCACGGTTGTCAGAAAGTAAGAAATAGACACAAACAAAAACGCCGATGAAATGCTTACGCACACCAAATAGGTAAAAACACGCATAGGGTGGTATTTCAACCTTTGCTCCATCCTTTCACGGATATCGCCTGCATCGTGTATTTTGGTTGCTTTCGACACAAATTTTTGTTTAGACTTAATCTAAATAGTCCTGTAAATGGTTACATTTGCACGAATATAAAACATCAACGCTCAAGTTTTTGTTAATAGTATAGCGGTTTGATTCAAAATTCAGGCCATCTGCCCTTTTTATGACTGAGAATGATAAAATAATTGAGGAAGTAACACAAAGCGACTATAAATATGGTTTCGTAACCAATATTGAGCAGGAGTTTGCCCTAAAAGGCCTTAGCGAGGATACTGTTCGCTTTATTTCTGCAAAGAAAGGCGAGCCCGAATGGATGCTGGAATGGAGGCTAAAAGGGTATAGGGCCTGGTTAAAGATGGAGCAACCCCATTGGCAAAATGTAAGCTTCCCCAATATTGACTTTCAAAGCATTATATACTACGCGGCCACCAAGAAAAAGAAAAAGGTTAACAGCCTGGATGATATAGACCCCGAAATACTGGCCACTTACAAAAAACTGGGCATTCCCATCCAGGAACAAAAGGTACTAGCAGGTGTAGCAGTTGATTATGTAATGGATTCTGAAAGCGTTATCACTACCTTTCGCGAAAGCCTGAAGGAAAAGGGCATTATTTTCTGCTCTATTTCAGAAGCAGTGAAAGATTACCCCGATTTGGTGAAGCAATATCTGGGTTCTGTAGTTCCCCAACGCGATAACTTCTACGCCGCCTTAAACAGCGCCGTATTCAGCGATGGCAGCTTTGTTTACATTCCCAAAGGTGTTCGCTGCCCTATGGAACTTTCTACTTACTTCCGCATCAATGCCGAAAACACCGGGCAGTTTGAAAGAACATTGATTATTGCCGATGAAGGCAGTTATGTGTCTTACCTGGAAGGATGCACCGCTCCTATGCGCGATGAAAACCAGTTACACGCCGCAGTGGTTGAACTGGTAACACATGATAATGCAGAAATAAAATACTCTACTGTTCAAAACTGGTACCCCGGTGATAAGAATGGAAAAGGCGGTATTTACAACTTTGTTACCAAGCGCGGCCTTTGCAAAGGCATAAACTCAAAAATAAGCTGGACCCAGGTTGAAACCGGGAGCGCCATTACCTGGAAATACCCCAGCTGCATTTTAAAAGGAGATAATTCAATCGGTGAGTTTTATTCCGTTGCTGTTACCAACAATTACCAGCAGGCTGATACCGGCACCAAAATGATTCATATTGGTAAAAACACCCGTAGCCGTATTGTAAGCAAGGGTATTTCTGCCGGAAAAAGCCAAAACTCGTACCGTGGATTGGTGCAAATACACCGCACCGCAGATAATGCCTATAATTCATCGCAGTGCGATAGTTTGTTGATTGGCGACCGCTGCGGAGCGCATACCTTCCCTTATCTTGAAATAAAAAACAACTCCGGCAAGGTTGAGCATGAGGCAACCACCTCAAAAATTGGCGAAGACCTGTTGTTTTATTGCAACCAGAGGGGGTTAAGTAATGAAGAGGCTGTTAGCATGATTATAAACGGATATTGCAAAGAGGTTTTTCAGCACCTTCCTATGGAATTTGCGGTGGAGGCAACAAAACTTTTGGCAATTTCATTGGAAGGAAGCGTTGGCTAAGATGAAATGAATTAACTTAGCAAAGTATCAAAACAGAATTTATGATATTTCGCTTATACAAAATATACNNAAAAATATACAGCACCGGCAAAACACTTTATAAAAGAGTATTAAAACCGGTTTACCTTGAACTAAGAAAAGACGCTTACGAGCTGGACGATAAACCGAAGGGAAAAGTAAAATATACCCGCAAAAAGAGCAAGAAAAATGTTGTCAATCAAAAACCTAAACGTAGCCATAAACGGGCAGCAAATCCTTAAAGATTTTAACCTCGAAATAAAAACTGGTGAAGTGCATGCCATTATGGGCCCCAACGGCACCGGTAAATCTACACTGGCATCTACGCTTGCAGGCAAAGAAGCTTACGAAGTGCTTTCGGGCGAGGTAACATTTAAAGGCAAAGACTTACTTGAAATGAGTCCTGATGAAAGGGCACGTGAAGGTGTATTTCTGGCTTTCCAATATCCGGTTGAAATACCGGGTGTTAGTGTAACTAACTTTATGAAGGCTGCCATAAATGCCAAGCGCCGCCACTTTGGTTTAGATCCCATGGATGCTAAAGATTTTCTGAAACTAATGAGGCAGAAAATGGAACTGGTTGAAATTAAAAAGGAAATGATGAGCCGTTCGTTAAATGAAGGCTTTAGCGGTGGAGAAAAGAAAAGAAATGAGATTTTCCAGATGGCAATGCTTGAGCCGTCTTTGTGCATATTAGATGAAACTGATTCAGGCCTTGATATTGACGCATTGAGAATTGTGGCTAATGGCATAAACAAACTGCGCACTGCCGACCGGAGCTTTTTGGTTATTACCCATTATCAGCGTTTACTTAATTACATAGTGCCTGATGTGGTGCATGTAATGTTCGGTGGTAAAATTGTAAAAAGCGGAGGTAAAGAACTTGCGCTTGAACTGGAAGAAAAAGGATACGACTGGATAAAGGATGAAGTGGCAGCCGAAGCTTAACTAGTAGTTAGTATTGAGTATTTAGTATTGAGACTGAAAGAGGCGGTAGATTTAGAGGGAATAAGCCATTAACAAAAATTAAAAATGAGTTTCGCCGATAAAATAAATAGTGAGTTTGAACTGGCCGAAAAGAATATTTCAAGCGAGCACATACTTGCGCACATCAGAAAAGATGCATTTACCTCTTTTCAAAAACTAGGCATACCCAGCAACCGGCACGAAGAATGGCGTTATACCAACATCAAAACGCAATTACCCGAAAGCCTGAGCATTACAGGCCATACTACATGGAACTTAGCAAAAGATGGGTTCAATAGCTTTGCAGGTATTAAGGCAACCAAACTTGTGTTTTTAAACGGAGTGCTTAATACCGGGCTTTCAACCATTATTGAAGAAACCGGCGTTACCGTGGGGAGTTTAAAAGAGCACCTGAGCCATAACAAAGGGTTAACTGAAAAGTATTTCGGCAAGCTGGTAAAAAAGTATGAAGACCATTTTTCCATGCTCAACACAGCCTTTGTTAATGATGGCGCATTTGTTCATGTTAAAAAAGGAGTAACGGCAAAGCAGCCCATCTTCATTATCAACCTGTATAATTCGCCCGAAAATTTTACCCAAAGCCGCAATCTTATAATTGTTGAAGACAGCAGCAAACTGGATGTAATTGTAGATTTTCAGAACCTGGGGTTTTCCTCGTATTACAATCATGTTTCAGAATGTTTTGTAGGCAACAACGCCGATTTAAATGTTACCAAGTTGCAAACAGCAACGCAACATACTACCGCAGTACACACACTGGAGGCTGAAGTAGAACGCGATGCAAAATTTACCTGCACTACTATTTCGCTGGAAGCAAAGCTTATCCGCAACACCACCAATGTACGTTTGAGCGGCGAAAACAGCGAGGCCCGTTTAAACGGCCTTTATTACGGCACCGGCACTTCGTTAATTGATAACCACATTTTGGTTGACCATTTGGTGCCTAACTGTCAAAGCAACCAGCTTTACAAAGGCATTTTAGACGAAGAAGCCACCGGCGTATTTAACGGTAAAATATTCGTTAAGCAGGATGCGCAGAAAACCAATGCCTTTCAGTCATCCAAAGCCATATTGCTTTCAGACGAAGCAAGCATTAATTCAAAACCGCAATTAGAGATATTTGCCGATGACGTAAAGTGCAGTCACGGTGCGGCCATAGGGCAATTAAGCCAGGATGAGGTTTTCTATTTGCGTACCCGCGGAATTCATGAGGCTGATGCAAAATCTATATTAACCTATGCCTTTGCCTCGCAGATAATTAATACAATTACCATCGAAGCGTTGAAAGTATATTTAGACAACAAACTTAAAGAGAGACTACATCTCGACTTTTAATATGATAGCCGAACAAACAACTACCGGCCTTTTAGATGTTGAACTGATAAGAAAGCAATTCCCTATCCTCCATCAGCATGTTAACGGCAATCCCCTTATATATTTAGATAATGCCGCTACCTCCCAAAAACCTTTGGCGGTTATTGATGCCATTGACGATTATTACGAGCGGTATAACAGCAACATTCACCGTGGTGCGCACCACTTAGCCCAGTTGGCTACTGAGGCTTACGAGAATGCCCGTAAAACCGTTGCGCAACACATTAACGCGGAAGAAAGAGAAATCAATTTTGTACGTGGCACTACTGAGGCGGTTAACCTGGTAGCATCCAGCTATGGACGCAAGTTTGTTGGCACCGGCGATGAAATAATCATCAGCGGTTTAGAGCATCACTCCAACATCGTTCCATGGCAAATGCTTTGCGAAGAAAAAGGGGCGGTTTTAAAAGTAATCCCGGTTAACGAAGCAGGTGAGATAATTTTTGAAGCGTATCTGAAGTTATTAAGCCCGAAAACAAAAATTGTTTCCATAGCCTATATATCAAACGCGCTTGGAACTATAAACCCGGTTAAAGAAGTTATTGCCGAAGCACATAAAGTGGGTGCCGTAGTTTTTATTGATGGTGCGCAGGCCCTGCCACATAAAAAAGTAGATGTTAAAGAACTGGACTGCGATTTTTTAGGCTTCAGCGGACATAAAGTTTTTGCATCGACAGGTATTGGTATTCTATATGGCAAAGCAGCTTTGCTTGAGCAAATGCCGCCATACATGGGTGGGGGCGAAATGATAAAAACTGTAACCTTCGAAAAAACTACTTATAACGACCTGCCTTATAAATTTGAAGCAGGTACGCCTAACATAGAAGGCGGCATTGCTTTAGGAGCAGCTATCAATTTTATCAATGAAATTGGTCTGCATAAAATCGAACACTACGAACACAAATTGCTCGAATACGGAACTGAAAAACTTTTGGAAATTGAAGAGCTGCGGATAGTAGGCACAGCAGCCAATAAATCTTCGGTACTCTCCTTCCTGGTTAAAGACGTTCATCCTTACGATCTCGGGGTTTTATTGGATCAACAAGGCATTGCCATTCGAACAGGCCACCATTGCTGCCAGCCGCTGATGGATAGATTTGGCATTGAAGGCACCTGCCGGGCTTCGTTGGCTTTTTATAATACTCACAGCGAAATAGATGCACTCGCTAAGGCCGTTAAACGGGCTGTTATTATGCTTAAATAAAGATTACCTTATCTTCTTTCCTTAGCAGAAGACATTAGTTGCATAAACAGGATATTCCTTGGTCAAAATAATTTGATTCAATATTTATATCTTTGCGTAAATAATGATGTTGAAAGGATTCGCAAAATCGTTTACAACACAAAATTAATTGAGAATGTTTGATTACTTAGAAAATAGCGGTAACAGCCCTGTATCTACTTTTATTACCCTTTTGGAAAAAGGTGAAAGTATTCGAAAAAGTGAAGGAAGTAATCAAAATCTGAATAGTCTTCTTGAACCGAATCAAGAATTTTTTGATGAATTCGAACGCAGTATTATTGATTATTTTACCACCAACCCGAATAGTGATTTAAAAAATGCAACAAGGGATCTATCAAAACAACTAACAGATTTACAAGTAGTTGCAATTGATTTTTTAATAAAAAATAAAAGTCTTGACCCAAACCTGGAAAACAGTATTTCCAATGAAATAAACCGAATTATACTAAACCCATATCTGTTAAATTCAGAATTGGGATTTTATGCATTAGACTCCTTTTCCANNTCCAAAATTGACTTTAAGGTTATAAATGAATCCATAGAAAAATTAAAGATTCACGATACAACAGAATTAAGCACATTTATATTATCAAAATATATTGTATCTGGGATAGTTTTTCACAAAAGGCCAATGAAATCATTGCCACCTGAGTTATTTCATCTTATTTACAGATTTAAAGACTTGATTATATCAACGTATGAGTTTGATCTCGGTTTGATATTGTATGACTTAATGAATACTAATAAAATTAATATTTCATCTGAAAAACTATCTGAATTCATTAAGCAGACAAATATCACTTATACAAGAGGCAAGGTCGAATTTGATAAATTTTATCAGGGGGAATTAAAATTTTCCAATTTTTTACAAATAAAAGAAGAGGAATTAAAACATTTCATTTTCAATAAAGATATTAAAGAAGAATTATTAGATACCTTATGGGATATTATAAAGAAAACTGCTTCATTTAAGAACCTCGGGGATAATTGGGATGAGGAAGGGGCCTTGGCGATTCACTACAGCGAAATACAGGCAGCGATTTCCAATTCCCTTAATATTTTTTATTCAACGTTAAAAACACCTTCATTTGCTGCTCCAACTNNTCCAACTTTTCATTCAGGTGTTTTAATTGAATATCAAAATAATTCCGAAAGAATAGATATCCGATTCGAAAAAGATTCAGCCGAAATGACGTTCTTCATACGCGGCAAATTGAATTATAAAGGAAATATAAACATGGAAATAATTTCCTCCTTATATCAATAGATTATGATAAATAACGATCCTCCGTTAAATGAGCTTTTACTTAGAAAAGTAAAATTTGCGCATATTCGCCCTGATAAAACAATTTTAAATGAAGCATTTAGACCTAGGAAAACAGACGATAGCACAACGGGTCTTGAAAATAACATTTCCACTGCGCCTAAGTCCTGTTATAATACCGAGGATAAATTAAAGACATTTTTGTGGGAACGAACAGCAATTTATGAGATTCATTCCCAATATCCTGACTCGATATCATATCTCCAATGCATAGAAACCAACTATTGTCATGTTGGCATTTGCGGGGATATGAGGCTACTAAATAATGATGACGAAACCCGAGAATTTTTAGCCCAAAATTCATTAAGGCATTATCCATAAACATAGGCGCATTAACTTTAAAAAAATATTAGCACGGCTTCCAAATAGGCATTTAACATGCGTTGCGTTTCATTATGACCAAACCCATTTCAGATATAGAAGATGAATTAGTTGAAGAGTTCGATCTCTTCGATGACCAGATGGATAAGTACGAATACATCATTGACCTTGGTAAAAAGCTAAAACCGCTGGATGCCCGGTATATGACCGACGATTACCTGGTTAAAGGCTGCCAAAGCAAAGTATGGTTACACGCTTACAAAGAAGGCGACCTTGTATTTTTCGAAGCTGATTCAAATTCCAGTATCACCAAAGGCATTATTGCTATTCTTATCCGCGTTCTATCAGGCCAACCTGCTAAAGAAATTATCAATAACCCACTTGCGTTTATTGACCGTATAAAGCTCCGCTCCCACCTCTCCTCTCAACGCTCAAATGGATTAACAGCCATGATACAGCGCATTAAAACATATGCGGGAGCGTTTGTGGAATAATTTCACTTCGCAATTACAAAAAGCTGCCTTAAAGTTTGCCCATCGGGTAATATTGCCGATAAAACGTAGGTGCCACTGCTCATTTCCACAGCATCGTAGTTGAATAAATTGGTGCCAGCTACTGTATTTCCAAAGTCTCTTTCACTGTATAACCTGCCTGATAAGTCAAACACTCTTAAAGTTAAACTGCTGCTCCTTTCAAGCTCCACGGCAACTTTAAACTGGTTGGATGTAGGATTTGGAAATACCCGTAGCTTATTATGTTCGCTTTCGTTTACGTTGGTAACAGCCGTAGTAATAGCTATGTTACAAGACGCCGGTGTAAGTGTAGTGCACCTCCACATGCCACGACCACTGGTTCCCACATAAAGTACATTGCAGCCATCCTGGTAAAGCGGCCGCTCAATCATCCTGTAAACCGGCACCCGTTCAAAATTGCCGTTATCTTCATGCCAGCTGCTTCCATCCCAGGTCCAGATACCAAATTCTGTTCCTATAATTATAGTATTGGCATCGTGAATAACCACCGAGTACACAGGCACGTTCGGCAGTCCCGCAGTATCTCCCACCCAAGTAACTCCCCCATCGTGCGATTCATAAACATGCGGTTCCCTTACAACAGACGAAAAACCAGCAACCACCGCAACCATATGATTATTATCATTGGGGTCTACATCAATACCCTCAATTGACCTTCCGGAAGCTATAGTTACATACGATATATCGGTATCGTTTATAGCATATAAAGTGCTGACAATTCCGCCTCCCCTATAAACCACGGTATCTGCATGGATATTTAAGTTTTCACACCTGTAAACCACACCATTATCTGTGCCAATAAACAACCCGTTACCATCGGTGGTTGTTACAAAACTTTCGGCCATCCCTTGTAAACCAGTTGCTAGCCCGAACCATTTGGGGGTAGACGCAGTATTTAAAACTTCTGAAGTTAAAAAAACACCACACTCCGTTGACATGAATAGTCTGGAGCGAATTGGGTCGTTAACCAACAAGCTATCACCGTTATTTAGATTTTGAGATAATGTAAAGCTAAAAGGATAATTAGCTGTTTCGCTTTGCAGTTGAATGGTTTGACCGCTTGTATAGTTTTGAGTGGCTACAAAAGGAACCTTTATCACACCATCTACTGCATTCTTAGTTTCGCCCAAATAAAACGGAGTAATAAACTGAGCATCCGCTTCCGGTGAATTCCCACCGCAAACCGAGGGTGCTCCCTGACTTAAAGGATCAATTTTCCCGTCAAAAAAGCTGGAAAATGTATTTGCATGATCAATGGAGCGAAGCAAAGCACCAAAGTAATATCCGCCGAACCATGCATTGGTATCAATCTGCGATACTGCATTTACAATTCCATCACCGGGTATTACCACATTTGCAACGCCGGCGTTGTTACCCTGGAAATTGATATAATAAGTTCCGTTGGTTTGAGTACCACCAATCACATCGCCTTGGATTCCCACGCCGATACCATAATTTAAAGCAACGCTCAATCCTCTATTTACCGGCGTGTAGGTTGGCGTTGGAAAAGCACTTAATGCATTTGTAGATTTAAATACACCCCCATCAGAACAGACATACATTAAGTCAGAGTTGTTATCTGCAATAGTTATTGACTTTATATCCGGGGCTATGTAATAAGGGTTAGGGCTGCCGATTGTACTTTCGGACGCAGCATTCAAACCCGAGGCGTCAGAACCTGTATACAATTCTACGCCACCCAAATAAAATTTCCCTGTATCAGCTGGAGAAACTGCAGTTACATTATCATACCATCCCTGACATTCAAGTCCTCCTCCCAAGCTAAAAATTGAAAAAGCAGTATCTCCTCCAGTGGCGATGGTTGTCCAGGAACGGCCGGCATCTCCTGATTGATATAACCCTTTAGTGCAAGAACTGGTTGTAGCTATTAAGGCATAAACAACATTAGGATTTGAAGGAGCAATTGCCAATGATGTTCTCCCAAAACTTCCAGTAGGAAACCCTGAATTACTTGCAGAATTTTCTAGACTCCAATTTACACCTCCATTATTAGAATATAAAACTGAATTGGTGGAGGTGTTATATCCGCAAGCAATAAAAATGTTATTACCGTCCCCCGACCATTTTACAGCTTCTATAGGTTCATTGGAGTATGAAACTAAATTACCTGCAAAAGTTACTTTAACCCAGGTAGTCCCTGCATCATTTGACTGGTATAAACCTGATGCGGTGCCCGCCATTATCTGTGTTGAATTATTTTGATTAACAGCTATTGCGTTTACATAACTCCATGGAGGGGAATTAGGTGGATCATATAAATTGTTGCTAAAAATTGTCGGCGTAAGCAAAACTGGATTATCGTTAGCATCTAATTTAAAAATACCATTACCATAACTGCCTTCATTATACGATGAACCATCTGGCTGGCTGAAACCGTCTCCTGTGCCGATATAAATGGTGTAATCGGGTGCCGGAGCCTGCTCTATACAGGAAATAGCCAGCCATTGGTTCCAGCCGGTTAAACGTTGCCAACTGGCAGCTCCATCTGTTGATTTCCAAACCCCGCCATTAAAGCTGCCAGCATATAAAGTATTATTGGTTGAATCACGCTTATCTATTAATAAAGCGGTCATAGCTCCACCAACGTTATTCGGCCCCAATTCCTGCCATTCCAGGCCTAATCCGCCCGACCGGCTAATTGATTTATATCCATCCGCCTGCTGCAAAGCCTTCGCAGCATAACCCGCATAAAAATTTCCCTGCTCATCTTTTAACTGGTCAAACCGCCATTTGGCTGCATCTTCAATAGTTTGAGAACGTGTTATCTGGCCAAACGAATTTGTGGTTAGGAGTAACAGTGTAGCAATAAGCAAAATGGAGAACCGCATTTTTCAAGGGTTTAGTGCTTCAAATATATACTTGTTTTTTTTCAAATTATAAATTCCCAATGTCATATTATTGTAAAAAATACGGCGGATAACCGGCGGATAACAAAAAAAAGGCCCCGCTCTATCAAAAACGGGGCCCACGAGGATATAAATCAAAAAGAGGTAATTTACTCCTTAACTAACTTACGTGTAACTACAGAAGAGCCGTCATACAGCCTTACCATATACATGCCTTCTGACAAGCCGTCCAGAGGGATGGTGTAAATATTGCTTCCAGCTACAGTTTTACCTTCAAAAACTACCGATACCTGCCTGCCGGTTACATCAAACATTTTGATTGAAATATTGCCTGCCTGGTTGCAATCAACCGAAATAATAGCTGAGTTATGGGCAGGGTTAGGATAAATTGAAATGCTTTCGTTTTTAACTATAGTTTCAATACCCACCGTGCATGAGTCGTAACTTACAACAGCGTAATTAGAAACCGCCGGGCAATTATTTACACCGGTTTCAACCACTGTATAAGTACCCGAATCAGTAGCAACATAAGTAGGATTGGTGGCCCCTGTAAGGTTATTACCATCTAATTGCCACTGATAAGTATAGCCGGTAACCACATTAGCCGAAATAGTATCTGTAGTGCCGGGGCAAACAAAGCCATCGCCGGATAAAAATGCACCGGCAACAGGTAAAGCAATTTCATTGGCGTAAAGCGCATTGGAAGCAGTGCTGCAAACGTTTTGCGAAATAATCACGTTATACAAACCTGAATCACCTACTGTAATAGATGGCGTTACATTGGGCAATGTATCTACGTTACCGCCAACGTTGAGCACCCACTGGTAGTTATATTGGGCACTGTCTGTAGCGCTAAGTGTTACGCTATCGCCACCGCAGAAAGTAAGGTTACCAACATTGGTTAAAGTAGCCGAAGGATACAGGTAAACCGTTACCGAAACCTCGCCAGAGGTAGAAGCACAACCCGAGTAAGTAACCAAAGCATTATAATTGCCGGAGGTATACACAACCACAGTAGAATCATCAGCACCTTGTATATTATTTCCATTATTCTGCCACTGGTACAAGTAGCCCGGCCCGGTTGAAACACCCAACATCAGGCTATCGCCGTTGCAGAATGTTGTTTGGCCATAAATGCTTATAGAATCATCAGGATATGCTACTTCAGTAAGACTTACTGTATCAGAAGCCAGGCTGCACCCGTTTAGTGTAACAACTGCAAAGTACGCACCCGAATCCTGCGCCGTGTAAATAGAGGAAGTGGCACCCCCGATTCCAAACCCGTTTAGGTACCATTGGTAAGTATAACCATTAGCTGTTGCTGCAATTAATTGCTGGCTTCCCCCCACACAAATAACCGAACCGCCATGAGATATTACCTGTGCTAACGGATTGGCCCTGTTGGTAACAACTTCTGAACCCGAAGTAGCGCTGCAAATACCCGCTGTAACACTTACCGAATAACTTCCGGCAGCGGCAGTTGTATAATTAATACTGTTAGCCCCGGCAATAGCGGTTCCGCTGTTTAACCATTGATAGGCATAACCTGCACCAGGTGTTGAAGTAAAATTAACCGAATCGCCCCCACAAGGGCTGGTTGTATCCAGTGCTATAATGCTTGCCACAGGCACAGCATAAATAGTTACCGGCACGCTGCCACTGGCCTGGCAACCATTATGATCAATTACCAGCACTGTATAATTATAAACGCCCACAGCAGTTGGAGTTGCTGTTGTTGTGGCAGAATTGGTTGATGAAAGGTCGGTTGCCGGAGTCCAGTTATAAATGTAAGGAGATGCGCCGCCAACGGGTGTAGCAGTTAAATTAACAGGATTACCTGAACCAAAGCACCACGAAGTGTCGCCGGTAAAACTGGTAGTTACTGAAAGACTGGAACCGTTTACCGTAATAAGCACACTGCTTTCGGCAGTACAACCGTTGCTATCAGTTACCACAACATTATAATTGGTTGTTGTACCAATCTGGCTTACCGTAGGGTTTGCGATAACACTATCATTCAGGCCCGAAGATGGCGACCATTGGTACAAATATGGCGTTGTGCCACCACTTGCCGTAGGATTGCCCCCAATAGTAACCGTAGTAAAGCTACAACCGGTTATGCTTTGCGGCGAACCCGCGCTGGCAGTTGGCACCGGGTTAACTTTAATAATAGTTCCAGCAGATTTTGCGCTACAGCCATTTGCCGATACTGATACTTTATAAGTTCCTGCACTGTCTGTATTGTAAAAAGGAGAAGTTGCGCCTGCAATGGCAACACCACCTTTAAACCATTGGTAGGTATAACCATTGCCGGTAGGGGCGCTAAGGTCAACCGTATCGCCATTACATGTGGCTACTGTGCCGGCTGGTGTTATAATGGCCGGTGGGGTAGTATTGGTGGTAACAATAATGCTGTTAGAGGTGGACGAACATCCGTTATTGGTTACAACACAAGTGTAAGTGCCTGCAATTTTTGCGTAATAAATATGAGTAGTTGCCCCTGTTATATTAGCGCCATTATTCTGCCATTGGTAAGCGGCACCGGCGGTAAGCGTTTCAACTAATTTTACACTGTCGCCTGTGCATATAACAGTACCTGCCGAAGTTGTAATTGTTGCGGTTGGCGAAGGATTAACCACTATATGTATAATATTCGAAACGCCTTCGCATTGGTTTACAATTACGTTCGATTTGTAATTACCCGTTGCTTTGGCATAATAAGTACTATGTATAGCACCCACAATTATATTGCCGTTCAGCCTCCACTGGTAAGTGGCCCCTGCAATAATGTTCGAAACAAGTTCAACACTATCTCCGCTGCACACTAAAGTATCACCACTTGCAACAATCGTATCAACCGGAGTGTTAACTGTTACCGTTATGGGTGTTGAAGTATTACTACCGCAGCTATTGGTAGCTGTTACAGTAAACGTGCCGCTGGTTTTTACTTTAAGCGTTGCGCCCACATGCCCGTTGCTCCAATGGTAAACAGTTCCGCCGCTGGCAGATAAGGTTACCGAATCTCCATTACAGAAAGTAACAGACCCGGTTGCCGTTATAACAGCAGCAGGCGGAGAATTAACCGTAATAGTACGGGTAGTGGTATCGCTGATAGTTCCGTTGCCGCTAATTAAAGTAACAGTATATGTTCCCGGTAAAGTGTAAATATGGAATGGGCTTTTAAGCGTGCTGGTGTTCTGGTCGCCAAAATTCCAGAAATAAGTAGTTGCATTGCCTGATGTGTTTTTAAACTTAATAGTATCCTCAATACATCCTGTAGCGGGTGTTACAATAAAAGAAGCAGTTAACCTGCCCGAGTCAACCACGTTAACAGTAAATAAGTCGGTATCGCAACGCTCAGGCAAACAAGCCGTGTTGCAGGCAATCAGTTCAACAGTGTAAAGCGCAGCCGAGCCGTAAGTGTGAGCAGGGTTGTTGGCAGTAGAAGTATTTGACGCTCCGCTTGCAGGGTCGCCAAAGTTCCATTGATAAGAATTGGCATTGGTGCTGCTATTAGTAAAGGTTACCAACACCGACCCTACCGAAGGATCAATAACAGGCGGGTCAGGTACATGGTGCTCTCTTGCAATAGGGGTAAGGCAATGGATGGTATCGAGGTAAGTTACATTGGTAAAGTTTTCCTGTATTCCGGCAAAGGTGCCGCTGGCAGTAAATACCGGGCCAATATAAGATGCATTAAACCACTTATACTCAAACGAAGTGTAAGGCGCAATAGGAATAACAGCACCATTATAATCCAGTGTATCAGTATGTAAAATGTAGCTTCTTACACGCACTGTTGAGCTATAGGTTGCAAACGGAGAGGTAAGCGTTCCGTAGGCATCAGAGTAGTTGATACGCCTGCTATGGGCATGGTAAATAAAATTTACCCCGTGCGCAGTTAAATCAATATTATAGGCACTTAGCGAAGTATCGCGGTTGCCATAATTAACAGGGAATTTAAGCACCAAATCAGGGCTGGTATACTCGCTGGTAAACCTTACGGCAACTCCGCTTATAGTTGTGGTAAAACCTAAAATATTGGTTTTTAATGCAGCATTGCTTTTTAGGTCATGGGTAACCACGTTGGTAAGCACGGTGCCCTGGATATTTACGTTGTTCTGTTGCTTAAACGCAACATTAGTAAGCGCATTAAATTGGGTATTACAACTTGCGAGCGTGCCACCTGCTGCCACACATTCCGTTAAAAACGCAGTTTTATAACCAGCCGTAGCAGGGAAAAGATAATCATTGTAATACTGGGTAGTTGGTGCAAGTGTAGAAAAATTCCACACGGCATTGGCACCTGCCTGGGCAAAGTTGAGGGTACTGGTATCAACATTAACCGAGGTGTAAAAAAGAGAATCTCCTGCTACACCATATTCAGTAGAGGTATACGGCCCCTGTGCCCGGGAGGTAATTGCTACTAAAATAAAGCTGATTGCAAATAGTATTTGCTTCTTCATGACAAAAGGTTAAGTGAAGTAATTGTGCCCATAAGACAAATTGTGCCTTGTAAGGTTTAAAGCGCGAAAATAAATTTATTTTGGTTAATATGCATGTGTTAACAATAAATTACAATTAGATAAATTCATTAAGCCCCATAGTGCTATCTTTTTACCGGGAGACCTGCTTTTTACTCAATCCCTGACCTGATTCTGCTCATTAATTCCCCTGGCCGTATTCCATACTTTCGGGTCTTATTGTTACCATTAATATAATACTATGAGCAAAACCCGAACCCTTGCCGAACCCTTTAAAATAAAAATGGTTGAACCCATCCGTTTAACCACCGAAGAATACCGGATTGATGTATTGAAGAAAGCAGGCTACAACCCCTTTTTAATCAGAAGCGATGATGTATATATTGACTTGCTGACAGACAGTGGAACCTCGGCAATGAGCGACCATCAATGGGCCGGCATTATGCTGGGTGATGAATCGTATGCCGGCGCCCACAGTTGGGAACACCTCGAAAAGGTGGTAAAAGACTTAACCGGCATGCCTTACGTGCTACCCACCCACCAGGGCCGTGCTGCCGAGCGCATTCTGTATGGCATTTTAGGCGGCAAAGGGAAAGTTTTTATCAGCAACACGCACTTCGACACCACCCGCGCTAATATCGAATTTACCGGCGCCGAGGCCTTTGACTGCCTGCACGAAAATGCATTGGACACCGCAACCCTCATGCCATTTAAAGGTAACATGGATATTCAAAAAGCCCGCGAGCTGATTAAAATTTATGGCAAACAAAATATTGGGGCGTTAATATTAACCGTTACC
The DNA here is from genome assembly GCA_003165895.1 of Bacteroidota bacterium. Taxonomy (GTDB): domain Bacteria; phylum Bacteroidota; class Bacteroidia; order Chitinophagales; family LD1; genus Bog-950. The sequence continues at coordinate 8,934 of PMXD01000212.1, read as the reverse complement.
AACAACTCAGCCGGGGGACAACCGGTAAGCATGCAAAATGCCAAAGAGCTGCGCCAGCTATGCGATGAATTTGGTTTGCTGTTTGTAATCGACGGTTGCCGCGTAGCCGAAAACAGCTATTTTATTAAGCACCGCGAACCCGGTTACGGGGAAAATACCTATCGCGAAATTGCCCATGAAATGATATACCTGGCCGATGCCTTTATAATGAGCGCCAAAAAAGATGGCCTCGCCAACATTGGCGGTTTGCTGGTTATGAAAGATGAGGCCCTGGCCCAAAAGTGCACCAACCTGCTTATCATCTCCGAAGGTTTTGCTACCTACGGTGGCTTAACCGGCCGTGATATGGAAGCCATAGCTATAGGACTTGATGAAGTCTTCGACCCCGATTACCTGCACTACCGCATAAAAAGCACTGAATACCTGGGGCGACACCTGGACGAAAAAGGCATACCCGTTATTAAACCGTTTGGCGGACATGCTATTTATGTTGATGCCGGTAAACTCTATCCTCACATTCCTGCCGATAAATACCCCGGCCAGGCCCTTGTTTGCGATTTGTATACCAAAGGCGGAATAAGGTGTGTAGAAGTGGGCTCTGTCATGTTCGGCAAATATAACGAGCATGGACACCTCTTAGCAGCAAAAACCGAACTAGTCCGCCTGGCCATCCCCCGCCGGGTTTACACCCAAAGCCACATTGAATATGTAATTGATGTATTTGATGATATTATCGAAGACAAACAAAAAACAACCGGCCTTAAAATAACTTATGAGCCACCGTTTTTAAGGCACTTTACGGCGAGGTTTGAAAGGTTGTAAAATTACTATGCCCTACAGCAAGTGCATCACAATACTTCATTTTTCAAGCGAAGGGAAGAAAAATGAAGCCTGTCCCCCGCTGGCGGGGGTGTAGGNNGTGCCATGGTCGGTACCACCGCTGGCGTTCTGGCTTACCCTGCGGCCAAACTCCGAAAAAACAAAAATGGTTACATCGTTAAACCGGCTATTGGTTTTCAAATCATTTACAAACACATTCAACCCCTCCGATAGCTCTTTTAAATGCGTGGCCTGTGCATTTTGCTGGTTTACATGGGTATCAAAACCACCCAGCGAAGTATAAAACACAGAAGCATCAACACCCGAAATAATCAACTCCGAAATAGTTTTCAGGTCTTTGGCAAATCCATTATTGGCATATGCCGCTTTGGAATGATAAATGTTCGACTTCTGGTATAAGTAATCGGCACTTGAAGAGGTTTCAGCCAGGGTTTTATACAGGTAACTCAGTTCATCATTCGGCGTATTAAAGCCGGGCTTATTAAACGCCTCAGCATCTTTAACCATTTTGTAAAACAAGTTTACATCGTGCAGGGCAAGGCCATTAACGTTTTGCCCTTTCATTGCCAGGCTAAGCGAATCATCTATCTCAATAGCCGAATAAGGCTTTGAGCAACCCGCACAGGTAGCATCCAGGTAGCGCCCAATCCAACCGGTGTTTATATAATCTGAACTATCAGAAGCCGTATGCCATATATCCATTGACCGGAAGTGCGACCGATCAGGGTTAGGGTAGCCTACATTATTGATGATGGTTAACATGCCTTCATCAAACAGGTCTTTCATGCCCAACATGGCGTCATTCATGGCCAGCTCGTCATTCAGCTTAATTACCTTATCTTCCTTAATCGCCAGTGTAGGGCGGCTTTTGTAGTAAATATCATTTCTGAAAGGAATGATAGTATTTAACCCGTCATTGCCTCCCGACAACTGCACAATAACCAGCTTCTTTCCATTGGCAGAAATTAAAGAACCTGTTGCCCTTAAAAAATTGGGCACCATCATGGCCGTAGTGGCAAGGGTGGAAAGCTGTATAAAATTTCTTCTTTTCATTTTTATATACTTTATTATTCAACTACATAAAAACCCGCCACAAAGACACAAAGGCTCTAAAAATCCCCTTCCTCGCAGAGTCTCCCTTTCTGTTTCATCCCGCCTTACGCGGGGCGGCTCTGCGGAACGGGGACTCTGCGCTTTTTGTGCGCTTACTGCAAACAAACTTCGTGTCCTTAATGCCTTAGTGGCAAGAAACAACTAACACAATTGAAACTCAGGCCGGCTCATTAAATACACCACAAGGCCCTTCAGCTTCGCATTCTTCTCTGTTTCCGTAAACTGGTAATTGGCACTATTATAATTTACATTACCGGTAACCAGCATGGCATTACTGGCCTGGTTAAACAAACCTGCATCATCAGCCGCATCAAAATTCAAACTCAGCACATCCCAGTTTATATTTGCATTTAACTCAAAAAACCTTCCTTTCTTCTTCAGGCTTTTTTCCTTCAGCATGGCCATATTTGGGTCGGTATCATCATCCGATTTAAGCCGTTGGGTAAACTCACTTACCTCAACCAACTTGCGCCCAAAATCCATTCTGAAAATCAGGCTCGAACTATCTATCCACCTCTTTCCGCTGGGCCACCCTGCCACATTGGGCGGTAAAAACAATACCTGTCCCAAAATCCGCTGAACAAATATCAGTGCATCATCACCACCATATTCAGCCTTTAGCCACCTGCTGCTGTTTACAATCAACTCAACCGGCGATTTAATCCGTGCCCCCATATTCTTAACATCATAAAACCAATCAGCCAGGAATATTTCTTTCATCAGTTCGCCAATATCGTAATCGCTCATATAAAACTTATGGCCCAGGTCGGCAATTACCTTTTCATCGCGCACATCGTTTACAAAAAACTGGTAAATTTTACCTGCAATAAAGTTTGCACATTCTTCTTTGTAAAGTATCATATCAATAATATCCTTACCGTCAAAATCGCCGCTTTTGCCAAAAAACACTTTACTCCCAAAATCATGCTGTTTCTCCCTGAAATGGAAATCCTGGGTGTCTTTATCAAAACTCCAGCCGGTAAAAGCGCGGGCGGCTTCCTTTATATCGTGCTCGGTATAATTGCCGCGCCCCAGTGTAAAAAGTTCCATTACTTCACGGGCAAAATTTTCGTTAGGGGCGTCCTTTTTATTTTGCTGGTTATTTAAAAACTTCAGCATGGCCGGCGATTGTGCAACGGACAACAACAGGTTTTTAAAATTACCCAATGCGTTGTTGCGCATTACATTATTCAGCGATTGCAGAAAAAGCGGGTTGTCATCGCGGCAGGCAAAGTGGCCGTGCCAGAAAAAGGTCATCTTTTCCGCCAGCTGCGCCTGGTCGGTCATCATCTTTTTAAGCCACTCAACATTCAGGTCAACGCCTTTTTCAAGAAGCATTTTGCGGTAGGCCTTTTTTGAATCTGCATCGCCGGTCTTCATGTCGGCCATAATACTTTCAACTTCCGCCTGCTTAATCGTTGTCAGCCCCTCTGCATTTAAAGATTTAGAGAACAAGTCGTTTACAACCTCGTCCCTGCTTTTTTTTGCGCAATCTTTAAACCCTTCCGGCGTGGCCCCAAAACAAGCCCGGTTCATTAAATGCTGATATTCTGTCTGGTTCATGTTTACGTATCTGTAATGGTGAGATGTAAATAATTAACGAAAGTTTAATGCGCCCGGGGTACTGGTAGGTTTTATTAACAGCTTCCTTAGTTACAAGCTGTTTAAAATTAAAGAAAGGAAATACCGGTTAACACAAAGCGCACAAAGGTTAATACAAAGAACACCAAAAATTATACTCCTTTGTGGCCTTTGTATTGGCATTTTCCTTTGTGNNTTGCATTTAATTGTAATTTTTAAATAGCTTCTTAGGGAAATTCAATGCGATTTATCCATATTAACCATTGAATCCAACGCACTACACGCCATGGCCGCAAACTGATGTATCCCCTTCGGGCTAAAGTGGCATATATCAGCAAAATACTCTCCTGTTTTAGGAAATTGGGTGTAAAGGTCGGCCCACCTTGCGTTTTTGTACGGGCTTACCCAGGCCTTACTATCAACATTGATGCTATCAATAAACCTGCTAACGTTTTGAGGCGTACCCCAAATTTCAGTTTCCCGCGAATGGTCACAAAAGGAATAATCCAGTGTTTTGTTTTGAAATTTTTGAAGCGAATAATCTGAAGGTAAATAATAAGCAAAGGTTAAATAAAGGAATTGCGCACGTTGCTGTTGAGCCATGTCCATAACCCGTTTCACATTACGCTCATAACACGGCAGGCTTTTCATCTTACTGCCGTAAGCAAGCCACTCCGGTTTTAATGAAAAATGTTTGGGGATATAAATATTCTTTGCCAATAACTTTAAACGGATTTTCATCCAGCTATAAAAAAATGGCACCACCGTAAAGTTCATCTCCGGGTGCGCAACAATAGCATTTATTTCATCGTACCATAAATATTGCGAGTAGTCACTTTTAAAAATACTATCCGGGCAATTATTTAAACGCGAATCGTTTATGGCATCGTAATAAATAACAACATCAAACTTCTTATTCTTTAGCAAACCATATTTTATCAGGTTATCCCTGGAGCCATGCCCAACACCCGATGCATTATATATTTTTACTCTGTTATAACCTGCGGGCACACGCATACACTTATTCATCTCGCCCACAATATCTACCCAATCTTTATGCAGTACCGAGCACGACAATATCAGAATATCCAGGGTTGAATCGGTATTTGAAATATCAACCCTTTGTATAGGTAGTAACTCCGGATAATAATTGTAAATGATTTCAGAAGGACGTAGAAAAGAAGCAGTTGTGGATAAACATAATACTGTACGCAAACCTGTTTCCAGTAATAAATATGAAAATATGATGACCACCAAAACGAAACCTGCTTTCTTCATTTCATGTAAGTATAAAAATAATTCTCTTAACCGGAACAACAACCTGTTCAAGGGTGTACGACAAATTTCCCTNNGGAAATTTGTCGTACACCCCCTGTTCAAACGCAGCAAAATATATCAAAGGGTAAATGGACAAGGCCATTAATTAATGATATATTCGGGTTTCTATTGTAGTATGAAAAAAGCAGGTAAAATATTGGTTGTTATAATGGTATGTATTGTTGCTATTGAATTGCTTTTACGCCTTTCGGGCGTATTTCGCACGAGCGAAGAAAAACGGGGTAAACCGTATAATAGCAGCTATGGCGAAGTGCGACCTACCTGGTATTCGAACCATAAGGCTTATGATACCCTGACACCACCCACAACCGACTTTCACTACATCTATTACACTAATAAATATGGCCTGAGAGAAAAAGATTACAGCACTTATAAATCCGATTCGGCATACAGAATACTGATTACGGGCAACTCGTATATTGAAGGTTCAGGGGCACCGTACGACAGCACATGGCCCAGGCTTTTAGAGAAGGAATTAAGAAACAGGAACCTGAACGTTGAAGTTATTGACGCAGGGTTGGCAGGCAACGATATTTTGTTCGATTACGTGTATTACCGCGACAAGTTGAATGCATATTACCACCCGGACCTGGTTATTGCAACCATGAATTCGAGCGATTATCTTTATTATGCGTTTCGCGGGGGAATGGAAAGGTTTCATGCCGATGGTACTGTTCATTATTTACCCGTTCCGCATTACGATTTCCTGTTTCAATATTCGCACCTGTTCAGAGGATTATTAGCACTTAGCGGGTTTCCGGTAAAAGAGGCCTATCTCTCAAAAAGACAGTTTCAACTTCTTTGCGAACAAGCTACTTTAACATTTGCTAAAGAGATTAAGAATTACAAACATGAAGTTGATAGAAACAATTCAAAATTTGTTTGCATATTTTACCCCAAAATGTCGGATGTGAGGTTTGGTTTTTTCTTCAAAAATTCCCTGCACAACTTTGATGAGTTGACAGGCCTTCTTGAAGCTGACAGCATTGCACATTTCAGCCTTTTTACACCGTTCGTTAGCCAAGTGGCAGCCCAACCTAAAAACCACTATTCCTATCCTAATGATGGGCATTATACACCCAAAGGGTACCAGTTACTGGCCCGGTTAACGGCAGATTCATTAATTGCTTCCGGGGCTATAAAAAATTAAATGTACATTAATTAGTTGCTAAAGCAGGGGTTGCAAAATTCGCACTCCATGTTTATCTTGATATATTCGCCACTGCTTAAAAAAATTGCTGTCAGCGTGAAAAGGGCCTTTTATATTTTACTTCTTACTTTTTCGGCTCAAACCGGTTTTGCCCAGTCTATTGTAAAAGATATTTGCATTGGCTCAGGTAACTCCAACCCTACCAATTTTGNNAATTTAACCTACTTTATTGCCAACGACGGCTTACATGGTTACGAACTATGGGTAACTGATGGCACCGAAGCAGGAACCACTATGGTGAGGGATATAGACCCGGGCCCTTCTGACGCGTGCTATTATCATGGGCACCTTTCTTTCAGGGCTTCAACGTTACAGGCGCTTGGTAATAAAGTTTACTTTTTTGCCAGCGACGAAAGCCATGGGTTTGAGCTTTGGTGCAGCGATGGGACTGATTTAGGAACCAGGCTGATAAAAGATATTATGCCCGGGCAAATCAGCTCGTCGGTTGATCTGGTGCTGGTAAAAGCAGGTAACTACCTGTATTTTGATGCGAACGATGGCAAGCATGGTACAGAGCTATGGAAAAGCGATGGCACCGATACCGGTACTGTAATGGTGAAAGATATATTTGCCGGCCCGCAGCACGGAAACCCCGTTTATCTTTTTGCCGATAACGATATTGTTTATTTTGCCGCTAACGACAATATACATGGCTATGGCCTGTGGAAGAGCAATGGCACCGAAGATGGTACCGTTTTTATAAAAAACGTGGCCCCTACGGGAGATGCGGGAGATTCTATCCCTTATGTGAAATTTAAGGGCGAAATATATTTTAGCGGCTATAGCCTCGATAATGGCTCTGAACTGTGGAAAACCAATGGAACCACGGAAGGAACTACCCTTGTTAAAGATATAAACCCCGGCAGGGCAGATGCGTTGCCTTTGCATTTTTGCGTATTTAAAGACCACCTTATTTTTTCGGCTACTACTAAGACAAATGGCAAGGAACTTTGGCAGAGCGATGGCACCGAACAGGGAACTGCACTGATTAAAGATATCCGCACGGGTAAAGATGGCAGCGACCCCGGGGCACCGGTTGTTTTGGGAGATAAATTTTATTTTACCGCCAGCGATAGCGCTCAGCGTGCCGAATTATGGGTTAGTGACCTGAGCGACACCGGCACGCATATTTTTGTGCCAAATACCTCGGGCTTGCAGCATTTTAAAATCCTGTATGCCGATACCGGATTCATATATTTCTCCACCGATTCGGGCGGTACGGGTATGGAACTTTGGCGCACCGATGGAACGCCTGAAGGAACATTTATGCTAAGAGAAATATGCCAGGGCACCTGCAGCTCTGAACCGGGCAATTTTTATAAAAGTGATACCACTCTTTTTTTCAGTGCAAACGACGATGCCCGTGGCCGCGAACTCTGGAGCATTGGCTCAAACGTCACTTTTATTGCCCAAATAACTTCCGAAAAATTCAGGGACGTTTATATCGACCCTTTGAGAAATAAACTAAACCAAATACGCCAAACCGGCAGCGATATCGTTTACATTAAAATTTTCGACTTGGGCGGAAATGAGCTTTATAAGCAATTTGTAAAAGACCCTAATCAGATATCATCCGACTCATTTAAGCCCGGTATCTACATTCTTCGCGCTTACGACAAAAACGACGAAGCCGTATCGTTTGTAAGGTTCGTAAAAGAATAAGTTAATAATTAAAACAATACCTTACAAGGGGTTATCCTCTATTGTTGAAATATTTGCTTGTCAGCCCGCAACTTGATAGCCATATTCGCCATCTTAATGTAAGTAAGTTTTGTTACTTTTAAATTTGGACAACGTTTTACCATGAGGATGAACTTTTACAAACAATTACTTAGCTGGGTTATTATCTTAGGGTCATTTCTATCCGTTTCAGCACAGCAATGCGATATTATTTACGTTACCCCAAATGGTAACAGTAGCGGTACTGCGGGTACCCGGGCCAATCCCGCCAGCCTTACCTATGGCCTAACCCTGGCAAGTAGCGGAGCTGTTAGCAGAGTTTGGCTTGCCAGTGGCACTTACAATTTCAGTTTCCCTTTACAGCTTGCCAATAACATGATTCTTGAAGGTGGATTTGATCCCGTAACCTGGATAAAAAGTAATGCTACACCAACTGTTCTGATTAAAGACAATACCAATCTCTTTGCTGCACCGGCCAATGCTTTGGTAGCTATTATCGGAACCAGCGTTTCGGGTTTCAGGTTACAGGACTTAACCTTGCAGGTTGTCGCCGCCCCCGGCATAGGTAACTCAGTTTACGGTATTTATCTAAGCGGGTGCAGTAACTACAATATTGTAAGATGCAATGTTACAACCGGAGCAGGTGCTGTTGGAGCCACCGGAACCGGCGGTACAAACGGTTTACCCGGCGCTAATGGAAGCACGGGCACCAACGGACTAACGGAACCAGGGCCTGACCCCGGGGGGGCAGGTGGAATTGGTGGCAACACGGGTGGTAAAGGAGGCAGTGTTACCCAATACAACCCTAGTTCGCAAGGTGTGGCAGATGCAGCAGGTGCTGGCGGCGGAGTCGGCTGCGGTGGCGCTGCTGGTAGTGTAGGGGTAGGCACCGTATGTTCTTTCGGGTGTACCTTTGGTAATCCCGGTTGTGGTAATACCACCGGAGGAGGAAATGGTGGCAACGGAACAGCAGGTGCTTCGGGTGCAACAGGGGCTGCAGGGCCTGCCGGAACAATAACCGGAGGTTATTATATTCCCGGCGCAACCGGAAACACGGGTGCAGACGGTTTTCCCGGCTGCGGTGGAGGTGGAGGTGGTGCAGGTGGCGGCCAGCAGCTAAGCGGCCTTGATGATTACGGCGGCGCAGGCGGCGGCGGCGGCGGTGGCGGATT
>PMXD01000257.1 GCA_003165895.1 Bacteroidota bacterium | reverse complement strand
TTAAAATCTATTGAGGAATGTATGCGCGCAGCCAATGTTGATTTGGCAGATATTGACCATGTTACTTTTTTCTGGAAGCCATCTATCTCATATTCTAAAGTGCCGGTATTCTTCTTTAAGTTTTGGGATAAGCTGCCCATACTGTTAAGGGAACAAAGCAGTTTTACGGTAGAAGAAAACCTGGGTATGCTGAATTACCTGGGCGATATGAAAAGGTTGCCCGAAACAATTAAAAAAGCTTTTCCCCCATCGCGCCCAACCAAATTTAAGTTTCATTTACTGGAGCACCACATGTGCCATGCCGCCAGTGCCTTTTATCCATCACCTTTTGAAGAGGCTGCTATACTTACCATTGATGGGGCAGGAGAATGGACTACCAGTATGACTGCTTACGGAAAAGGAAATAAAATTACCAAGCTAAGCACCGTTGATACACCCTATTCGCTAGGTGCATTTTACCAGGCAGTTTCGCGCCATCTGGGATTTAAACTGATTGAAGGGCCCGGAAAGCTGATGGGCCTTGCATCGTACGGCAAGCATGACAGCGAGGAGTATACAAANNAGCTGGATATGAGTTATTTCTGCTACCACTACACCCGTAAAACACCGGTTACCAAAAAGTTTACTGATTTGTTCGGCCCTTCGAAAACTGAAGGGAAGGATTGGACAGAGAAAGAACTGAACGTTGCCGCAGCCGCACAACATATTGTTGAAGATGTTATTTTACACATGGCCCGCAAGCTGCGGGAAAGAACAAAAAGCGAAAACCTGTGCATTGCAGGGGGTGTAGGATTGAACAGCGTTACCAACGGCCTGATAGCCAAGTACGGGATATTTAAAAACATATTTATTCAACCCGCAGCAGGCGACTCGGGCACTGCATTGGGTAGCGCTTTGTTATATTATCATCAGTATCTGAACATGCCTGAGCGCTACCGAATGGACTCGGCGTTTTTGGGCAACGGGTATACCGAAGCTGAATATGAAGCAGCGTTAAAGCAGTTTGACCTGCCTTATGTAAAAACCAAAACCCACGCTACTAAATTTGCGGCTAAGAAACTGGCCGAAGGCAAAATACTTGGCTGGTTTCAGGGCAAAATGGAGTTTGGCCCACGGGCATTGGGTAACCGCAGCATTATAGGCTCACCGGTGGTGCAGAATATGAAAGAGGTGTTGAACGCCCGCGTTAAATTCCGCGAAGGCTTCCGTCCGTTTGCGGCAATTGTATTGGAAGAAGATTGCGGCAAGTATTTTGATTGCGCATATCCCAATCCATACATGCTGCTGGTATACAACATTAATCCCGAATACCTGGGCAAGCTACCGGCTATTACCCACGTAGACAATTCTGTGCGCATACAAACCGTTAACGAAACAGAGAACCCCGAAATGCGTGAGTTATTGAAAGCATTTAAAGATGAGACAGGGTACTCTGTATTGGTCAATACATCCTTCAACATCCGCGGAGAGCCGATAGTTTGCTCTCCTTACGATGCCATCCGCAGCTTTGCAGTAGCAGATATAGATTACCTGGTAATGGGTGATTTTGTAGTGGCTAAGAAGGGGGATGAGGGGAGTTTGGTGGGGTTGTAAATTGTCGCGATGGGTTATCTTTACGGCTGGTATGGATTCCTTCTCACCCAGATTTATTTCCGATAAAGAATTTGATGACAATTTTCCGAAGGAAATTGAACGGCTGTCTGGCAAGCATTGGGCGCCGGCTACTATTGCAAAAAGGGCAGCTAAGTTCCTGGTAAACAGGCCGGGTGTCAGGGTGCTTGATATAGGCTCCGGTGCAGGTAAATTTTGCGTGATAGGGGCTGCCTGTAACGATGGATTATTTGTTGGCGTTGAACAACGGCAGAATCTTTGCCAGCTGGCCGATAAAATTGCGCAGCACTATCAACTGTCCAATGTAAAGTTTATACATGCGAATGTAATTGATATTGACTTCAGCCAGTACAATGCCTTTTTCTTTTACAACGCCTTTTACGAGAACATTGAGGACAATAATGCCATTGATAGTTCTGTTGAATTAGACCCTGCACTATACCAGTCGTATACGTTGGCGCTTACTGAAAAACTATTAAAGATGCCTGCAGGAACCCGGTTGGTTACTTACTGGGGTGAATGGGTGCCGGAAGGATATGAGTTGGTTTATACCAATGGAAATGATTCGTTGAGGTTTTGGGAGAAAGGATAGGGTTTCCTGGCTACATAATCCATTGAGCTTTCTTTTCGGCGCGATTATTGGCTTTTTGGATAGCTTATGTACAGCCCCGCATTGTCATAAAATGCATATTGTTATTTATTTTTCAATGATATAATTTCCTAATTTCATATGAAATATGCCCACTGATGCACAAATACTGCAATTGAAAACTGCGGTTGCCAAAGCGCAAAACGATTCCGACAAAATCCTTGCCCTTCGCCATTTGCTTGAAAAAATGGCTGCTGTGATAAGGGTTTTCATAGCGTTTTATTTTACACCAAAATTGATGTAAAACGCTCGTGATTGGGAGGCAGATTGTGTAAGTGGCGGATATCGGGCGCAACTGGCGGTAACAGAGATGCTTCAGTGGTACGTATAAAGGAACTCTGTTTGCAAAACAAAAAAGGCCGCCTTTGGGGCAGCCTTTCTGTTATGACGGTTGAATTATTACTACTTTACTTTAGCCACTACTGCTTTAAATGCAGCAGGGTCGTTCAGGGCTAAGTCGGCAAGTACTTTTCTGTTCAGGTCAATATTAGCCGAAGCCAGTTTGTTGATGAACTTAGAGTAAGTAAGGCCTTCTTCGCGAACGGCGGCGTTGATACGGGTAATCCATATACCGCGGTAATCTCTTTTCTTTAATTTACGGCCTACATAGCTGTATATACCTGCTTTTTCAACAGCGTTTTTGGCTACGGTATAAACATTACTTCTGCTAAGGAAGTAACCTTTTGCTTTTTTAAGTATCTTCTTCCTTCTGGCTCTGGAAGCTACTGCATTGACTGAACGTGGCATTTCTTAGTTTTTTTAGTGTTGACAGATTTCTGGGTAATAAATAATTTAAGCCATTCCAAGCATCATTTTAACTCTGTGCACATCTCCTTTAAATACAACGGTAGATTTGCTCAGGGCTTCTTTTCTTTTTTTGCTCTTGCGGCCCAGCAGGTGGCGCTTAAATGCTTTAGCGCGCTTTATTTTACATGATCCGGTAACTTTGAATCTCTTCTTGGCTCCGGAATTTGTCTTTTGTTTAGGCATAAATTTGTTTAATTTTTCGGACGGCAAATATAGAGATAGTTTCTACAAATCCAAACCATAAGTTTACTGAAAGTTAGATTTTGGAAAAATGTGGGTAATTGTTGGTGGTTTTGCCCCAAATGGTTTCTCCGCAGTGTCTCCTTTCCGAAGATTAGCCCCGAAACTATTGAGGTGCGCGAATCTGGTGCTGCCTTGCCAAAACGCAGAGTCCCCTATTCGCAGAACCGAAAAGGGAGACTCTGCGAGGAAGGTCTATGGGGTGGGTGGGTAAGAATAAAAAAGGCGCTATAAGCGCCTTTTTTCAAATCAATATCCGCTTTTGCCGCATTTAGGCCGGTTTTTTGTTTTTGCTTTTAGGGGCCAAAGTCATAAACATTCTTTTGCCTTCCAGTGTAGGTAGCTGTTCAACAATGGCCGATTCTTTAAGCCTGTCGGCAAATTGAAGCAGCAAAAGTTCGCCTCTTTCTTTAAAAACAATAGCGCGACCTTTAAACATAACAAAGGTGCGCACCTTGTTGCCTTCCTTTAAAAAGCTTTCGGCATGTTTTGCTTTAAACTCCACATCATGCTCATCCGTATTAGGGGTAAAGCGTATTTCCTTTACTTCTACCTTTTTGGCATGTGCTTTTATTTCTTTCTCCTTACGTTTTTTCTCGTAAAGGAACTTGTTGTAGTCGATAATACGGCAAACGGGTGGTACTGCGTTAGGCGATATCTCTACAAGGTCTAAACCCTGCTCAATAGCCATATTGAGACCCTGCTGGGTGGTATAAACACCGGGTACAATGTTTTCTCCTACCAAACGGATATCCTGGTGTTTTACTCTTTCGTTAATACTGTGTTCGGGTTCTCTTTTGAACGGGGCTCTGCCGCCGTAACGGGGATTGAAGGGACGTGGACTGGTTGCCAAATTTCTTTTCTTTTTGTGAGTGAATGATTTTGTGCTACAAAAATAACAAAACCTTTATGAGTTTACCAAATGAAATTTTGATGGCTAAAAGGATGTGGATTTTGCAGCAATTCAGATACAACGCTTATCTGGCCTTAAAGGTTCTAAACCATTAATTTGAGTTGAAGAAAAAAGCAAAGGCCATAAGGGACCTTCCCTTATGGCCTTTGGCTACTATCATTTGCAAAGCTTACTTGTATTCCTCCACTTCCTGCACCACCTGCGCAATAAAATCGCCGAGTGCTTTTACCCCCTGGTCGCCTTGTCCCTGTCTGCGTACAGCTACCGAACGGTCGGTCATTTCCTTTTCACCAATAACCAGCATATAAGGCACTTTACGGATCTCGGTATCGCGTATCTTCTTGCCTATCTTTTCGGGTCGCTCGTCCAACGTAACTGCCAAGCCGTGCTTCTTTAGTTCATCGCGAACCTCTTTTCCATAGTCCAGGAACTTATCTGAAATGGGCAGAATAGCCACTTGTTCAGGAGCCAGCCAAACCGGGAATTTACCTGCGTAATGCTCCAGCAGGAAGCCTATAAAGCGCTCGTGCGTAGATAGTGGGGCGCGGTGAATAATCAGTGGGCGTTCTTTCTCGTTCTTTTCGTTGGTGAATGACAGGTCAAACCTTTCAGCCTGGGCAAAATCTACCTGGTTGGTGGCCAGGGTGAATTCTTTGCCGATGGCACTCCATACCTGTATGTCAATCTTGGGGCCGTAGAATGCGGCTTCATCTGCTACCTCAACAAATGGCAAACCTGATTTTACCAGCACATTGCGCACCATTGTTTCGGTTTCCTTCCACAAAGTTGGGTTGTCAATGTATTTGGCACCTAATTTAGCCGGGGCGTGGGTAGAGAAACGCATGGAGTATTTCTCAATGCCGAATATCTTAAAGTATTTTACGTAAAGGTCGTTCACCTTCATAAACTCCTCTTCAAACTGCTCTTTAGTGCAGTAGATGTGGGCATCGTTCATTTGCAGCGAACGCACACGCATTAAGCCGAATAACTCGCCACTCTGCTCGTAACGGTAGCAGGTGCCATATTCAGCTAAACGCAATGGCATATCGCGGTATGACTTGGGCAGAGCACCAAATATTTTGTGGTGGTGTGGACAGTTCATGGCTTTTAAGTAATACTTAGTGCCATCCAGTTCCATAGGTGGGAACATAGACTCGGCATAGTAAGGTAAGTGGCCGCTGCGGATATAGAGGGCTTCCTTGGCAATATGAGGTGTTTTTACGCGCACATATCCTTGCTCGTTTTCGTTCTTTTTGGCTAAAGCTTCCAGCTTTTCAATAATAGCGGCACCTTTAGGCAACCATAAAGGCAGGCCCGGGCCAACCTCATCGTCGAAAGTAAATATCTCCAGGTCGCGGCCTAAGGTGCGGTGATCGCGTTTTTTCCTTTCTTCCAGCAAATTTACATATTCATCTAACTGCTGTTGCTTAGGGAAGGTAACTCCGTAAATACGGGTTAACTGCTTGTTTTTTTCATCGCCTCTCCAATATGCACCGGCAATGCTTAATAGTTTAACTGCCTTTATATTTCCAGTAGAGGGAATATGCGGCCCCCGGCAAAGGTCAACGAAATTGCCTTGCTGGTAGAATGTGATTTCGCCATCCTGTAAGCCTTCTAATAACTCCAGCTTATAAGGGTCAGCTTTTTCGGTAAAGTATTTAACGGCGTCGGCTTTTGATACATCTTTGCGGATATATTTGCTGTCTTTAGCTGCCAGTTCCTTCATTTTAGCTTCCAGGGCGGTCAGTTCATCTTCAGTCAACTTACGGTCGCCAAGGTCAATATCATAGTAAAAACCTTCTTCAATAGGAGGGCCTATACCTAGTTTTACACCGGGGAACATAGCTTCAAGGGCCTCGGCCATTAAGTGGGCGCTGCTGTGCCAAAAGGTTTTTTTGCCCCATTCATCTTCCCATTTCAGCAGTTTTACGTGGCTATCTTTGGTAATGGGCCTGGTAAGGTCCCAAACCTGTCCGTCTACTTCTGCACTTAAAACGTTTTTTGCCAAACCGGGGCTAATACTCATAGCCACATCATAGGCTGTAACACCGGGTTCATACTGCCTCACTGAGCCATCGGGTAATGTAATGTTTATCATAATGCTAAATTGTGGCTGCGAAGATATAAATTGAGAGGTTAGCTGCAAATGTTGATTTTGGGCGATTCGTTTTAACCCGGTAGGCAAATGTGTGTATATCCCTCCTGTGGCAAAGCCTTAAAAGCTTTTAAAATGAATGTGTTATATGATAATATAAGGGCTATATTGGTTATACCAGCGAAATGTTTAAAAAATATTTAAGACTTAAAGGCTGAAATGAAAGAAGTGTTTATATATTTGAATTCATTAAAAAACCTAAAAAAAAACCTTATGAAAAAAATAGCTTTTTTATTAATCGCTGGTGGAATCTTTATTTCTTCATGTAAAAAGAATTACACTTGTACTTGTGTTGATTCAACGGCTGCGGGTGGGGCAACAAGAGTCAGCATTATTCCTGGTGCTACTCAGGCAGAAGCAGCTGCTATTTGCGAAGCAGGCAATGCTTATACTCAGGGAACTACTCAGCAAACAACCTGTACACTGTAGTTATTACTTACTACCAATTTAAAAGGCCTGTTTGTTGAAAAAACAAATGGGCCTTTTTTATGGCTACAATTCGCCTGGCAATACTTGATTCTAAAATTACGGGTTGGCCTGCAACTTCTTCAAATGCTCCTGCGCCCTTGTAAACTTAGGGTCTAAATTCAGGCAGGTTTGGTATAAATCCATGGCTTCTTTTTTACGGCCCAGGTCTTCGGCGCAAAGGCCTTTGCTAAAGTAGGCCCCGGCATAAGTAGGTTCAAGCTTTGCCGCAAGCCCGTAATATTTGTAAGCCTGTTCAACCGAATCCATTTCATAATAACTAAAACCTATGCCCATATATGATTCAACGTTGGTATAATTTACATCAATTACTTTTCGGTAGGTTTCAATGGCTTCGTTAAACTTTTCAATAGCCTGGGCATCTTTATTGGCTGCTTCAAGCCCTAATGCAGTTTCTTTTAAAATATTGGCCTTGGCATACAGCGCATCTTCGGGTTTGTCGCTTACTTTAATGGCATTGTCTAAATACCTGGCGGCGTTCTTATCCTTTTTTTGCGCCAGTAGTAAACCTAACTGCACATAGGCATTGTAAAATTTGGGATTCAACTCCGTTGCGGTTTGAAAAGATGAAATAGCCCGGTTGGTATCCCTCATTTCTTTAAAAACATTGCCTTTATAAAAATAGATGTCGGCGTTTTGCGGGTTTTTTCGAATTGCTGCGTTGAGGTACGAAAGCGCCAGCAGGTAATTGCCTCTTATGGTGGTATCAATATAAGCAAGTTCGGCAGCTTTTACATAAAGATCCGTGTTCATAGAATCAACTACAATAGCTTTATCCATCAAGGCTATACCCCGCTTTGGCTCCCCGCTCTTTTTAAAAAGCTCGGCGGCATACAAAAAGAACTCAGGACGAAGAGAATCGAGCGAAAGTGCTTTGAACATATCATCGGTGGCATGTTTCAGGTCGTCATTATGATCGTAAATATGGGCGCGTTTGAAATATAGGAAGGGATTGAGCGAGTCTTTTTTTATCTCTTCATTTACGGCTGCAATTTTGGCGTTGGCGGTAGTATCCTGTACTACAACCGGGGCTTGTTTAGGCTTATTACACTGGCTGCACGAGTTAAAGCCAATAATAACCACCAGCGACAAAAGCAATAGTACCATCAGATTCTTCATGGGCGTAAAAGTAAATTTTTATTGGATTAATAGAGGTGTATGAAATCCAGCAGGCCATGGGACTTGTGGCACATTGGGGGCTAGTGTCCCACGGGTCGCAATTGTCCTACACTTAGGGTGGGCCGCATACGCGCCGGGTCCCCATTCCTCAAAGTGTACCCGTCACGGACGGGTACACTTTTTTTTAANNGGTACAGTGATAACCGTTTTTTTCTGATTTTAAGCATCCTAAAAAGCGATTTCCCCTCAAGGTGGTTTATGCTTTTATCTATATGCATTTAACCTTAAAAATAAGCCCGGGGGGCGTTTTTCTTCGTTGTTGTTGAAAAACGGAGCAAAGAAAGTATTCCAATAATTTAGCTGGCTACTCAATCTAAGCCCTCTTCAAAATCCTCCAATCCTTCGGAAAATAGTTATTCAACCGTCCCGGCATTAATTTCATCCAACCTAAGTTAAGGCCCTGATAAGTTGCCAGGCACCAGCCACGGAGCTCTGAGTTTATTTTGGGTGTTTCGCAGCGGAGGTAAGTTATGGCTTCTTCTTCACTAAGTTCAACAGATGGAATATCTTTCCGGATGTGGTTACTTAAAGCAAGGTCGTGTGCGGGTAAAAAATCGGTACCCTTTATGCTTCCTGCTAATATGCCGGCATTGCGGATATAGAGGCGCTTTTCAAGGATGGTAAAATCATTCATCATCCATAAAGGCATAGCGAATATAAAGTCGTTCTTTTTTAACTCAGTAAATGCTTCAGGTTGCCGTAAATAACCCTGTAAGGCCGGACTTAATAGCGGCAGCTTTTTATTATTAACCGGTGCGCTTGGGTAAGCGTGTGCAGTACCTTCCTTCTGCAAGGCCGCAATATAAAACCCTTCACCTTTAATGCGATGTGGATAGAACTGACAACCATATTGGGTTTTAGTTACACCTGGATACTTAGACAGGTCAAGAGATAGGCTCTGCAATCCAAGTTGCTGCATCCAGGCTATGTTTTCATCGTTTTCTACAGGCTCATAAGTGCAGGTGCTGTAAATTAAATGGCCGCCGGGTTTAAGGCAGGCGGCTGCATGTGTTACAATATCTTTTTGCCGGACAGCGCATGTAGCAACATTCTTTTCACTCCATTCACCAATGGCATCTTTATCTTTTCTGAAAAGCCCCTCGCCACTACAGGGGGCGTCAATCAAAATCACATCAAAGTAATTTTCAAATCCGGCAAAGTCTTCAGGTTTGTTTTGAGTAATGATACAGTTGGCATATCCCCATTTGATGATGTTTTGCTGAAGAATTTTATTGCGGTTAGGGATTAGCTCGTTTGTAACTAACAGGCTTTCTGCACTCATCAGCGAAAGCAGGTGCGTTGATTTGCCACCGGGCGCGGCGCAGAGGTCGAGCACTTTCAACGGTTGACTACCCAGGTTAAGTTGTTTCCAAACCTCTTCCAGGAACATGGAGCTGGCTTCCTGCACATAATAAGACCCGGCATGAAAAATCGGGTCGAAAGTAAAGGACGGGCGTTCATTTAAATATTTGCCCGTGTTGCACCAGCTTATGTTTTCTTCATCAGCAAATTTGCCGGTTGGTTTGGTCGCATTCATGCGCACTGAGGTGGGGGAGTACCCGTCAAGGCTTTTTATGAATGCCTCGTAATCATCGGGCAGCAAGGTTTTCATGCGCTCAGTAAATGCATCGGGATATTGGTTGATTCTGTTCATTCTTCTGTTCCTGTTAAAGTTTCTTCCACAACCATAGTATTTTGCCCCCGGTTATAAAAGTAGTTCAATAAAACTCCGCCTATTACCAAAATAATTCCGGAAAGGGCAACCCAATCATATTGCTCACCGAATAAAACAAATCCAAAGGCGAGCGCATAAATAATGCCGAGGTAGTTGAAAATTGAAACATTGGCTATGCGTTCAAGCTGCAAAGCTTTGGTCAGGTTTACCTGGCCTATCTGTGTTAACACACCGGTCATGATTAGGTAGAACCATTCCCAACCCTGCGGCATTCTCCAGTTAAATAGCGAGAAAACGAAACCGGTTGCGGCGCCAATGATTTGAAAGTGCAATACTACTACCATAGTATGTTCCTTCTCTTTCAGGCTCCGTACCATATTATACGCAAAGCCTGAGCCCAGGGCAGATAGTATGCCAATCATAAGCATAGGTATTGAGACACGTGTGTCGAATCCCTTAATTACCAGCACGCCGGAGAACGAAATAATGAAGAACAGCCATTGCCAGGGTTTCACTTTTTCTTTCAGCAAAAATATGGCGATAATAGTGGTAAAGATGGGTGACAGATATTGAATAGTGACCGCCGTACCCAATGGCATATTATGTAGGGTAACAAAAAAGAAGTAAACGGATATAGTGCCGAAAGTGCCGCGGGCAATCAGGCGGGCGCGGTTACTTCCTTTCCAATCAACGCGCTCGCTATATAATACCTGGAAACACATCAGCATAGATACCGCGCAACGGAAAAACACCAGTTCCATGCTGGGTATGTTGCCTAGTTTTTTAACCAGCACATTCATAATTGCAAAGCTGAAAGTGCTGAGCAGCATGTACCTGATGCCCGGAGTAAAAAATGCAGTGTTGGTTTTCAAATCGGGGGTGAAGATAGAAGAAACAGCCGCCCCTTCCGTCCCCGAAAGGGATACTAAGGCAAACAGCAAGTACCCCCTATTTGTATTTATGGCTGCCTAAATCTTTTACCTGATACCCTTTGGGATAGGTTTCTTTGCGGGGTATTGTTGTTCTTAAAACCGGTTTTGTTCTTTTGGGTAACCAGCCGATAACTATCCTGCGCAAAGCCATGGACGTATCTACAGATTTTTGGATTAGCCAGTGGGGTTTATTGAATCCCACCGCTACAAGCAATGGCTCGTCCATAATAGCATGTAAGAAAGGCCTTCCCAAACCATATAAAGGTTTAGGTAAGAACCAGCTCAGAAAAAGATTTTCAGTTGATATGGCGACGGACTTATTTGAAGCAGCTGGTATATAGTTTTTGCGCTCGTATTCGATATTAAACTCTTCCAGTTCGGGCTTTGTGGCGGGAATGTTTTTAATGCCCATTAAGGCGCCCAACTCCTGCCAAATTTTAAACCCGGCACGTAATTCATTTTCTGTAAGCTTGCGATAACCGTATTTGTTTATCCAGCGCTCGGGCTCAAAAACAAAGGTGCTTAATACATACAGGTAATCATCGGCGCTTATTTTAAAGTGGCTGTGTATAAAGTTCATTTTAGCTATAGCTGCCTTGGCGCGTTCGCTTTCGGGGCCGTTCTCCAGAATTTCACTTAATATCAAATCAGTATCGTCGTATCTTTTTTGCGTTCGGTTTTCAAACTGTTTGGTCTTATCCAAAATAGCTGATATGGTAGGTACGGCAAAAGTGCGGAATAGGGCTAACTCCAAAGCCCGGTTATTATCCCACGGAAATTCATAGAACGCGCTCAGGCGTGCTATTTCCCAATGGTCCTTTTCGGGGTCCAGGGATTTTATTTTTTGTAGTGCGTAGCTATCTGCCATAAACCAAAACTGCCTCAAGGTATAAAAACCTTGAGACAGTTTAAAGTTTTTAGTTAAAGCTTAATTTACATCTTAAACGCGTACATATAACTGGCTGGCTTGTTGGGGTAAATACCTTCTACCAAGACCTTACCGGTTTTATCTTTTAATATGTTTTCAAAATCCTGAACATTATTAACCGTTTGGTCGTCAATCTGGGTAATGATAAAGCCTTTTCTGATGTCGGTAAATTCACTTAGTTTTCCCTTTTGCAGTTCAGTGATTTTTACCCCGCCGCGCAGGCCTAAAGCCTGTAATTCGTTTGGCGAAAGGTTTTCAACTTTTACTCCAAGGGCATTTAAAAAATCCATTGCGTTATCAATTTTTGCAGTGGTGTTGTATTTGTTTTTAAGGGTAACTGTGGCTGTTTCTGTTTTGCCATCGCGGATAAATTCAACGCTTATTTTATCGCCGGGGCGGTATTGGGCAACCTGCTCCTGCAACTCAGGCGATGAGTTTACAGGGAAACCGTTTATTTTGGTAATAACATCTTTATTCTTTAAACCGGCTTCTTCTCCTGCCGAGCCTTTATTAACGCCATCAACATAAACTCCATAAGGGTGGTCAAAACCAGCAGTTTTTGAGGTTTCATCATCCATGGTTCTGATAGTTACTCCCAGGTAACCGCGTTGGCTAACGCCAAATTTTTCAAGGTCAAAAATTACCTTCTTTACAATATTTGAAGGCACTGCAAACGAATAACCTGCATAAGAACCCGTAGGCGAGGCAATGGCAGTATTAATGCCAACCAGTTGCCCGCTAACATTTACCAGTGCACCACCACTGTTACCAGGGTTAACTGCGGCGTCAGTTTGTATAAACGATTCAATAGACGTGTTTGGTGTACCCGGTGCTACATCGTCTTCGTGCAAATTAAGATTGCGGCCTTTGGCACTTACTATACCCGCGGTAACCGTTGAAGCGAGATCGAAAGGATTGCCAACTGCTAACACCCATTCGCCAACCAGCACTGAGTCTGAATTGGCAAACTCAATTGTAGGTAAATTGCTGGCTTCTATTTTTACCAGGGCAATATCTGTATCAGGGTCCTTGCCAATTACTTTGGCTTTGTAGGTTTTATTGTTGTCCAACACTACTTCAACCTCATCGGCATCCTGCACCACGTGGTTATTGGTAACAATGTATCCATCTTTAGACACAATCACACCCGAACCACTGGCTATCTGTGGCTGTTGCTGGTAGGGATTGGGGCCATGGAAGAATTGCGGGAAATCCTGCCCGAGCATGCCCTGAAACGGGTCGTTACCCTGTGGTTTATAGGCGGTTCGTTGCGGTTTAAAGGTTGATTTAATGTGCACTACACAAGGGGTTGAAGCGGCAGCGCTGTACCTGAAATCTATAGGTTGCATTTCAGTACGCGGCGCATTGTATGCCGTGTATTTACCCTGTATGGGCCGCTCCATAATATTTACTGTTTGTTTGTTAAGCCCGAAGTAGTTAAACACTGCTACTGCGGCAAAGGCACTGATAAATGCTACCAGGGCCGTAGATCCGTTTCTTTTAAAATTCATACTTTCAGTTTTTAGTTTGTTAAGTATTATTTTACCATCAGCGTTTTTGGGTTTACACCCGTGTTTTAATAATCAATTTTGAACTAAGGTTGTTTTTAAACGTTTACTGTTCCAAAGTTATTTCACTTACAACGATTTTAGCAACATAAAGTAAATTTGATTAACCTGTTTTAACACTCAGTTTTAATGACCGTTAAATTCTATAAATACCAGGGCACCGGCAATGATTTTGTAATGATTGATAACCGGCCCCATCATTTTTTTACCAAAAAGCATACCGCCTTTGTAAAACACCTGTGCGACAGAAAGTTTGGCATTGGTGCTGACGGTTTGATATTGCTGAATGACAAAAAGGACTACGATTTTGAAATGGTATACTTTAACAGTGATGGGAACGAGAGCACCATGTGCGGTAATGGCGGCCGCTGCCTGATAAAATTTGCACATGATTTGGGTGCTATTGATCAGAAATGCCTGTTCCTGGCTATTGACGGGCCGCATGAAGGCGCAATCCTTAATGAAGGCGTAATTTCGCTGAAGATGAAAGATGTAGACAGTTTGGAACATTACAATGATAATGACGTTATATTAAATACAGGTTCGCCACATTATGTAAGATTTGCGAATAATATTGGTGGCATGGATATTGTTAAGGATGCGAAGAGCATCAGATACAGCGGGCGATTTTCGAAAGAAGGGATTAATGTAAATTTTGCAGAGCGGATAAGCGGGGATGAGATTTTTGTGAGGACTTATGAAAGAGGGGTGGAGGATGAAACTTTATCGTGCGGAACCGGGGTGGTTGCATCATCCCTTGCGTTTGCGGCAAAAGGCGGAAATAAGGTTGATAGTGTGAGAGTTAAAACCCCGGGTGGCAAACTGGAAGTAAGGTTTAGTGCCTCTGGCGAAGGATATAAAGATGTTTTCCTGATTGGCCCCGCAGAAAGGGTTTTTGAAGGAACGATTGAAGTGGATGAATTATAAAGGCCTGCGTTATAAAGTTTAAATAGGATTGTTGACCTCCCCCCTTATTAACAATCTGTTTTTGAAAGAGAATTTGTTTTTGTTTTATTTCATTGCTTAAATTATTTGCTATGAACCAGTTTATGGTGGAGGTAAGTTTACCCGAAGCGCTGACGCAGGAATTTATTTTGCTGATACCCGGGCAAAGACAGTATATAGACGATATGTTTAACCGCGGGGTGATTTCTAATTATACACTGGCTATGGACAGAAGCAAATTATGGGTTACCATGGTAGTGCAAACTGTAAAAGACGTAAGGCAGATAATGGACGATTTTCCGATTGCGGATTACATTGAATACACCATTCATCAACTGGCTTTCAGTAATTCAGCCAGTGCTATTATTCCTGAAATTTCGTTGAATTAGGGTGAAAGGCATTTAACGCAAAGACGCAAAAGATTAAAGGCAAGAGCGCAAAGAATTTTTAGAGCTATAAATGCACAACTCCTTCTGGTAATTTTGTGGATGCAAATCTTAGTAAGAAATCTTTAATGCAGATTCTTTTTTTGCCTTCTCTCTGGCATTCTTCAACATCAATAAATCCATCTGCTGCATAAAAGCGAAATATGGTTTTGCCATCTGTAGCAATTGTTCCGGCAGTATATACAGGGCTACTTGTTGTGTGCCTGGTGGCTTTGAATATTTTAAGAATCTTGTTGTCAAAAATTGTATAAGCGCCCGGGTAAGGGCTTAACCCCCGAATGAAATTATAGATATATTCCACATCCTTGTTCCAGTCAATTTTGCAGGTTTCTTTAAATATTTTGGGGGCGTGTTTTATTTCGGTAATGTGGTCCTGCGGTATTTGCGGGTAATCGCCTGTAGCAATGGCATCCACCGTTTTGCCTAAAACTTTTGCGCCAAGCTCCATTAGTTCGTGATAAAGCTCCCCAACATTTTCGTCATCGCGGATGGCAATTTTTTCCTGGTAAATAATTTTGCCGGTGTCAATTTCCTGTTGAATAAAAAAAGTGGTAACGCCGGTTTCTTTTTCGCCATTAATCATGGCCCAGTTTATAGGTGCTGCACCCCGGTATTGAGGCAGCAATGATGCATGCAGGTTAATAGTGCCTAAAGGCGGCATGCTCCATACAATTTCGGGCAACATTCTGAAGGCTACTACCACAAACAAGTCGGCATTCAGGGCTTTTAGTTCAGCAATAAATTCAGGGTTCTTTAACTTTTCGGGTTGAAGGATATGGAGGTTATGGGCAACTGCATATTTTTTTACATCGCTTTCTACCAGTTGCATACCTCTTCCGGCTGGTTTGTCGGGAGCGGTTATTACCCCAACTACCTGGTGCGTTGATTTTACAAGCACATCCAACATGGGTACTGCAAACTCAGGGGTGCCCATAAAAACTATCTTCAATTGCTTCATCATTCAAAATCTTTATACAGTAAATACTTCTTTCTTATCAATTTAAATGCTTCCAGGTCTTTGGAATACGATGCTTTTATTTCGTCCTCAGTCTTACCCGCAATTATCATTTTTCTTATTTCACCGGTTCCGGCAAGTTTGTCGAAGAAATTGTTTTTCAGGAAGAAATCATCCCTATCCGCATACAGTTTATACATCTGCAACACGTAATGGAATGATGATTTTTGATTCGAAGGACTTAATGCATAACCGTAGCACTTTTGTTTTAGAAAAGGAGGCTCTTTGGCGCCTGGTTTGCTTTGAGGAGTGAATTCATAAGCGCCGTCAAACTTTGTTTTGGGTGAACCGATTACCTGGAAAGGAAGGTCGGTACCACGGCCAACACTTACATTAGTACCTTCAAAAAAGCACAGATAAGGATACAGGGCTATGGCCGCTGCATTGGGCAGATTCGGGGATGGTTTTATTGGCAATGAAAACTGATCGGTATGGTCGTAGTTTTGGCAGGGAATTATCATCAGGGTGCATTGCATGCCATCAGGCAGCCATTTTTCGCCGTTTATCATTTGCGCGTACTCGCCAATAGTAAGGCCGTAAACAACGGGCACAGGATCAAGGCCAACAAACGATTGAAATTCTTTCTTCAGCACCGGGCCCTCTACATACCAGCCATTGGGATTGGGCCTGTCTAACACAATCAGTTTTTTATTGTTTTCGGCACAAGCTTCCATCAGGTAATGCAACGAGGAGATAAAAGTGTAAAAGCGTGCCCCCACATCCTGTATATCGAAAACCACTATATCCACATCAGCAAGGTCATCCGCCGTTGGTTTTTTCTTTTTGCCGTATACTGAAATGACCGGAAGGCCTGTTTTAGCATCAATACTGTCATTTAAACTTTCCCCGGCATCTGCTTTGCCTCTGAACCCATGCTCCGGGGCGAATATTTTTTTGATATTGATACCGTAGGCTAACAAGGTATCTACCAGGGGAGTTTCGCCAACTGTCGACGTCTGGTTCACCATTAAAGCCACTTTTTTGTCGTGTAACAATGCCAGTAATCCATGTAACCGTTCGGCCCCGGGTGTTATTTTATGGCCATTGCTGGTATAGGGAGGAATGTTGGGGTCAACAGCTTGTGCATCTGCCATAGATGCCAATAATAATAAACTGCAAATTACAGATGCATTGATAAACACCCGCCATTTCCAATTCCAGGTTCTTGTTTCTTGCTTCTTGCTTCTCAATTCTATCATCTCTTACTATTTGCTAACTAATCATATTTTTGCTAAAATAGAAATAGCCCATTGAATCTTGAATTATTCATAGTACGTAAAATAGCTTTCAGCAGCCGCAAAAGTTTTTCTTCATTCATTATCCGCATTGCAGTAGCAGCAGTGGCGCTAAGTTTGAGTACTATGATTATTGCCACCTCGCTGGTAAACGGCTTTCAGAAAGAGATACGCAATAAAGTGCTCGGTTTTTGGTCGCATCTGGAGATTATCCCTTTCAGCCTCTCTAATTCGCTTGAAGAGCAAAGTATTTACCGCTACCAGGACTTTTACAAAGATAAGAACCTGATACCCGAAGCTAAGCATATACAGGTAACTGCCTTAAAAGGCGGTTTGCTGAAGACTGAGGATGATTTTGAAGGTATAGTATTAAAAGGGGTTGGCGATGACTATGACTGGAGCAATTTTGCTGCCTATATGAAGGCAGGGGACCAGATAAAAACGGGAACAGAGCAGTCGAAGCGTGATATTATCATTTCAAAGACAACGGCCGACAGGCTGCAATTAAAAATCGGCGATAAACTTACCGTGGCTTTTATGGGGCGCAGTATCCGAAACCGGCCTTTTAAAGTAAAGGGCATATATGAAACCGGGCTGGATGATTTCGATAAAAAGTATGCTATAGTTGATATTGGCGTTATACAGGACCTGAATAACTGGGGAAAAGACAGCGTAGGTGGCTTTGAAGTTTTTTTGAAAGACCAGGATCTTTTTAAAAGCCGCGCCAAAGCGTATTTTCTTACAGTTTTTGGAGCATTTCTGTCAAAAGACGCCATTGATGCCTTGCGGCGCGATCCGATAGAAGTAATAGGGGAGCAGGTTTATTCGCGCATTAACAATCCCAAGTTGGACGTGCAGACCATTAAAAGCATGACGCCGGGCATATTCGACTGGCTCGACCTTCAGACCATGAATGAATTGATTATTTTATCGCTGATGGTAGTTGTAGCGGCCATTAACATGATTACCGCTCTATTAATTTTGATATTAGAGCGGACGAATATGATTGGCATTATGAAGGCGCTGGGTGCTAACAATATTTCCATCAGGCGTATATTTCTGTATTACAGCGCTGTAATAATTGGTGTGGGGCTATTGGCGGGTAACGTGTTCGGTATTGGCTTGTGCCTTGTTCAAAAGTATTTCCACGTAATTAAATTGCAGCAGGACTCGTATTACCTCTCTTATGCCCCGGTTGAAATGAACTGGAACTGNNGGAACTGGATAGTTATTTTAAACGTGGGGACCATCATTATAACGCTCCTGTTGCTAATTCTTCCAAGTATACTTGTTTCAAGAATTTCGCCGGTAAAAGCAATCAGGTTTGAGTAAAACCAGGTGCAGGGTTAGTGCTTCAAAGGCAGAAGAAAAAAATTTGACGCTTTATGGAAACAAAAAAAGTCCCGGCTACGAATAGCGGGGACTTTTTTATGTTTTGAGCTTTGCAGCTAACTGAATTACTTAGTAGTTGCAGTAGAATCAGTAGTTGTAGTTGTCTTAGTAGAATCTGTAGCTGCAGGGGCAGTTGCATCAGCAGCTTTAGTTACAGAAGTTGTGTCTGTAGTTGTTGTAGTTGCATCTTCTTTTGGTTTGTTATTGCAAGCTGTAAGAACTACCATTGAGGTTACAACGAAAGCGAAAAATAACTTTTTCATTTCTTTAATTTTTGTTTGAGGTTAATTAATTGACGCGCAAATATAATTTTCCATTTTTAGTTTTTTCAAATTTTACCAAAAATATTTTCATTTCTCCCTAAAGAAGATGTTAACAGGAACCCCGTTGAAATCGAAATTCTTACGTAACTGGTTCTCGAGATAGTTCTTATATGAATCGCGGATATATTTAGGGTGATTGGTGAAAAATGCGAAGGACGGTGTTGGCGTAGGTAATTGTGTTACATACTTGATTTTCACCAGTTTACCATCTACTGCGGGCGGGCTGTACTGCTCAATTGCTTTCAACAATATATCGTTCAGTTTGCTGGTTGTTATCTTCTTTTTTAAGTTGGCATAAACCAGTTCAATTTGTTCAATAACCTTAAAAACGCGTTGCTTTTCCAGTGCTGAAATAAATATAATCGGCACATCATTAAAAGGCGCCAATTTGGCTTTAAGTACAGTTTCAAAGTCCCGTGCAGTGTTTGTTTCCTTTTCAATTAGGTCCCATTTATTCACCAAAACAATAATTCCCCGGTGCTTTCTGATGGTCATTTTGTATATGTTCAGGTCCTGATGGGTAATGCCTTTGGTGGCATCTAATACCACTAAAGCGATATCCGCTTCATCCAAAGCTTTTACGGCCCTTATTGCTGAGTAGAACTCCAGGTTTTCCTGCACTTTGGCTTTGCCCCGCATACCTGCAGTGTCAATCAAAATAATGTCTTTACCGAATTTGGTAAACCGGGTATGAACCGAATCGCGGGTGGTGCCGGCAATGTCGGTTACTATGTTCCTTTCCTCGCCCAGCATGGCGTTTACCAAAGATGATTTACCCACATTTGGTTGACCTATGATACACACCTTAGGAATATTCTCTTCGCTTTTATCGGGTTCTATCTCAGCAGGCATCCTGGCTACTACAGCATCAAGCAGTTCTCCACTGCCAGAGCCGGTCATGGCGGCAATAAAGAAAATATTGTCAATACCGAGGCTGTAAAATTCATTGGCCTCATGCATCCTGGCAATGTTATCAACCTTATTAACTACCAAAAAAACGTTTTTCTGATGCTTGCGCAATATCTTGGCAAATTCAGCATCCAATGCGGTAATGCCGGTTGCAGCATCTACTACAAAAAGCAATAAGGAAGCCTCTTCAATGGCAATCATTACCTGCTCGCGGATATGCTTTTCAAAAACATCGTTTGAACGGGGCACAAACCCCCCGGTATCAATTACATTAAAGTCCCTGCCACCCCAGTCGCACTCGCCATAAATACGGTCGCGGGTTACCCCGCTCTGGTTATCCACTATGGCTTTCTTTTCTCCTACCAAACGGTTAAAAAGGGTTGATTTGCCAACATTTGGCCGGCCTACTATTGCTATTGTAAAACTCATTTTTAAGAGTAAATATTTGTGTGTTTAACACGGATTAAATTACAGTTTATTTATTGTCGTATCCAAAATGTTTAAGCGAGATGGGGTCGTTGCGCCATTTATCTTTCACCTTCACAAATAACTCCAGATGCACATGCTTGCCTAAAAATTTCTCTATTTCTGCGCGGGCTTCTATACCTACAGTTTTTAAAGATTCTCCCTTTTTGCCAATCAGTATCATCTTTTGCGACTCGCGTTCAACATATATCACGCACCTTATTTTATCAATCTTTTCACTTTCCTCATAGGTATCTACTTCAACCTGGCACGAGTAGGGGATTTCGGCGATATAGTTCAAAAATATCTTTTCGCGCACCATTTCAGATACAAAAAACCTTACGTTTCGGTCGGTTAGCTGGTCTTTATCGTAATAGGCCGGATGAACGGGCAACAGCTCAACTATCTTTTTTATTACCTTTTTGCTGTTGATACCCGAAGACGCCGAAATAGCCAATACTTCAGATTTCGGTAATTTCTCCTTCCAGAAGGCAATCAGTTTTTCTACTTCGCCCTGTTGGCAAAGGTCCATTTTATTAATGAGTACCAGCGGAGCTGCTTTTGTATTCAACAATAGTTCTACCAGGTGGGCCTGCTCCTCTTCTTTTTGATTTTTATCGGTAACAAACAAAA
The DNA here is from genome assembly GCA_003165895.1 of Bacteroidota bacterium. Classification (GTDB taxonomy): domain Bacteria; phylum Bacteroidota; class Bacteroidia; order Chitinophagales; family LD1; genus Bog-950. Next base: position 1,627 of record PMXD01000257.1, on the reverse strand, counting down.
TTACATCAGCGTCTTCAAGGGCCTCATCCACAAAATCGTTCATGTTGGTTTGCAACTTATAGGCCGGTTGGTTGATGTAGCCGGGTGTATCAGAAAATACTACCTGGTAGTTTTCGTCATTCACTATGCCCATAATTCTGTGCCGTGTGGTTTGGGCCTTGGGTGTAATTATTGACAAACGTTCGCCGGTTAGTGCGTTCATTAGCGTAGATTTACCCACGTTAGGCAAGCCCACAATATTTACAAAGCCCGATCTATGTCCTTCCATAATTATCGTGCGAAGTTACGAAAGCAACTTGCATTATGGGTAATATAGCATTACTATCAGGTAATCAGCACCTGAAACTGGGGTGAATTCCTTTGGTTGGTGGGCTTAAACCATTCTTCTCTGACTGTGGCTTTCAAATTCCTCGGTTTGGATTAGCTCCCGTGGATGATATTTTATTGTCCAGCCTTTTGTGCCTGATTCGTTGTGCGATTTAAATCGGTCTTGTAAATTGTCGGTAAAGCCCACGTAAGTTTTGTCAAACTTTGAAAAATAAAGGATGTAAACCGCGAACGTTATTAATTAAAAAATCCTCTGAATTAATTCAGAGGATTCTGTTTAGTTGCGGGGGTAGGACTCGAACCTACGACCTTTGGGTTATGAGCCCAACGAGCTACCAACTGCTCCACCCCGCGATTTGGAGGTGCAAATATACACCTATTTAACTACAAAGCAAAAGGTAATTCGGTTTTGATTAAATTAATAGCTGGCGGCAACCACCTGAGCTATTAATTTATTAGCTGGTTTCTTTACTTAAAAGGTCAACTACCTGAATGCAGGCTTTGAGGCTGGCGTGTCACCCTGATTTTGGCATAGGTATATAATGTTTTTATCGGAATCTGCATATTCATACAAGCTGTACAATGTTATTTACATGTAACCTCCACTTTCTGTTGTGCAGTGAACCAATTTGAGGTTGTTATGCGTAGAATATTACATCAGTGTTAACATGGCGCCTATGAAATTTTATACCCTGTTGTTATTTCTTCTTTTATGCCTGGCAGGGTATAGCCAGGTTCCTCAAGCTATGAATTATCAGGCCGTGGCCAGAAACTTATCTGGAGATCCGCTTGTAAATAAAACTGTGTCATTACGCATATCAATTACTGACGGATTAAGTGGAGGAACTACTGAATATCAGGAAACCCGGACAGCTATAACCAACCAATTTGGTTTGTTTACGCTTAAAATAGGATTAGGCACACCTACCATCGGGATATTTGCAAACATTAAATGGGCAACGGGAAACAAATACATCGTTATTGAGTACGACGCTGATGGCGGATCAAATTATATTAACATGGGTGTAACCCAGCTGGTAAGTGTTCCTTATGCTTTATACGCTGCAACCGCCGGAGACGCTGTTGGCCCGGCCGGCCCGCAGGGAAATGCCGGCCCGACTGGCCCGGCAGGCGTTAAAGGAGAGCCGGGTTTAACCGGTTCTTCAGGAGAACATGGCATTGCCGGAAATACCGGGCCAACTGGTAACCAGGGATTACCAGGATATGAAGGGCCTGTTGGTCCGCAGGGTATACCTGGTATAAACGGCCAGAATGGTGCAACAGGATCACAAGGCATTGC